>JAFSZU010000008.1 GCA_017455585.1 Bacteroidaceae bacterium | reverse complement strand
TATTTCACAGATTTTCAGGCGAAACGCCACGCCAGTTTCGAATACCGCGAGACTCCACGCTCGATAACCGTGAAGCGTGTCGCTCGTGAATCTGTGAAACAAAGAATATAAATTTGATAACCATAGGACATGTAATCCGTGGAATCTGTGGTGCTAAGAAGAGTCTATTTCACGCTCCACTCGAAGATGCCGGCGGACTTGTCCTTGTTGATCTTCACTTCCAGCTTCACGGCCGTGGTCTGCACGGGATCGAAGTTCACGGTGCAGGGTGCTCCCTTCTCCACGGGGTAGCCGTCGGGGTTCTTCACAGGTTGCCATTGTCCAGCGGCGTCCTTGTAGAGGATGCGCCAGCTGTCGGGCACCTTGCAGCCCTGCCACGGCTGGTCGTCATACCAATAGACAGTGCTGGACTGCACGGTGGCAGCGGCGGGGAAGGTGTAGGTGAGCCACTCTGTGGTGCCCTGCTTAGGCCACCAGTGGGTGTAGGGGATGCTGCGGTCGTTGCCGTCACGCGGCACCAGGCGGTCGTTGAGGCTGGAGAGGGCGGGAATCTTCGATGAAGACTCCACCTTGCTCTCGCTGGCCAGTGTGGGCGGCAGTGCGGGTGATGTGGCGTTCAGGTCCTGCGCCATCCACACTTGCATCTTGCCGCTGCCGCGGTGACACCAGGCATAGTAGGGGATGAGCTTGATGCGTTTGTCGGCGGTCTCCAAACGTCCGTTCTTGTCGAAGGTGAGCAGCTGGGCGTCGGTCATCAGGGTGGTGAGGGGTGTCTCGGCGATGGTGCCTTGACCCACGGTAAACTGAGGATCCTGATTGATGAGGGCGCCGGAAATATCGAAGTCATTATCCGGGTGTTCGGCGCAATAGACGATGGGACCGCGCTCCACGCTGATCATGCCGCGGTCGTCCTGCACGCGGTTGTTGGCGCGGACGGTACGCGGTTCCATATCGAAGTGAATGGCCACCTTGTCACCCTTCAGCCACTTGCGGCTGATGGTGCAGTAGCCATCCTCACCCAATTGACCATTTGACGATTTACCATTTACCATTTCTCCATTCACACTCACAGAGTAACTCAGGCGTTTGCCATCGGTGAAAGAATAGAGGTCACTGGGCACCACCTGGCCGCGCACCCATCCGGGGATGCGCACCTTCATGGCGAACTCCCCGGCGGCATTCTTATCGACAGTCACCGTGATGTCACCCTTCCACGGGTACTCGGTCTGCTGCGAGAGCGTCACGGCCTTGCCGCCCACCTGGAGGTTGCTGGTGTTGGAAAGGAACAGGTTCACATAGACGTTGCGGTCCTTCACGGCATAGACATATCCGGGCAGCGAGGGGATGAAACGGCAGATATTGCTGGGGCAGCAGGCACAGCCGAACCAGGGCTGGCGCTGGTGCTGACCCATGGAAGCCAACGGATTGGGGTAGAAGAAGGCGCCGCCGTCCAGGCTCACGCCACTGATGAGACCATTATAGAGCGTGCGCTCCAGCACGTCATAGTACTTGGATTCGCCGTGCAGCAGGAACAGACGGTGGTTGACATAGACATTGCCGATGGCGGCGCATGTCTCGCAGTAGGCACTCATATTGGGCAACTGGTAGTTGCGCCCGAAGGCCTCGCCGCTGCTGGTGGCACCGATACCGCCGGTGATGTAGAGTTTCTTGGAAACGATATTGTCCCAGATGGCATCGATGGCCTTGATATATGCCTCGTCACCTGTCAGGGCGGCCACGTCGGCCATGCCGGCATACATGTAGGCGGCGCGCACGGCGTGCCCCACGACCTCATCCTGCTCAATGACAGGCTTATGGGCCTGGGAGTAGTCGTGCACGATGGTGGTCTTGCCGCGGTAGTCCAGCAGGAACTTGGCCAGATCCAGGTATTTCTTCTCACCCGTGACCAGATAGAGCTTGGCCAGTGCCATCTCAGCAATCTGGTGGCCGGGCACCACACAGGCCTGTCCCGGATTGGGTCCCACCTCGCGCACGGCACAATCGGCATACTTGATGGCGACGTTCAGGAACTTCTTGCTGCCCGTGGCCTGGTAGTGGGCAATGGCACCCTCTATCATGTGGCCCAGATTGTAGAGTTCATGGCTCAGGTCCTCCTCCTTCACCCAGCGGCGGTCACCGGCCCACTCATGGGGATGCTCCGGGTTCTGCGTGCGGGAGGTGTAGAGATAGCCGTCGGGTTCCTGTGCGGAAGCAATGACATTGATGACCGAGTCCATGTAAGCCTTCAGCTTCTTGTCGGGGTAGGTCTGCAAGAGATACGAGGCACCTTCAATGGTCTTGTAGGGGTCTGTATCATCAAAACTGTAGCCACTGACTTTGAAGACCTTGGAGGGATCCTTCATGTGTGCGGCGGCATTGCTGAAGTTGGTGTAGCGACCCGTCTCCTCGCACTTGGAGAATGCCAGGGGGATGGTCACCTCGCGGCTGGCCTTCAGGCGCTGCCCCCAGAAGGAGTCTGTCACCTTGACAGACGTGAAGGGCACAGGCGTGATGGGATAACCGGCAGAAATGTTTTTTTCATTCTTGGCCTGCAGCGGCAACAGAACGGCACAAGCCAGCAAGAGTAAAAGAGACCTCTTCATGTCAGAAATGAGATATTAGTGTAAATTTCACTGCAAAGGTATGACAAAAAGGGTGACATATTTACACTTTTCATCCTTTTTTTTCGCTCACGTCTCATTTTTAACAGCTTTTAGGCTTCCGTGTTAACCTTTTATAAAATATGGCGCACACTTGCACCACTTATCGTCTCTCATTATTAACTTTGCAACTGCGAAGAAACACATATTAACCCCTTAACCTATTTTACCTATGGCTTATAAGATTATTGACATCGAAGGTATCGGCGAGGTCTATGCCGAGAAACTCATTGCCGCCGGCATCATCAAGGTCAGCGATTTGCTGGAAAAATGCGCCACCCCCAAGGGCCGCCAGGAGCTGGCAGAGCAGACAGAAATCAGCGACAAGCTCATCCTGCGCTGGACCAACCATGCCGACCTCTTCCGCATCAAGGGTGTAGGTCCTCAGTTTGCAGAACTGCTGGAAGCTGCTGGCGTGGATACCGTCAAGGAGTTCCGCCACCGTGTGCCCGAGAACCTGCAGCCCAAGCTCGAAGAGACCAACAACGAGAAGCATCTTGTCCGCCGCGTGCCCGCGCTGAAGGAGGTCATCAAGATGGTGGAACAGGCCAAGCAGCTGGAGCCTGTCGTCACCTATTGAGGCGTTATTACGCGGTTCCCCATCTATTATTCCAACACACTTGAAAGGAAACGTAAACAATAGCAACCGTTCATGTTTTCTTTCATTATTATTATCCCAAGAAATATGATGAAACTTAGACATCTGACATGCTTTCTGATGCTCCTGTCCACAACCGCACTATGGGCACAAGCCAAGGACGCATCACTGTCCACCGGCGAAGTCCTGCGACGCGCCCCCATGCCGGCGCAAGGCCTGTATTCGCAGATTCGCCGCGCACCGCGCCGTGCTGCCGCCGTGACATGGAACTATCCTTCCGCAGAACCCGCATCGCCCTTTGCCGGCGGCGACGGCAGCGAGGCATCCCCCTATCAGATTGCCACGGCCCAGCAGCTGGCTAATATGGCGTGGCTGGTCAACAACAATTCGGCATATCGGACGAAGTACTATGAACTGACCGATGACATCGTTCTGAACAAGGGACTGCTCAACGAGGACCGCTCGCTCGCCGCCACGGGTGCCGCCTGGACACCCATCGGCAACAGCAGCGCACCGTTCAAGGGACACTTCAACGGCAACGGGCACTCGGTGTTCGGCACATACATCCAGACAACCAGCGAGTTCACGGGTCTCTTCGGGTATGTCAGCTCTGCCACCATCGAGAACCTGGGGGTCGAGGACGGCTATATCTTCGGATGCTGCCGCACAGGCGGTGTGGCGGGCTATGCCACCAACTCCGTCATCCGTTGCTGCTTCAACACCAACACCATGTACTCCAAGAGTTCACTGCTCGCCGGCATCGTGGGCAACACCAACGGTTCCACGAGCATCGAGGCCTGCTATAACGCCGGATTCATCTATTGCTATGGACAGTATTGCAACAACCACTGGCGCAACGGAAACTGTGTCGGCGGTGTGGCCGGTGCCATCGACAACGGCGGCTCCATCTCCTACTGCTACAATACCGGTTCCGTCTATGGCGGGGCCTACTACGCCTCTGGCGTCTGCAACGCCCACAACAGTTCGGGGCCTACGGTATCACATTGCCACAACGTGGGTGCCGTGACCTGCTACAACAGCAATTCCACGGGAGCTGTCATAGCGGCCAGCGGAGGCTATGGCTTCACCATCAAACCGTCTTATTCCAACACCTACGCTCTCTCAGGCTCCTCACCCATCCATCAATACTCGACCGTATATGACGCAGCGGCCTTTGCCGACGGGACTGTCCTCAACGTGCTGGACAGCGAGAAGACCTGGTTCAAGCAGGGCAGCGCGTACCCCGTCCTGAACTATGTCAACGAGCAGCAGCCCGAGGTGGTGGTGGCAGAGGGACAGTGCGGCATGGATGCCTGGTGGCGGCTCACTGAGGACGGGGAACTCATCATCTCCGGCAACGGGCCCATGTTTGACTATGGCGAGAAGGCTCTCTATTACATCCAACAAGCCAAGCCACAGACAATTCTTATGGGCATCCAGCGACTCGGCGTGGAGAAAACCGTTAATCAAATTAAGGCTATGATTGACGAAAATCCCTCCGGCTTGGGCATGGCTCCCTGGATTACTTATTTTGCCAGCATCAAGAAAATCACCGTCGAGAAAGGCATCACACATATCTCACAGGGTGCATTCCTGATGCTGACCGACGCCGTGACAGCCTCCATCCCGTCCACCGTTGAGGACGTGGGCACGGGTGCCTTTGCATTCTGCCTGGGGCTGACGGACTTGTATTCCTACGCCGTGATGCCACCTGCCATGACGGGCGAACTCAGCGAATACACCTTCTGCTATACGGCCAATACCAATGCCATGAACTACCTCAACCCGTCACTCTGCACATTGCATGTGTCCACACTCAGCAAGGACTACTACGCCCAGGCAGATGGTTGGAAACTCTTTACGCAGGTCACCAACGAGCTGGAAGCAGACTGGACACCCGTCCTGACACTGACCGATGACAACTGCCAGCTGATTCCCGAGACCTACAAGAAAGGTAACATCACCTACACGTTCCAACCCGATGCCCTTCAGGAGGGCGGCTATGCTGCCTTCTGCCTGCCGTTCGACATCAGTCTGGAGGAAGCCGAGGGGGTGACAGCCGCGTATGTCCCGCTGGACTTCTCCTTCTATGACAGCTCCAAGCAGCAACTGTCTGTGTTCTTCAAGGAGTGCACGGGCATCATCGAAGCCGGAACACCCTTCGTGGCACTGCTCAACGGCAACGCTGTGGTGCTGCGCAACAGCGCAGAGACCACCATCGTGGACCAGATGATGATCCTGCCCTCGCCCTTCAGCGTCTTTGAGGCCACGCAGCTCGGAGGATTCATGAAGGAACTGCCGGGCATCTCCGCCGCATGGCACGGCAATATCCTGCCGAGCATTGAGGCAGAAGGCTGGCAGTTAGCAGCCAACGCTGCCTTCGCTGCAGGACAGACGGTGCCCGCCTTCCGCCCCTATCTCACCATTCAGGCAGACGGAGGTCTCTCTGTCAAGCACGTCGTGGTGGCAGACGTGGGGCAGATGCGAGGCGATGTCAACCGCGACGGCCGGGTTTCTATTACCGATGCCGTGGAAGTGGTCAACATGATCCTCAGCGGGAATCCTGAAGTCAAGAGAATGCAGCCACAGCCCGAGCCGCAATAAAGCAAAAAAACGTGCGCACGTGAAAGCCATCACGTGCGCACGTTATAACGATTTCGTGCGCACGTAACACCCGGTACGTGCGCACGTATTTTTGACTAGGCACTCATCTCCAGCACCACGCCCGCACCTGCACAGTCGGCTCCCATGGGGGGATTCTCCTTCAAGAGTTCCAGATGCACAGACACGGCGGTGGGGAAGCGGTGCAAGATGGCGCGGCAGATGCGCCCGGCCACATGCTCCAGCAGACGGGAGGGGACAGCCATCTCTGCCTTCACGACCTCAAAGACATCGGCGTATGAGATGGTGCCGTCCAACTCATCAGTATCCATGGCACGGCTGAAGTCGGTCTGGATACGAAGATTGATTATAAAATACGCCCCCACAGTGCGCTCCTGCGGGAGCACACCGTGGTGGGCGAAAAGGCGAAGGTTGCGAATGAGAACCTGCATCATTCTTCAACTTCAGGGTGACGCAAGAGTGCAAATAAAGCCAATAATCGCCCCCAAACCAGCAAGCACAGTTACTGCAAGTAGAAAATCAAAAAATGTCATATTTATGCTCCTTTCTTTTTACTCCTGTTGCCCAGAGCAAATTTATGCTTTACCCGCAGCGGCTGGCACCGCAGTTGGTGCAGATGAGACAGCCTTCCTGATAGACCAGAGTCTCTTGTCCGCAGTTGGGACAGGTCTGCCCCTTGGCAGCGGTGCCGTCGGAGATGTACTTCTTCAGTGCTCGCTCCACGCCTGCTTTCCAGGTGTTGATGGTCTCGCTCTGGAAGGAGAGCTGACCGACCAGGCGGATGACGTGGTCGAGTGGCATACGGTAACGGAGGACACCAGAGAGCAGCTTGGCATAGTTCCAGTATTCGGGGTTGAACTTCTCGGAGAGTCCCTCGACGGTGGTCTTGTAGCCGCGCTTGTTCTCGAACTGGAAGTCGTAGCGTTTGGTGCCGTCGGGGTTGAGTTGCTTGATGATGCGTCCCTTGGTGACGCTCTTGGGCAGCAAGATGCCTTCTTCCTCGTCCTGTAGGCCGGTGAAGATCTCATAGGGTCTTCCATCGAGCAGACCCACAAAGGCCACCCATTTCTCCTTGTTGTTCTGGAAGCGCACCACGTCACACTCCAGCACGTCGGGACGCTTCTCCACCACTTCGGGCGGACGGCACTCAGGCACAGGATGCTCATGGCCGGTCTCCAGAGCGGGCGTGTCGGGATGTTCGGGCTCCTCGGCTTTCTTCTCCTTCTTCTTGCTGACACTGATCATCACACCGCTGCGCGAGCCGTCGCGGTAGATGGTGCAACCTTTGCAACCACTGCGCCAGGCCTCCATATAGAGGTCGTTGACCAGCTGCTCATCCACATTGTTCGGCAGGTTCACGGTGACGCTGATGCTGTGGTCCACCCACTTCTGGATGGCTCCCTGCATACGCACCTTCATCAGCCAATCGACATCGTTGGCCGTAGCTTTATAATACGGCGACTGCTCCACCAGCTCATCAATCTCTTCCTGGGTGTAGCGGCGTTCCGTGTCTAACCCGCAGACCTTCATCCAGGTGAGGAAATGGTGATGATAGACGATATACTCTTCGAAAGCATCACCCGTCTCATCAACAAAGTCCACATGAGCTTCGGGGTCGTTGGGGTTCACCTTGCGGCGACGCTTATAGACAGGCAGGAAGACGGGTTCAATGCCGCTGGTGGTCTGCGTCATGAGAGAGGTGGTACCTGTCGGGGCGATAGTGAGGCAGGCCACATTGCGGCGACCATATTGACACATATCTGCATAGAGCTGCGGGTCTGCGGCCTTGATGCGCTGGATAAAGGGGTTGTTCTCTTCGCGCTTGGCGTCGAACATCTCGAAGGCTCCACGTTCGCGGGCCATCTGCACGCTGCTGGCGTATGCACAGAGACAAACGGTCTTCTGCACCTCCACAGCGAAGTCGGTAGCCTCCTGCGTGCCATAGCGCAG
>JAFSZU010000056.1 GCA_017455585.1 Bacteroidaceae bacterium | reverse complement strand
CTAACGACACCTTGATTGTACTGGACGAGATTCAAGCTTGTCCCCGTGCACTCTCAGCACTTAAGTATTTCTGCGAGGATGCCGCAGATTATCACGTAGCCGTTGCGGGATCACTGCTCGGTATCTCGCTTCACGAAGGGCTTTCGTTTCCTGTTGGGAAAGTGGATATGCTGAGAGTCTATCCTCTGAGCTTCCGTGAGTTTCTGTTGGCCATGGGCAAGGAAGGGATGGAGCGGCTTATTGCAGAACATGACTATCCATCGATGAACACGCTGTTCAATTCCTTCTCTGACCTACTCCGCCAGTACTTCTATGTCGGTGGTATGCCCGCTGCCGTTCTCACATATATCAATGGACAAGGGCTGAATGCTGTCCGCGAGGTGCAAACCCAGATTTTGTTCGACTACGGCAAGGACTTCTCGAAACACGCTCCTGTCTCACAGGTCGCACGAATCAATATGGTGTGGCAGTCTGTTCCCGCACAACTCTTCAAGGAGAATAAGAAGTTCCGGTATGCCGACTTGAAAAAGGGCGGTCGCGCAGCTGAGTTTGAGTTAGCGATCCAATGGTTGATAGACACAGGTGTCGTGCATAAAGTGACGCGCTGCCGTGAGCCTCGTATGCCACTGAAAGCCTATGAAGACGCTTCAGCCTTCAAGCTCTATCTGGTAGATGGTGGTTTGTTAGGTGCTATGGTAGAGGCTCCTGCTGCACAAGTGCTGATCGGGGACAACATCTTCAAAGAATACAGGGGTGGCTTCACAGAGCAGTATGTGTATCAGCAATTGGTGTGTGCCAACAAAGGGAACATTTTCTATCATAGTGCAGAGGACTCTCGGTTGGAAATAGATTTCCTGATGCATTCTGACAACGGTATCGTACCCATAGAGGTGAAGGCGGGTCGCAACGTGCAGTCGAATTCGCTGCATCATTATCTGGAGCTTCATCCCGAACTCCATGCCATCCGCTATTCCATGCTCCCCTATATCCATCAAGAGCATCTTACGAATATACCTTTGTTTGCCATTTGAACCATAAGGATTGCCCGCGATGGCAACACGTTTTAGCTCTCGCGCCTATACGTTTTGATTATTCCATCATGACCGAATGATTATTCGGTCATGATGGAATAATCATTCGGTCATGATGGAATAAACAAAAGAGGTGGGGGAGTGGGGCTTTACTTCACGGCCTCTCCCTTGCCGTCCTCGGTCAAATAGAAGAGGGGAGCGGGGTTTGTCTGCTCCTGCTCGTAGTAGTGGAGGCCGCTGTCGTTGGTGCGGGGATGCCACTCTCCGAGGAGGTTAATCATCTCGGCTGCGGCCCAGATGACGGGACCATAGCCGTGGGCGGCAGCGGCGGAGACGGGACGGTAATAGTAGAAGGCGGGGTCGAAGGCCATGCCGGTGCCCACGCAGGTGCCGGCGACTTTGCCCTCTGGGGTGATCTTGGTGCTGATGGCGTGCCAGGCGAGCTGCGCCACGCCGCCGTAGGTGATGCCCTCGAGCCAGCCGCGGCGGATGGCGTGGGCGATGGCGTAGCAGTAGATGGCGGTGGCAGAGGTCTCGAGGTAGCTGTCTGAGCGGTCCAGGAGCTGGTGCCAGAAGCCCTCGCTCGACTGAAGGGCGCAGAGGCCAGCCACATGCTCGCGCAACTGGTTGAGGATGAAGGGACGGTCGATGTGGTTCTCCGGCAGCATGTCTAAGAGCTCCACAGTGGTCAGCAGTGCCCAGCCGTTGGCGCGTGCCCAGTGGTAGGTGGGCTGCTGGGCGAGGCCCTCGACATAGCCATGACGATAAATCTGCTTCTCTGGCAGCCACATGCGGCGGACGAAGTTCTTATACATCGTGGCGGCCTCGTCGAAATAGCGCGGGTCATTGAAGTAGATGCCGGCGTAGGCGATGGTGGGGATGCCCATATACATGTCGTCCAGCCACACGGTGTTGTGCTGCGGGCGGTGACGGGCGAAGAGACCGTCGGGCAGACGGTACTGGCCGTGCTCCACGAAGTGGAAGTAATTGGCTATGAGAGTTGAAAGTTGAAAGTTGAAAGTTGAAAGTTGCTGCGCAGTATCTATGGGTTCCTGGCCAGAGACAGAACTTTCAACTTTCAATTTTAAACTTTCAACTTGATATTTCATCATGGCGGTGCACATGGTGCCGCAGTCGTCGAGGGCACGGGGGTGGATGACCTGCTCCATCTGTGCATCGCCAATCTCAGCTTTGTCGGCATCACGCTGTTTGAACAGCGGGTAGGCCGCACTCAACATGGACAGACAATTCTTCACATAAAGCTGGTAATCAGCATTTCCTGTGGCTTCGGCGGCAGCCAACAAAGCCTGATAGGTGATGCCCCACTCGTAGGAACCGAGGCGGAAGGCGCCACGTTTCAGCGTCACGCCCTCGGGCAGGGGCTTCGAGGCATCCACGTCCACCTCCTTGCCATCCTTATCTACATATCCCACTGGCCGCTCGCTCTCGATGTAGGCAAAGATGCGGTCGAGGTCGGCCTTGACCTCGTCGGCGGTCAGCTCGCCGTATGGCACTTTGTAGTCGGGCTTCAGCAGGTGAAGCGGTGTGGTGGAGTCGTTGATTTCCTGGCTCTGCTGGGGAGCGTTCTTGCATGAGGTGATGGTGATGGCCGCCAGTGCCAGCGGCCCCCAAATGAATAGTTTCTTCATTGTTGTCATATTTTATATTTCTTATTTTATATTTCTTATTTCTTCATTTTTATTTCTTATTTCTTCATTAAACTTACCCTCACTCTTGCGGGATGACCTCCTGAAGGTAGATGGCCTCGAGGCTCCAGAGGGCGCAGTCGTTGGTGGTGGTCTCGGCGCTCTCGGTGACGGGTTGCGGCACCTCGGGCGGCAGCACGGGATGCGGGTCAAAGCGGTAGTGCTGCTGCGCGCGGCCATACTTCCACATGTCTTCCCACGTCTCTGTGGCCAACGCCTTGTCGCCCAGCTTGGCGGCGGCGTAGCCCTTGAGACGGCTGATGCGGAAGCGGTTACTGGTCACCTTGTGGTAGCGCGCGTTGTGGTCGAGGTAACAGGCCTCGAACTTCTTGTCGGGCACCATCTCCAACATCTCGTGCATGAGTTCGAAACCGCCCATGATGAGCTTCAGATGGTTGGTGGAGGTGACGGCGGGGTCGCCCTCGTAGGAGAGGATGCCCGTGGCGGGGTCGTAGCCCAGCACGCCGGGGCCGGTGAACATGCCGTTGGGCAGGGCGGCGATGCTCTTCATGCCCGCCTGTATCTTCTTCAGGTACTTCACGTTGCGCGTGCGCTCATACTCGGTCATCCAGTTGCCCGCGTAGGCCACCCAGTCGGGGCCTATGCGCAGACGGGCCGGTGCCGTGCAGGGGTACTTCTCGCGCGGCAGTGCCAGACGCATGGGGTCGATGGTGTAGAGCATCTGGTCTGCATCGCGCACGGCCGTCATGAGGTCGCCCGTGCGCTCGTCGGTGGTCAGGTAGTAGTAGAAGCGGTTCCACGCGGCCTGCGAGATGCGGGCCTCCTTGGCACCGCAGCCCCAGTGGCTGACGTTGTGGCGCGAACCCAGGCTGGCGTAGGGCCCGAGGTGATAGACATCGACCTCAGAAGTGTGGCGTGTCATGGCCTCGGCGGCGCGCCAGATGTCGGGTCGCGCCGTGCGCAGGAAGGAGTACCACAGCCACGAGATGCTGCCCAACTCGGTGTTGTCCCAGGCGAAGCCGCCCACGTCATACTTCCACATGTGCCGCTCGGGGTCGTAGCCGTGCATGAAGTCGCCGTAGTTCCAGAAGCCGTACCAGTGGTGCTCCTCCACGGCCCGCATGTAGAAGTCCAGATAGTCGGTGAGCAGGTCCTCGACCTTGGCGCGGCGCTCGTTGGAGCGGTCGGGCAGGCTCCAGACACCGAAGGCGCGGCGCGAGTGCAGGTACTCGGGCGTGCAGAGCAGGGGCGCGTCCTCGGCCTGTTGGCGGGCGCGCTGGGCGATGGCTGCCTTGCCGGGGAAGGCGCGTTCGGGGATGAGGGTGAGGGTGGATGTGCGGGCGATGCCGTAGGGGGTGGACATGCCTTCCTGCACGTCTTCGTAGGAGGCGTTGAGGTCGTGGGCCACGTTGTCGTAGTGGCGCAGATCCATGGGGCCGGCATCGGGGCTCCACAGGTAGGCGGTCAGGTAGGCCACGTCATGCGTGGCACTATCTACTTGCAGCGAGGCGGGGTAGCTCTGCCAGAAGTCCTTGATGCTCACGCCCAGGCCGCCGCTGACATCGCCAGCGAAGGCGTAGCCGTCGGCACGCGGGCCGGTGTGGGTGCCCACCCATTGGTTGTTCGTGTGGGCGCGCTTCTGGATGGCGTAGCCCTGGTCATTGGGCTGGGAGAGGCGGTAGGTGTTCCACCGGGCCCAGTGGTGCAGCAGGTCGCGCCCTTTCTCGTCGAAGGCCGAGGGCTCGGGGATGCGGTGCCCGGCCACCTGGGCTTGCTCAAAGGAGGCC
The DNA here is from genome assembly GCA_017455585.1 of Bacteroidaceae bacterium. GTDB lineage: Bacteria > Bacteroidota > Bacteroidia > Bacteroidales > Bacteroidaceae > Physcousia. Next base: position 6,668 of record JAFSZU010000056.1, on the reverse strand, counting down.
GCTCCGGCGGGAAAACCGCCGGACACCAACGCGCCGCCCGCACCACCGCCCACCAACGCGCCGCCCGCGCCGCCGGCTCCCAGCACGCGGCGGCCGCTGAGGGGCTGCACACTCTCGCTCCACACGCCGCCGTCATGGGTGGCAAAGGCCACATGACGGTTATAGGCCTGCTCGCGCATCGGCACCTCGAAGCGCACGCCCAAGGAGCGGATGAAGTCCCGCTCCTGATCGCCATTATATATAAAGGTGTGCACCAGCCGCACCTGTTCCGAACCGGCATAGAAGTATAGGCGGACAGTGAAGGGCAGAAAGGAGGAGATTGACGATTGATGATTGCCGGTTGACGATTGTGGCGCATAGCTCCCTTCGATCTTCACCACGGCCCGCACGCGCCCCGCACGTTCCACCTCCACCTTCTCTACGCAGCTCTCATATTGATGATAGTGAATCTGTTCCACACCCTCGTTATAAGGCTGGTCCTGGGTTGTGCAGACCAGCAGCCCGCGTCCCGCCACCCGCGTGTCGCCGAGGACGATGCTGTCCAGGATGGCCGTGCCCTTGCCCTTGGGGATATAAGCCGAGAAATCGCCGGAGGAGATGTGGAACTGCGATGTCGTTTCCTGCACTTGAAGGCTGGAGGGGGTGGGGCTGGGGGAGGGGCTAAGGCTCAGGCTCACTCCCTTCGTGCCGCCCGGCACCACGGCTGCGAAGCCGCCCCATTTCACGCTGCCGTCGGGCCAGTAGGCTGTGGGCCAGAAGTCGGCCGCGAGTTGCTGGCCGTCATCGGTGGTGAGGGTGAAGGTGCCTGTGGGCTTCATCTCGCCTTTGTCAAAGGGGATGCCAAAACTCACGGGCTTGGCCGCCGTGGGTGTCTTGCCGATCCAGTGCAGACGGGCTGGCACATCGGAGTAAGAAACTGTTTTCTTTTTGGCCGTCGCTGTTGGGGACAACAGAGACAGCAACAGACACAGGAGCACCAGCAGGTGGCTCCCAAAGGTTGACTTGTGGGACATCTCGTTCACATTTTGCTGCAAAAGTAAGCAATGTTTTCTGTATGGAAAGGAAAAATGAAGAAAAAGTGTGTTTCCCCCTCTCTTTTTGTGCACGAATAGCTGTCCATAAACGCATTTTTATCTACCTTTGCCCTCGGCAATGGCGACAAAACCCCATCCCAATTGAACATGCGAACTGGAGTTACACCAATAACTTTCCTCGGATATGAATCATAAACCCTTTTCCCCTGTCAGGCCGGCACGCCTCTTCCTTGTTTCTTTTTCACTATTCACGCTTCTCACCTCTTGTGGCACAGCAACAGGTGATGAGCTTGTGTTCACCGTCACGGTGACCAATCCCTGCGGCACCGATCGCCGCGACGTCCCCGTGGTCATCAACCTCCATGAGACGCTTGGCAAGAAAGCCGCCACCGTTCTTTCTGCAGAGGTTACTGTTCCCGACGGCTCTCCGTCGGGCCTCATCCCCTCCCAGCTCGATGACCTCGACGGCGACCTCATCCCCGACGAGCTGGCCTTCACCGCCGACATCCCCGCCCGCAGCACCCTCTCTTTCAAGGTAGTGTGCTCTGCGGTTTCCCCGCAGCGGGCCTTCCTCCCTCGCACTGCCGCCTTCATGAAGGTCTGGGACCGCAAATACCGCTACCCCTATATCAACAGCATTGAATATCAAGGCCGCAACACGCCCCTCTCTATGTATGATGCCATTTATGGCCACGGCGCACAGTGGGAGTCGGAACTCGTGGGCTTCCGCGTCTATATGGATCACCGCCAGAGCATCGACATCTACGGCAAGCCCCGTCCGCAGCTCGTCCTGGACAGCACCAACTTCTACAGCACACGCGAGGACATGGCTGCCGGTCGCGGCTGTGACATCCTCTTTGCAGGTCCCAGCGTGGGGGCGGGCTCCTTCCGCGGCTATGTGGATGAGCAACCCACCTACGTTGACAGCGTGGAGGCTCGCGGCCAGCGCGTCATCGCCAGCGGACCCGTCCGAGCCATCGTGGAGGTCACAGACCGCAACTGGCTCTACTGCGACCGCCTGTTGCAGATGCGCCAACGCTACACCATCTATGCCGGACACCGCGATGTGCAAGTCGATGTCCAACTCAGGGGTGAAGACGTGGATAGCCTCGCCTTCTGCACGGGCGTGCAGAAGCTGGAAATGGAGAATGAAGGGCTCATGGATGTCACCAGCGGCCTCGTTGGCTCATGGGGCAGGAACGTCCCCGACAAGGCAGCCCCCGACCTCATCGAGGGTGTGGGTCTCGGCGTAACCGTTGATTCACCGTATCTGATCTCCAAGAAGGAGGATGACTTCAACTATCTCACCATCCTCCGTCCCGTCGATGGACACATCCGCTATCACCTGGCCATCTGCGCCCTCATGGAAGAGGACGGCTTCAAGGATTCCAAGGGCTGGTTCAACTGGTTACGCGACTGGCAGAAGGAACTCAGCCAGCCTGTAAAAGTAAAGGTCTCGAAGCACTAAGCGCTTCGAGACCTTTACTGTAACGGGTCTGGACGATTAGAAGCGGAAGCCGATGCCCACGCACATGTTGCCGCGGTCGTGGTCGTTGACATATTGATACTTCAGTTCGTAGTTGGCAAAGATGCTGGAGGTGATGTCATACTGTGCGCCCACGCCTATGTTGACTCCCAGGTTGCCGCTGTCACCGGGATAGTCCGACGGAGTCCAGTGACGGTGCAGAAAGGTCAGACCCACCACAGGATAGAACGAGAGACCGTACTTGGCGGGAATCAGGTAGTGGAGGTTGAAGTTCAAGTCCCAGTCGATGCGCTTGTGGGCTTCCATGTAATAGTCGAATGAGGCCTCCAAGCGCAGGGCATGGGTGGCATAGTACTGAATCTTGGGACCGAAGCCCAGATGGGTGTCATCACCAAACGTCATCGGGATATTCAGTCCGATGGCCCAGTCGCCGGCGGCGGCGGAATCGTCATAATACTCTTGTGCAAACGTGCCCGCACTGACAAGTGAGAGGCACAGGGCAAGCAGATACTTCTTCATTGTTGCTTTTGTTGGTTTTTAGGGTTATGGTTATCTGATTAAACGTATAAGCGTAGCGTTGCGGCTGCAAAAGTAGATAAAACTTTCGAGATTATCCGCCAGTTGAGATAAAAATGTGAATAAATTGCCCCGAAAATGTCTGTTTCGTTGTTGGAGGTGAGGCCATACCCTGCTGGACAGACGAAAAAGGGTGATGCCGCGACATGCATCATAACTCCAGACTGTTTGAGTTCAGCAGGAAATCGATAAGACCCATGATGAGGATGCCCTTGTCATTTCTCCACGGTTTGATGTCGTCCTTGACAATAATAATCTTTTTGAATGCATCGTTCACATGGAGCAGTGACTGTGATTCCTGAGCCTCTTTCTCTTTGTCTGGAATAGCGAGTGCAGACTGAATGTAATAGCGTTGACTGGCTCGGTTCACAACGAAATCGACCTCGAACTGCTTTCGGATGGTTCTTCCCGTTTTGTCTGTTGTCCTGATTGGCACCATACCAACATCCACCAGAAAACCGCGCATCCGCAACTCATTATAGATGACGTTTTCCATAATATGGGTTTCCTCTTGCTGCCGGAAATCAAGCAAAGCATTCCGTATTCCAATATCCGAGAAGTAGTATTTGGAGAGAGTGTTGATGTACTTCTTTCCCTTGATGTCGTAACGCATCGCCCGTTCTATCAAGAACGCATCTTGCATATATGAAAGATAATTTCCGATAGTCTTATGGCTGATTGTCACATGCTTCACGCTCAGAAACGTGTTGGACAACTTGGTCGGGTTGCAAGACGAACCAATACTGGAAGCCATGATATGTGACAGCTCATCAAATTCCGAACGATTGGCAATCCTGTGACGGTCTATGATGTCTGCCATATATACACTTTCATACAGATTCCGGAGATATGTCGCTTTTTTCTGCTCTGTATCCATTGATAGGATAATGGGAAGTCCGCCGTAGGTGTAGTATTCCTTCCACGCATCTTGCTTTGTTCCTTCGCAAGCAGAGAAGAACTCAGCGAACGAAAGCGGATAAAGATGAATTTCGTCTCCGCGACCGCGGAACTCTGTAACGATGTCCGTGGAGAGAAAACGCGAGTTGCTCCCGGTAACATAGACATCAACATTCTTGATGCGCAACAAGCTGTTGAGTACTTCTTCGAAACGGTCTGCCAGCTGAATCTCGTCAAGTAGAACATAATACAGCTCTCCGTCGATGATTCGTTCTTTGATGTATCTTAGAAGAAGATGAGGATTACGCAACTGCTCATTTGAAATGTCGTCCAGAGCAATCTCAATGATATGACTCTCGTCCGTACCATGATCTGTCAGATAACGATGGAATAGTTCGAAGAGTAGGAACGACTTGCCACATCGCCGAATACCCGTTACAATTTTTATCAGCCCGTTTTGTTGTCCGGCGATAAGCTGATTCAGATAACTGTCCCGATTGATTACCTTAACCATACGCTGCCATTTTATGTCACATCTGTCACTTTTTGGTAATGCAAAGGTACGTTATTTCTCTGAAACTACCAAACATCAGTACCAAAAAGTGACAGTTGTGTCAGTTATTAAGGCAAAACTGGCAGTAAACATGCGCGGGGCGCGCTCCGTGTGGAGTGCGCCCCGCGGGGTTGTGTGATGTGAGGGAGGGATTATTCCTCCACCTCTGCTTCTCCGAAGATGTCCCAGTCATTGCCTTTGACGAGGGCATCGCCGCCATCTACGGTGACGCTACTGTTGATGGCCAGGCTCTCTGCCACCATCTGCTCTGTGTCCATGTGAAGTTCTTTCACAACGGGACTGCTATATGTCTTTTTCATTGTCATCTTAAATTAGAATGTTATTAACTATTGTTGCGATTTTGTTATCAAGAATTAGAGAATTCGAGAATAAATACATTTTCTATTTTACACGCGCTCGACCTTTGGTCGCTTGAAACTTCAAGAATGTCCATAAATGGTTCCATCCAATTATCCATTAATTATTTATGTTAAATTCGTGTGCCCATTCGTGGCTATTCGTGTGAGAAAATATAGACAACTGTTTGTGTTCACCTACTTATTATTCTCTAATTCTCTAATTCTTGATGTGTTTATTTATTTCACAACCTTCTTGCCGTTCACGATGTAGATGCCCTTCTGGGCCTTGTTCACGCGCTGACCGGCCACGTTGTACCACTTACCAGTTAATGCGTTAGCATTTACGGTTTCGCTGATGCCAGTGGCGTCACCACCAAAGACGAAGGTGAAGCCCTTCACATCTGCATCGGCAATCTCCAGATAAGCCTTATTGGCTGCGATAGTGCCCTTGTCGGCCAGATAGAAGCCTACGGCTTCGCCCTCGGGCTGAGCCAGGACATACTTGCCTGTGGCTTCGATGGACTCAAGGGTACCCTTCAAGACATTGCCCGTTATGGCTTCGGCCTCAGCAGCGATATTGAATTTATAGGTGCCAGCTTCACCTTTAAGGATGACAGCAGTAGTAGCAGGAATGGTTCCTGTTACTGCGTTCAGTTTCAGCCAAGTGTTTTCGAACTCTGCAGTGTAAGCTGTCACACCTTCAGGCACAGACACTGCGAAGGGCAGATAAGTGGTAGCGTAACCGGTTTCACCGATAGCAAGGTCAAGTTCTGTCTTGGCAGCTTCCACGCGGAAGGTAGAACCGTTGTCTGTGGGAGAGTTGCTGGAATTCCAGAACTGCAGAGGACCAGAAGAACCACCATTTTGGTTGACACAGTTATATGCGGTGCCGATTTCCTTCAAAGTGAAGCCATCACTATTCTTTCCAATTTCCCAGGCATAAGTGCCTTCACGCATGACAACATTACTACCGTCTTTCGTCAAGGTCCAGCCTTCTCCCTTAGCTTTGTTGAATAGTGTAATTCCATTGTAAGCATCACCAGCAAATGCCCACTGATATTCATCTGTCATCTTCTTAATGGCATCTGCTTTCTTGGGGTAATATGGCTCGGTTTCGCCAACAAATACACTGTAGTCGGAACGAATGGTCATAGTGTACCACTTAGCATTATCCACAGTGGTGGAAAGCTCGAACGGGCCAGCCCATGTAGCGGTGAACGTAACGGTTGTTTCCTCCTTGGTGACGGTCTCGTCAATTTCATCGTAGGTGTAGAATGCACGCTGATATTTTTCGGGGAGAGATGTAATCTTAGCACCTTCCTCTGAGGGTTCAGGATCAGATGTGAAGAGAACCTTTCCATCATTATCCTTCACTTCGTATGTCACAGTATATGTGGGATTGAAGTATGCATACAGAGCGGCCAGTGCATCTGTAGCATCGAAGTCAGCGGCTTCAACCATGTAGTACTGGTTGCCGGCATCGGCGCTCATCCAGTCGTTGATGACAATGCCTCCGAGGTTGCCTGTTCCGTTCGTGTTGACGCCATAGTTTGTGCCTTCGGATACCGTAAAGTAGAACATAAAGTAAGGAACGGCCTTCGGTGTCATCTGAAGAGCGTCAAGTACACCGTTTGAGGGCTTTTCAACCAAAGAACCATTGTTTGCAACAAACTTACTGTCGGCCACGCTGTAGAGGTAGTAGTTGTCCTCGTAGTTGATGATGGCGAACTGGCCGGGCTCGGCACTTGCGTATGTGCTGTTTG
>JAFSZU010000055.1 GCA_017455585.1 Bacteroidaceae bacterium | reverse complement strand
CCGGTGGCGTTGCGGGCGTAGGGACGGACGTAGTAGGTGGTGCCGGACTCGAGGTTCGACAGCGTGAAGGTCACGTCGTTACCCGTATCGTTGCCGCTCGCAGATACTTTCTTGTCATTGATGGTCGGATTCTCATGGGTGGCATAGCAAACACCATACTCTCTGATGACGGATGTGCTACTTTGATAGGTGAAGGCCACTGTAGCCTCGTACTTGGTGACATCACTGACCACCGTTTGTGTCACTGTGGGTGCCGCGCCGGGTTGCTGGGTGACGGTCACCGTGGCGACGTATTGTTGCTGGCTGCCGGCCATGATAAGCACTTGTGCACTGCGTGACGCAGTCTGAGTGTTGGGTGCACAGGTGAAAGTCACGATGTCGTCATTCTCACCTGACACCGTCTGCAACGTAATCCAAGTGGCCTCTGTCCTGACAACCCATGCGGCATTGCAGTTGACAGTCACCTGATAGTCACTCCCTATGGCTTCAGCGGTGACAGTGCCCCTGGGCACATTGATTCTCACTTGCTTGCCAGCTTGGGTGACGGTGAAGGGGGCGCTTTTGTCATTCGTGGTGCCTACCGTTCGGAAGGTGAAGGTGGCAGAACGCTCGGTCTCGTATGGGTTGCCCGTGACGGTGATGTTGACAGTGCCGTCTCCCTCACCGCCGTGGACATCACAGGTGAACCCTTCTTTTTCTCCTGTAATCTCCCATTTGTCTGTGCAGCTCACAGCGACCGAGAAGGTCTCTCCGTCTTCCTCCACACGTTGGGTCGTGGGTGCCACACTAATCTCGATGGTGCGGCCAGACTGATGGATATTGACGGTGGCCACGGCTGGGCGCGTCTGTGCGGCATCGACTGAGGTGATGGTAAAGGTGGCATCATCTGGAGATTCAACTTTCCTTTCTTCTACGGTGAAATGGATGGTTGCGTTGCCTTCGCCTTCCTGGGTGTCACAACCGAAGCCTTCTTTTCCTCCTGTAATCTCCCATTTGGCATTGCTGATAACAGTGACCTCATAGGTGGTTTCGCGGAAGGAAGACTCCAAGGTGATGGACGTGGCCTCATTCTGATTGAGATAGATATAAGGGTCAATGCCTCTCTGCTGCACATGAATCTTGCGGACGATGACCCCCGTCTGGCTGGTGACGAGCAGGAATGCTTCTCGCGAGGAGGTGGCATCGTTCTTGGGTGTGACAAGGGTAATCTTGTCATTACCGCTGCCGGAGCGCGTTCCCAGCTCGAGACGTTCCCATCCACTGAGCAGTTCCACACTCCATTGACAGTTGGCGGTCACGGGAATGGAATAGGTCTCGCTGCTGGCTTCAATGTACTGTTCTGTCGTCTCCACTTCCAGCGTCTCCTTGGAAGGGGTTCCTTGCAACTCATCGTTGTTGCACGAGGCCAGAAGTGCCACGCCTACTAATATATAGGAAAGATAGGTTCTCATTGTTGTCATATCACGTTATAGCTTTTAACTCACAACTCTAAACTCTAAACGCAAAACTCTCAACTCAAATATTCACCAGTACGCCCAGATGCAGGGCAAATCCACTGGCACTAAGGTCGGCAGTCTCTGAGATGCTCTCGTATGCTTTATCCTTTCCCAAGGGGAAATAATACTCAGGGGAGAGGAAGATGTAGCAATGCTGTATGGGAGCCACCATCAGTTTGGCACCTAACGACATACAGAAGGACGAGGCTCCGTCACCATATTTCTCCGTCCCGTCAACCAGGTTGGCTCCGAGACGGTTCCACATGAAGCCGAGTTGCGGTGTAGCTGCGAAGCGGGTCAGGAGTCGCCACTGATAGCCGTATTTGAATGCGATGGAACTCATCTTATAGTTGACGGTGCTCAACCGTTGGTTGTTCTCGGCATCCAGACTGTACCAATGGATGTCGTCAGACGCTCCCGTGCCGAAGGTGTAGCTGGCCTGGATGTCATGGTTCTTGTAGGTATAGCCGACGAAGACCGTGGGGCCACCCATGGTGCGGACGGTGTAGCCAAGACCGAAGTAGAGAGCCTTGGCCTTCACGTAGTTGATGCGCTCCAACTCCACTGTGTCGGCCGTGATCTGGTAGCGTTCCACATTGAATTCCCGGGTCTGGCTGACATATCCTTTGCGTCCGAAGTCTATGGAGTGGGTGCCCACGGGCACGGATTGTGCCTCGGTCAGGTCAATGATGGTGCGACCGTCAAGCATGGCGGTGAGGTTACGCGGGCGCGTATATATATTAAGGTATCCGGTGTGGGGTGTGGGCGGTGTGGCCTTGATGACATTGTTCTGCAAGGCAGTGACGGTGAAAGCGGTTTTGACACTGTCACAATTGCTCTTATAGGTCTCCAGGATATACTTGCCCTCGCGCAGTTGGCTCTGCCAACGGCCCGTGCCCACCTTCTGCCCCTGGAAGAAGATGTCGGCTCCCTCGGTGGTCGTCACATCAATGTCGCCATAATGGTCGCTCATGTCACGCATATCCACGTTGAACAGCAGGGCTTTCTGTTTGTTGGGGTCGCCGTCCTTGGCCGTGGTGACATAGACGGTATCGACACCCTCGAAGCGGTTGTTCACTGCCTTGATGGTGTGCTTGCCGTAGCCCAGGTAGCGGTTATAGAGCGGCGACTTGCCTACGTATTCGCCGTCGATGGTGATCTCTGCCCCGGCCACCGTGCCGCTGATGTTGGCATAGCGCCCCGTGCCGATATCGATAAGCATCTCGTATGTGCGACCACCTTCGACGGTGATGGGGTAGGCATAGTTGCGAAGGGTTCCGAAGTTGGGATGCTGAATGGTCAGACGCTGGGCATAGCGCGGCACATAAAGCCACAGTTCACCAGCCTTCTCCTTGGTTCCCACGATACCGAGCGACCCTCCGTCAAAGGTGAAGCCTTTCTCCAGCGTGACAATCTTGATAAGTGCGGCCGTCTCACCGTTCTGGTCCATCTCCGACGTTCCGCGCGTGTTGGCTGTCAGGTCATTATCCAGCAGACGGAAGCTGAGCACCGACATCTCGTTCTGTGCCATCGCGTAGAGCGACAGACACATCCCGAACAGAGCTAAGGTTATCTTTCTGAACTTCATTATCATGTATTTTTATCTATCACCACAGATTACACGGATTTCACTGATTACACGTCTGTCTCATGGTTATCATATTTCATCTAATATTCCACAGATCTCTGAACAGCACGATAGGCTGGTGCTGAGAATCCTTGACCTCATTTCATTCTGAAATCTGTGAAATGATAAACATAATTGATGACAGGAAGTGGAAGATAATCTGATGAATTTGCGAAATCTGTGGTGTTAATTATAAATAAGGTCTTCAAAGTTGTTTGGCCTGGTCGTTGTCCAGCAGAATGAGGCTGACGTCTGTGCAGTCCTTGAACTGGTCCATGCACTCTCCCACGGGCGCACCCCATCCCACGATGGTCGGGTCACAGACGTAGTAGCGTTCGTCGCCCAGCGTGTAGTAGGTCCCGCTGACGGGCTCGTCGAAGTGTGTGGCCATGGCCAGATGGCCGGGATAATAGACCAGCACGCACTTGAGTCCCACCAAATCACGGATGAGACGTGAGAGCAGGATGGCACGGTCCTCGCAGTCACAATAGGGATAGAACAGCGTTTCCTCTGCAAAGAAGGCGCGGTCATGTCCCCACACTTCTTCGTCGAAGCGGTATTCATAACCCGTCTGAATCCAGTTAAGCAATCTGTTGACGGCCTGTAGCGGTGTCAGTCCCTTGAGTTGTGACTCCAATTCGGGGTAAAGCTGTTCCTTGACGGTCTCATCCATGGGTGTATTGGCATACATGGCCCAGCGCGTCATGAAGTCATCGTTAACTGTAGAGGTGGGATATTTGTTATAGAAATCGATGAGATGCTGGTTCACGCTGTAGGTCAGTTTCATATTGGGGAAGCGCTCTGACACGACAGTGCGCACGGCCGTGGGGTCGTAGTCCAGGAGCTGCTGCTCGTACATGGCCAGCGACATGGACTGCTCGTCGGGGTAGGGCACATTGCAAATGGATATACTGCCAGCTTCGCACTCGAAGGGATAGAAGAACATGCCGTCGATGTTGAAGTAGTCCTGGTCATAGATATAATGTTCGCTACCGAAGAGCATGAACAACTTGTTTCCGTCTCGGCACAGACGCATGCGATAGCCCGACTGACAGTAGATGAATGACATGAGCAATGTGGCTTCATTGCCCTCACCCATGCATGCGATACCCACCTGCTTGAGCATTTGCAGGTATGCCCAGTCACCCAGATGATGTTCGAAGCGCAGGTCTATGCAGTCGCGGATGAGGTTGTTGTAGTTCTTGGATGACAGTTTCTTCCATGCCTCGGACAGTGCATTCGGAGATAAGTCGGAGAGTTTGAAATTGTCTTTCTTGTTGAAGCGAACAGTGAAGTTGGTACCCCAGATGTTGGCTGTGACAGTGCCTTCTGTGCCAGAAGTCCATGCGTCAGCGGCCTTGGGTGCTGCGTTGGTGGTCATTTGGCTCGGTGCTGGCGTTGCTGCCGGTGCCAGTGCCGGTGCATCCTCGTTTCCTTGCTCGTCAATGCGCGTAATGGGAGTGGGCTGGTCTTTTGGCTTTTCTACGGCCACCACCTTCTTGTGTTTGCGGAAGAAGCTGTTGGTCTGCACCTGCTCGTTGGTGCGTTTCTTCACCACGGGTGCCACGTGCTCGTCTTTGGGACGTGGTGTCCCCGGTGTGCTCTCAAAGGCGGCCCAGCCTTTCTTCATGAATTCAGCATATTCCTGGTTCACTTGGTCGCGGAAGGCCTCGTATTCCTTGTTCACTTCTTCGGTGAATTTCTCGAATTCACCTTCCAAGTCCCATTCGTCATCGGCCTGCTGATCCACAGGTGTCTTGGGCTTCTGGGTGGCCTGGAACTCACGGGTGACGGTAGCCACGTCAGAGTGCTCCATCTTGCGGGACTTGCCTCCGTCACTGATCTGTGCCAGGATATAGCTGAGATACTGTCCCGTGAGGTCGCTGATGGAGTTGCGGTTGTCCTTGCTGAGGGTGGCTATCTTGCCCGTCCCTGGGGTCTTCAGGATTACTTTTTTTGCACTCTGGCTGTCGATGAGTTGGATTTGTCCGTTGTAGGGGATGGTGATGTTTGCATTGACTGTGAGGCAGTCTCCGGGTTTGACGGGTTTGTCGCCCTTGGGTGATGAAACGGTCACCTTGCCCACGACGCGGTAAACGGTGTAGGTCTGTGCTGTCAAGCGTGTGGCGCAGACGGCCATCATCAGCACCAGACAAAGGATGAATTTGTTCTGTCTCATATTCTTCTTTTATTTTAAGTCGTTATAAAGGATTCAATATTAATCTCTCGTTATATCTTTATCACATTATATTGTTAACTTTAAGTTTTCAACTTTCAACTCTCAACTCTCAACTCTCAACTTTCAACTCTCAACTTTCAACTTTCAACTCTCAACTTTCAACTTTCAACTCTTCTTATGTTCTGGTTCAAAGAAGACACGGTAGAAGTTCTCAGCAGTGAAGCGGAAGGCAATGCCGGAGAAAGCCCAACCGAAGTTGATACTGTAGGAGAAGAGGGCAAAGACGACGAAACCGATATACGTAATCAATGCCATCCAGATGAAAGTGATGAATCCCGTGACAATGGCAGATGTCATGAATGTGCGCCAATAGTCATTCTTGATGTTCGCGTTGGCCCATCGTCCATATTTTGCAATCATCCATGATGTGAAAGCCACGATGAGCAGGGACATGAGAATGGTGACCCAGGTGGGCAGGTATTTCAGTGACGTTCCTGTCACAATGGTTTTGACGGCGTAGGCCAGCAGTTCCACCCCTGCAATCTTGCCAAGTGGACAGTAGTGCATATCGGTCTCTTCTTTCATGGTGCCGTAGAGGACGATATGATCCTTGATCAGCTCGGGATGATCCATCACTTCAGAGGCGTGCAGTGTGGGGAACTCGGCGTGGCGGAAGTTGATGTTGATGTCCTTGACAGTGATGGGCATGATTTGTTCTCCGGCGTAGGTGTCGGCTACCGAGTTGACCCAGGAAGTCACCATTTCACCATTCAGGGTGCGTCCCACCGGTGTGTTTCGCTTCACACCCTCATAGAGGTCGCGCGGCATATTGGTGAAGCCCTCCTTGGGTGCAACCTCCCATGCAAAGAAACTGTGCACCTCGCCTTTGTAGTCCTGCTCTGTGGGGTCAAAGTCCATGAGTTTGAACGACCATGTGATTTGCGGGTAGTTCTTAGCGATGTCCATGAGCCACATATCACTGGCGGTGTCGGGCTTCAAGCCTTCAAACACAATATCGATGCCGACAGCCTTGGGGTCATAGTCCATGATGTCCTGCAGTCCCGATGCGATGAACTCTCGGTTGGGCAGGTCTGTCATATCGACGATGGTGATGAAACGGCATGTATCTGCCACACCCATGCTTTGCTGAATCTGGTAATAGACATCCGTCATGGAGAAGTTCCTCAGTGCGTTGGCCACGGGTCCCATGAAGGACAGGTTGAACGTAACCAGACCGTAGAAGCCCACTACTAAGAAAGCAATGATGGCTACAATAAGGTATTTGAAACGTCGTGCAATGTTCATTTCAGTAGTGTCTTTAATTCACAATTCGGCTGCAATATTACAAAAAACTTTTGATACACGCTCAAAAGTGTGATATATTTTTGCAAAATAGCCTCCGTGCAGGTTAAAAAAGTTCCCTTTTTCGCCAAAATATCACAAAAACAGGCGTTGGACATGCCGTTTAGGCTATTGTCCAACGCCTGTATGATGGTGCAGGATGGTATCTCCTGTTATTTCACAACTACTTTTCGTCCGCCAATGATGTAGATTCCTTTGCTCAGGGGGGCTCCCTGGCCGTTCTTGTGACGCACCAGCGTGCCGTTCAGTCTATGGATGTCAGTGGCTTGGCGGGTTGTGATACTGCCAATGGCAGATTTCATGGTCACCTCCAGGGTGCCATTGATGTATGTGATATTGTAGTCCCGGCTTTCTGCTCCGGAGACGATGATGGGGTAGGTTCCCACCGGGCTGTCAGCCGTGGCTTCAATGGTGATGACGGGTTGCTTCTCCAGGTCTGCGGCCGTGTCATCATTCTTGAACCCTTCATAAATGGGAGTGATTGTGGGATTCTCCTGTTCTTGTTCCCGCTGGTATTTCCCGATGGATATGGTGAGGGGTGCCGGTGTGACGGTGAGTGTTCCGTTGATATAGTAGAAGTTGTAGTTCATGCTTTCTGCTTTGGCAGGTGTCAGTACAAAGCTTCCCACGTGACTGTACTTCGTGGCCTCCGTCTGCACCACGGCCTGTCGGGTGAGGCAGGTCTCTGTGTCGCCGTTCTTCCATCCAGTGTAGTTGACGGAGAAGGTTGGATTCTCGTCGCCATATTCACGTGTTGCCTCCTCCACAGTAGCCATGATGGTGGCTTGCGTGATGGTGAGGGTGCCGTTCGTGTATGTGATGACATAATTCTTGGCCGTTCCCCCCTCGGGAATGAGGGCGTATTCACCCACATTGCTCCTGATGTCAGCCTCTGTCTTTATGACGGGCTTCGTGGTAAGGCACGTTTCCGTGTCACCGTTTCTCCATCCCTCGTATGTTATTTTGAATGTGGGGTTATCAACTCCGTATGCCCGGGAGCTGTTGCTGGCTTTGGCCATGAGTGACGCTGGTGTGACCGTGAGCTGACCGTTGATATACTTGAATGTGTAGTTCTGGGCAGCACCTCCTTCTAAGGTCAACACATATTCACCCACGTCGCTCTTCACATCAGCTTCCGTTGTAACATGAGGCGGTGTGGTGATGCAGGTCTGTGTATCGCCGTTTTTCCATCCTTCGTATGTCACCTCGTATGCCGGATTCTCGTCGCCATAGGCTCGGGTGATGTTCCCAACCTTGGCTGTGAGTGTTGCCGGGGTGATGGTGAGCGTTCCGTTGACCAGTGTCGGGGTTGTGTTCACCACATCTCCACGTGTGATGGTGATGGGATATGTCCCGACAGGTGAACTGGCTGTGGCGGCGCAGTTTAGAGCGGGTTTGCCTCCGAGCAGTGTTCCACTGACAGTATATGTCAGTTCGGGGTTGGTCTCGCCGTATTCGCGCGTGATGTTGACCGCGGTGAGTGTCACCGGTGTCTTCAGCCGTTCTTGTTCCTTCCATGTTTTGTATTCTTCCTCGTTGAGCAGTTTGATTTCATTCGGGGCCGTGCTGGCGACTTTCAGATAAGCGGTGTTGTGCGGTACATAGTCCAGGGATGTATCTCTCTTGAAACCGAGGCTTCCGTCACTGAGTACGCCGAGCACACGGATGGTTGCATCGTTGGCCACTCTGTTCTCGTGGGCTATCACATCGCTGTTGAAGAATGTTCCTGTCAGCTTGTTACCTGTGACGGAAGCGGGCGTGTTGAAGATGGGTGTTATCTTATGCTCCGTAATCACATTGGACTGTCCGCGGATGATGACCGGTGTGTTTGCCGGGATGGTGCCCGTGATCTCCTTGTAAACCGCTACGTCTTTCTCCACCGTTGTGATGTAGAATGCTTTGTCATTGGTGTTGTTGAACGTGAAACCGTAGGAGGCAAAGTATGTCTGATAGTAGTAGTTTCCATGATTGAGGGTGGGTTCCACTGCCAGATAGCGTTCCTCCTCGTTGGTGATGGGCAGGATATACCAGTTCTGTGTGCCGGAGGAGAGTTCGCCGCTGGTCAGCACCTTGCCCACTTCGCGTTTGACATTGTCCAGATCGAACAGGTATCTGGCGAATCCGCTGTATGACTTGAAGGCCTGATAGATGCCGCTACCCTTGTCAATGATTTGAATGGTGATGCCCACGAGGTCATAGACACTGGTTCCTTGGGCTACCAGGTCCCACTCACTTCCCATCTTCTTCAGATAGATAACACTGCCCGGGTCTGTAGCAACACGGTCGAAGTACTTGATGGTCTGTATGGCTCCCAGGTCAGCATTCACCGAAGCCTTGTCGATACTGCCTTTGTTGTCGATGACGGAGATGTATCGTTGTGTCTTCACGTTCTTGACGCGGTAGAACCCGTCGCCGTTCACCTGTGCTTGTGCGGCTATTGCAAACAGAGATGCAAAGATTAGATTTGCGATTCTTCTCATTGGTTTGTTCATTTAGCAGTTACTATTTACCTGTTGGAAGTATTATGCGTCTTGTGTAACATCGTTGTCATTCCATTGTAAATAGTAAATTGTTAAATAGTAAATCTATGAGTCCTGCTTCGCACTTGTGATGAAGCGTGAAGCAGGACTGTAAATGTGTTTGAGACGTTGTGCGCGTCTGATGTCGCTTACTGGGCGATACAGATGGTCACGCGGTTCTTGTCGTTCTCAGCGAAGGGCTGCTCATTGTGACCCTTGTAATCCACGGTGATGCGAGAAGCATCGATGCCATACTGGTTCTTCAGGATGTCGGCAATGACCTTGGCGCGCTTCTGGCTGAGGTTGGTGTTGATGGTGGCGTTACCAGTGCCCTTGTCGGCATAGCCGGTGACGCTGACCTTGGCGTTGGGATACTTCTTCAGGTAGTCAGCCACTTCCTTGACCTTGTCCTTGTTCTCCTGGCTTGCAACCTGGGTGGCACGGATGGTGAAGAAGATGTCGCGACGCAGGGGAGCCACGCTGGCCTGAGCTGCTGCTGTGGCAGGAGCTGCTGCGCGCTGTGCCTGAGCGGGCACTTGCTGCTTCACGTAGATGGTATCGACGCGGTGGATAATCTGGGGAGCGGCATTGCCCTTGGCAGCCTCGGTGTGGTGGGTCTGTCCGAGGTTGATGCGCACACCGGCGAGGGCGTTGAAGTACCAGTCGAGGTTACCGGCCTTCTTGCTGTTGTACTTGTCGGAGAGGGCGTTGGCGCTGACTTCAAGACCTACGCTGAACATGTCGTTGATGCGGAAGTCACCGGTCACACCTACGCGGCCTGTGAGATATACCTGAGTGCCATCCCATGTATATTCCATGGACTGGTAGTTGCCGACTTGATTGGCGCGTTGGACAACATTGCTGTTGTTGTAGTTCATGATCTGCTTCTGGATGGTGTTGGCATCGTCGTTGGAGAACGCGATATTGGCACCCAGACCACCGAAAACGCCAAGGTTGAAGAGACGGTCGTACTTATAGCCGAGGAGCAGGTTGGTGAGGTTGAGATGAGCATCCACCATGGGAGCCACATATTTCCAGCTCCATTTGTTGGAGTTCAGTCCTACCACATTCTTATAGTAGTCGCTGATATCCAGACCAGCCTTGCTCTGCCATGCGTTGACGCTCAGACGGAGCGCAAAGGCGGGGTTGAACTGATAGCCGACACCGGCTTGCACGTTATAGGAGATGAGGTCAGAGAAGCCCACTTCGCCGAGGGTATATTGTGCTCCGAGGGGCTGCACCTGTACGAACCAGTGGGGATCAAATACTTCGACCGTCTGGGGCTGCTGGGCCTGTGCAGAAGCACAGAGACCCAGAGCAACCAGTGTGGACATCAATATTCTTTTCAGTTTCATAATCTGTATGTTATTTTACGGTTTGACAATGTGTGTGATTCTCGCATTCACTTATTTGACCATGATGTAGTACTTCTTAGCGCTGACATAGCCGCTGAAGTCCATGGCCTGATAAGAAATCTCATAGATATAGCCCTTGTGCAGTGTGATGTTCACGCGGCGGTTGTTGCCGTTGATGACACTGTTGACCAGATCGCTGCTCTTGTTGGCGGCGTCACGTGCGGCCTTGCACTGGAAATCTCCCTTCTTGGCGCTGACGCTGCGGTCGATGTTATAGACGTTGGTGACAGCCACCCACTTCTTGTATGCCGGTGTGACGATTTCAGCGTTGACGGTGGTGGGAATCAGTGTCACGGTAGTGCTAGATACCTTGGAGGGATATGCTTTGGAGGTGCTGAGGCGTGTGAAACCATCGCCTGTTTTCCCGAGCATGATGGGCTGGAGGTAGCGGCTGGGTGTCAGGTAGGGCAGGATCTTGTTGGCAAATTTGTCAAGATACTTGGCCACCTGATCCTTGATATCCTGCTTGGCATCCTCCACCTGCTGGTTGAGGTTGTTGACCTTGTTCAGCTCTTGCAGGGTCTCATTGACCTTATCGAGGAAGGTGTTCATGTCATCAATCATCGTGTTGACATTGCTGATAGGCGTTGACATCTTCTCATAGAGTTCCTTGACAGCATCCTCCAAGTTCACTGTCCTCATGACGTTGACGTGGATACCGTTCCAAACCTTACCTTCCTTGTCGGTGGTAGTAATCTGGATGGGCTGCACCTCGGGTACAATCTTTGTACCAGGAATATCTGCAATCTTGTCGCTTACGTAAATCGTTTGTGTAGTTTTTGGAATGACAATCTTGTAATCATCGTTGTCTTCATATCCAGTGGGATATACTATCTTTTCAGGAATCTCCACCTCGATGGAGAAGCCAGGAATCGTAGCTTTCTGACCGTCAATGGTTACCTCAATCTGCGGCTCGATGGCAGGAATCTTAATGACGGTATCAATGCCCATGGTAATGGAGAACTTAGCCAACATGGCATCGTCAATCTCCTCAAGCGTAATCTTGCTGATGGTGGGAGCTTGCAGGTTCTCGATGTTGAAGGTCGGGATGGAGAACTTGATGCGATCCACCATGTTGAAGACGAAGTTCTCGATGCGGTCGATGCCGGGCACATACTCGGGTGTGATGTCGTTGAGGAAGCTGAAGCTGAGCGGATGAACAGCTGTTGCAGCGAGGTTGTAGGCAGAATAGACAGCGTGGTCGCCCTCGGAGTCGTTCCATGGAGCCTTGATGCCGTATGCGGGCAGGACGTTGCTGGTAGCAGCCTTGAATGCCTTGCTGGCGATGTTGGCGAAGTCGATGTTTCTCGGATTCGACTTGTTGGCCTTGATGTCCTTGAGGATGTCCTTGACATCGTCCACGCTCAGGTTGATCTTGGGAGCAGCCTTGGCGAAGTTGGAGGTGATGGTGGCCTTGGCACGATAGAGGCCGTTGTCTGCGGCGGCACGTGTGGTATAGCCGAAGGTCTTGGTCCAGTTGTTCTCCTTCTCAATGGCACTGAGCTTGACGGGAGCTTCCTCGTCCTTGCTGTTGACGAGCTGGAACTCTGCACCGGTGAAGTCTTGCTGCTTGGCGCTGTTGACGGTCAGATAGACAGTACCTGCGTTGCCTTCCCTGCCGAAGTAGAGGTAGCCGCTCTGGTCGTCGGGCTGCCATTCATTGTTACCGTCGTTATAGACTTCAATGTCGGCGTCGGAGAGATAAATCTTGGCGCGATCCCAGTCTGAACTATAATAGTAGAAGTTGGGTGTTGAGGTCGGGAACTCATCGATACCAGTGGTGAGGCTTCCATAGTAGGTTCCAAGGAAGTTGCTCTCGATGCCCCACGGTGTGGCGAAGTAGCCATAAATCGGGTTGTAGGTTCCCTGGATGATGATGCCGGTGATGAGTTTGTTCAAGCGGTTGGTGAGGTCATTGACCCTGCCCGTCAACTTGTCGAGTGCATCTTCGAGTTCCACGAGTGCCTCAACCACATCTCCCACTAAGTCTTCGATGTTATCCATGCGCTCCTGCAGACCCTCGATGGCGTCTTCTGCATCCTCCACGCGGTCTTTCAGCTCACCGAGAGTGATTTCGGTGGCGCGGATGCGCTCGCGGGTGTCAATAGCGAGGCTATCAATTCGGTAGTTGAGCTGGTCCTGAACCTCCTGCAGGGCATCCATGGCCTGGTTGTAGAGGTCTTCTGCGTATGCGTAAACAGCTTCGATGCTGTCATGCAGGATGTTGCAGCGACGGTTGATGGAGTCGAAGTCCTCGGAGATGGCCTGAGCCAGGGAGTCATCCTTTTCCTGCAACTTCTGGAAGGCTGTCTCCAGTGCGCTGTTGAGGCTATCTACTCTCTGCAGTGCATACTGTGCATCCTTGTAGGCATAGCGTGCGGTGCCGGCCACCTCTTCCACGCGTGTGTTCAGCTTGGTGATTCTCTCGTCCAGTTTCCTATCAGCCTCTTCGAGTGCAATCTTGGCATCTTCGAGAGCCTTCACACGGGGTTCCAGTTTTTCAGCGAGGTCTTTTGCAAGGTCAGCCACAGACTTGGCGGTTTCGGCGAGTTTGTAGGCTTCGTCGGCTCTGAGCTGTGCGGTCTTGGCGGAATCCAGTGCTGCGTTGGCAATCTTCTCGATTCTGATGACTTCATCGAGTGCCTTTTGTGCGTGTGCCTCGGCGCTGTCGGCGGTCTTCTGTGCCGTCTTCACAGCATTGTCGAGTGCATCAATCTTGCCGTTGAGTTTCAGGACGGAGTCAGCCAACTCCTTCTTGGTGGCGTAGTCGTCGCGCAACTTCTGTGCAATCTCCTCAACTTGCTCGGCAGCATCCTCGGCTGCGGCGAGTGCGGAGTCCACATTCTCCTTCAGCACACCTTCCTCAGACAAGTTGTTGATGAGATTGAGGATGTATGTGATGGTGTCGTTGGCCTCGGTCTTGTTGTAGAAGTTGTTGTCAATCTGCGTCTTGGTGTAGTAATAGTTGAGCGTGTCGTTGAGGTGAGCCAGCGTGCAGTAGGTCTTGATGAGGGTCTCGATTCTCTCAAACCTGTTGTTGCAGTTGGTGGAGCAGTTTTGCTGGAGCCCTCTCAGGATAGCAATCTGTTGCTGCAAGTAGTCACTCAGGGTGTCGATGCGTTCGTCCAGCCGTGCTGTTTCATCCCAGAGAAGTCCGTTCTGGATGTCGCTCTCAGTGCGGAGGTCATCCTCGTAGTCCTTACAGGATACGAACGATGTCAAGGCGGCTATTCCGATAGCCACCAAGAGGAAAACGTTTGTAAATTTCCTTTTCATTGTTTAAGAATTATAGTTAGACTTTTGTTGTATATGCTGTGTTCAGCGTGTGCTATGTGTACGACAAACAGATGGGCATAGTTGTGACATGAACCCAAAAATCGTGGCAAAAATAGTTACTTTTCTCCGAACGCACAAGAAAAAACGTTTTTTTTTGTGTGTAAAGTGATATTTCTATGTTTTTTTGTTGATATAGGTCATTTGATAATGTACTTGCGCCCCCTGCGGATGAAGATTCCCTTGCGCTGCGGCGTGGCGATGCGCTGTCCGGTGGCAGTGTACCATTCCTGCTCTTGTCTGGTGGCCTCTGCGTCGATGCCAACGTCCTGTATGGCATCGAATTGTGCATTGATGAATATGGTGAGCTGGTTCTGCTTGAAGTTGTAGGTCGCCGTGTCGCGGATGGCGAAGTAGGCTCGGAATGCTTGGATGGCGGTGTCTTCGAGTTCAAACTGGCGCCCTGTGCCGTCGAGGGCGAAGATGGTGTCCAGCTCCTGGTAGTAGCGCAGGCCCTGCAAGAGGAACTGTGTGCCCGTGGTGGTGGCGGTTGCGCCGGCCTCCAGTTTCACGTTGTCTGCGCTGAAGGTGAAGGGTTTCCCGGTGAGGTTCAGTATGGGGTATGTGCTCTGTCTCACGGCGACAAGATAGGGCCTGTTGGCCACGAAGTCGGTGGCGGGTTCGAAGAAGAGCGTGTTGCCCTGGTCTCCCTTGAACTCCATAATCCAGAAGTCGCGATAGTCTCCGCTGGCGCGCGTCCAGTCGATGTCGCGTGTCTGGTCCTCCTCCAGCACCTGCACTTTCTGGACGGCAAATGGCAGTGTCATGGTGTTCCACCCGTCCTGTGTGGCGGACTTGTATCCTCGGCGGAAGGTGCGTGTGTAGCTGACGTGGTTGGCCTGTACGGAGCCGATGTCGCCGGGGATATAGAAGTTGTAGCCGTCGTCGAGCCGGATGGTGTCGGCCTGTCTGCCGCGGACGATGTTGCGTGTGATGCCGTCGGGCACTTCTGCGTCCTTGTTGACGAAATAGAGGGTATTGGGGTTTCCGCCCTTGACGACCTTGGTGTGTGTGGCCTGCCGCAGATCGACAGCGGCGGCGCGTGCCGGCACGGTGAGGGTGTCACGTGACAGCTCGGCGAGCGAGTATCCGTCGGCCCGGTACATGTGGACGGGCGGTGCGGCGATCTGCATCTTGGTCACGGGGAGTGAATAGACATCCCGGAAATATTTCTCGAAGCGGAAGTCGGGGACGAGACAGTAGGCGTTGTCGAACTCCAGTGTCCCCAGCCAGTCTGCGAAGTCGCGGTAGGGTTTGTTGTTGGTGTAGTGGAAGCGTTCGTCGAGATAGAAAGTCTCTTCACTGTGGCTTCCCAGCTTATAGGGCACGGCTTGTGTGGATTTGGGATATACCTTGTAATAGCTGTCGCCGTTCTTGTCGGTGATGAAGAGCGTGAACTGCACGGAGCCGTCATAGTTGGTGTCTGTGGGGTTGGTGACGGTGATGCGTATGCGGGGCCGTTCGCTGAGGATGTATGCTCCGTCCTGTGTGACGGGTTCAAAGGCGATTTCCGTCTGCAGGTGTATGGAGTCGTTGATGGGCCCACCGTTGGGGGGGAATTCCCAGAATGTGGCTGTTGTCTGGCCGATGACTTCGGCGTTGGCCGACGCCGATGTGGCCGCGGAGAAGCAGAAGGTGCCCTCCTCCTTGGGCGTGTAGTTGAATTCTATTTCCGTGCTGTTGCCCTTGCGCACGGTGATGCCTGCCGAGCCGAGGAGCACCGGGGTCTGGCCCTCACGGTTGATGCGCAGGAAGATGCGGTCATAGTACTCGTCGCCGTTGTTGTTGACGGTGACCTTGATGGTATGGGGTCGGTTGGTGAGGTGTATGCCGTTCACCTCCACTTGTGCGGAGATGTCATAGACGGGCTGGTGGCGTGTGAGGGTGATGTTGCCGCCCTCATCTACCACGGCTTCCACATAGTCCACGTTGGGGTTCTGGCTGCTGCGCCAGATGCGCTCGCTGACGAGCTTGCTGATGGGCACGATGTGATAGGTTCCGGGCTCCAGGTTGTTGACGGTGAAGGTGAGCTGCCAGTCGTCGGTGGGTGAGAAGGTGCGCTCGTTGTTGCTCACGCTCCTGAAGTTCTGTCTCTCTGGCGAATAATAGCCGATTCCGTAGTCGTATGTTCCCGTGGTTGCCGTCTGGTTGATATACTCGCAGACGATGTCGTTGCCCTTGATCTCGGTGATGGCGGTGGTGAGGAAGAAGGATGAATAGGGGGTGTCGTTCTCTCTTGGGGGCCTGATGCCGAGGATGGCGGCCTGGTCGAAGCTGTATCCGTCGAGCGACGTGCTGGCTCCTGCGCCGGCGTTGTTGCCCGGGTTGAGGACGCTGAGGAGGCACTCTGTCTGGCTGTTGTCGTTGCCCCATCCCCAGTTGATGTGGAAATAGCCGTTGCTGCTATAGCCATCGACCACGAAGGCGTGACCGCCGCCCGAGGAGCGTCCCTGGTAGAGGATGGGTCTTCCGGCCAGCAGCTCGGTATATATCAGCTGCTCCCAGTCGTCGATGGAGTAGTTGCCGCGGTATTCATAGTGGATGCGCGGGCTGTAGTTGAAGTAGGTCTGCAGGGCGGCGGGCACGCTCTTGAAGAGGGCATCGGACTTCTTGGTGCCGTAGTCCATGGTGACGGAGGCTCCTGCGGCGAGCATGAGGCTGGAGATGGCTGCCAGCTGCTCCTCGGACTCGTCGCCCTGATAGATATCTGTCATGTTCTGCCAGTCCAGTGCCAGCCCTGCGGGAATGCTGTCGATGGTCAGGTGGTTGCTGGCGGTGACATATCCGGGGATGGTGGCGGCGGTGCTGTCTGGCCACTGGTGGAATCTCATCACCTGTGCCATGGCTGTGGCGACACATCCGGTGACGCAGCGGTCGCCCTTGTCGGTGGTGGGACAGAGACGGTTGTAGGGCGCGAACTGGTTCCACATGGTGGTGAGGAGGGCGCTGATGGGGTTCTTGGCGGTGGGCTCGTCATCGGCGGCGGTGAGGGGGGTGGATGCGGCGACGGAGCCGCCGCCTACACTAAAGGGGTGTGCGGCGAGGTATGCCAACTGGCTGGCATATTCCTGGAACCAGTCGCGCATGGCCTCGGGCATGGTCTCGGGGTCGAGGTGTCCGGCGGTGGCGTAGGCGAGGACGGGTGCCGTGCGGTCGTCTGGGCTGACGATGACGAAGCCGTCTTGCTTGCCGATGTTGAAGGCGAAGAGCGATGTGCGGATGTCAACGGGCGTGAGGTCCTCTGGGGGCACGGCGCGGTCTGTGGCGGTGCCTGTGGCGCGCTTGTGGCGCATGGTGCTGTTGCCCTTGAGGAAGTCCGCGGCTCGCTGGCGCGCGGTCTGCTGGTCGATGGACGCGGCCTGCGCGGTGAGTGTGCTCACGGCGAGCGTCAGGGTGGCAATGGCCACGGTGAGGAGGGTACGTGTCTTTTTCATTAAGCGTAGTCTTTTTCGGTTCTATATGGGTTTAGGTTGGTTGGTCGATGCCATTGGCGGGGCAAAGTTACGCATAAAAATGATACGTTGTATCCTTTTGGGGCAAATAAGTGCATTTTTTTGAGAAATGAATAGGGAATGAGCGAGGGCATAAAAAATTACGTGCGCTCGTAAAGGCTTTCACGAGTGCACGTAATTGCAATCATGAGCGCACATGACGGGCTTCACGTGCGCTCGTGAAAAACGGGTGGTTTATCTGCGTCCGCCAGGGCCACCGAAGCCGCCGCTGACGCGGACGCTGGAACGGCTGCCGCTGTTACGGTTACTGCTGCGGTTGCCGCCTTCACCGAAGGGACCGCCGCCCGGGAAGGGGCCGAACTCGTTGCGGGCCTCGCGGCTGCCCATGAGGTTGAGGTTGTAGATGATGCGGATCATGCCGTAGGAGTAGATGGAGTTTGTCCACGTGTCGCGGCGCTGTGTGGCGGAGATGCTGCGGCTGATGTTGCTGCGCTGTCCGAGGACGTCATACCATTCGAGGGTGACGTTGAGGCTCTTGTCGCGGAAGAATCCCTGCTGCAGCTGGAGGTTCCAGATGAGTTCGTTGGTGTTCATGGACTCGTCGGCATAGCCGCGGCGCGACTGCTCGGTGAGGTCAGTGCTGAAGGTCATGCCCCAGGCGGTGTTGAGCATGAAGTTGCCGCCGTAGTTGAAGCTCCAGGTGTCCAGGTTGGCGCTGGTCTGTATGTCGTTGCGGGCGTGGCTGTAGTCGAAGCCGCCGTTGATGCCGAAGTCGATGCCGTAGCCGCTCTCGCCCCAGTCATAGCGGTAGTTGAGGCGGATGTTGTCGCCGACGGAGAGGCGTTTGGTGGTGCTCTTGACGGAGCTGAGGCTGCCGGTCTGCTGCATGTAGCCCACGGAGTTGTTGTAGTTGAGGTTGACGTTGTTGGAGAAGTTCCAGTACTTCTGCTTGCCCAGAGCGGTGTTGAAGCCCGCCCATAGCCAGCTGCTCCAGTTGCCGTTGATGTTCTCGGGGCGCGTGGTGCGCACGCCGGTCTCGGTGTCGTAGGTGGTGGCGGTGCTGATGCTGTTGTTGGTCTGGTTGAAGCCGGCGCCCAGGTTCCATCCCATCTGGCGTTCGGGGATGTAGTTATTGTAGAAGGTATTGAAGTTGTTGCTCCAGGAGGGCTTCAGGTTGGGGTTACCATAGGAGACGTTGAGGGGGTCGCTGTTGTCCTCGACGTCGAGGAGGTTGGTCATGGATGGCTGGCTCATGCGTCCGTTGTAGCGCAGTCGCCACTGGCTGGTGTTGCTGATCTTCCAGCGCAAATCGACGCGTGGTGCCCAGTTGAAGACGTTGCGGGTGATGTCAAAGTCCTTGCTGTTCTTCTGGTAAATCATGTGTGTGCGCTGTGGCTGCATTGACACGCCGGCGTTGAAGCGGAAGTCGCCGATCTGGTATCGCAGCATGACGCTGGCATCGTGGTTGTACTCGTTGTACTTGGCATACTGGCTGTTGTGGGAGTCCAGCTGCAACAGCAGGGAGGTATCTCCGGCCAGGTAGTCGGCATAGAGCTGTGTGGCAATCTGCTCGTCGGTCATGCCGGCGTAGCGGTCGGCCATCATGTTGTGCAGGTTGGTGTAGAGGCTGCGGTCGCTGTCTGAGAAGCGGCGCTGGAACTGATAGCTGAACTGCAGGTTGGCACCCTTGAAGATGGGTTCGCTGTAGGAGAGTCGTGCGCGCCAGTTCCAGCTCTCGGAGGGCGATGTGCTGCGCTGGTTGTTGAAGGTGAGGTCTGTGGCCGGGTTGCGGTAGTAGTGTATGAGGCTGCGGCTGTTGCTGGTGCCGTCGCTCTCGCTGTATCCTCCTCCCAGGTCGAGGGTGATGTTGCGGCCGGGTTTGAGGAGCCGGCGGTTGATTTGCAGCCATCCGTTGACGTTGCGGCTGTCATTGTCGCTGAAGTTGCGGCGGGTGTTGGCGTTGACGCGGATGCTGTCTGTGTCGTTGAAGGTGGCATACTCGTCAAGGGGGCTGGTCATGCCTGCGGCGTAGGGGTCGTCGTTGAAGGTGACATCGGCGCTGCGGCTCTCGTTGTCGCTGTCGCTGTAGGAGAAACGCGGGCGGAACTGGATGTTGGTGAGCGAGTCGGGCTGCCATTCCAGACGCATGTCGGCATCCACGTTGGAACCGCTGCCATAGCTCTGGCTGAGGCTGTTGACATACTGCGAGACGGCCGAGGTGACGAAGGTCTCGGAGTTGGAGCGGGTGAGGTTGTCGGTGGAGCGGTGGTTGTAGCGCACGTTGCCTCCGAGTTCGAGGAAGCCGGCCTGACCCTCTTCCTTGTCGTTCATCCATGCGAAGTCGGCACCCGTCATCTTGGTGGCGGTGAGGCCTCCGCCTCCCCATCCTCCGAAGCCTCCCCAGCCGCGGTCGCCCGTGTTGTTGGCGTTGCCGAAGACGGCCACGCGCCACGTCTCCATGAAGCGGGTGAGGTTGAGGCTCCCGCGGTAGCGGTCCTCGGTGCCGTAGCCAGCATCGACGTTGAGGCGCCAGCCCTCGCCCATGCCTTTCTTGATGGTGAGGTCCAGCACGGTCTCCTCCTCGCCGTCGTCGATGCCCGTGACGCGGGTGTAGTCGCTCTGGCGGTCGTAGGCCTTGACCTGGCTGACCATGTTGGCCTGCAGGTTCTTGAGGGTGGTCTTGGTGTCGTCACCGAAGAACTCCTTCTTGTTGACGAGGATTTTCTTCACCTCCTTGCCGTTGATCTTGATGGTTCCCTCCTCGGTGATCTCGGCACCGGGGAACTTCTTCAGCAGGGCCTCGAAGTTGGAACCGGCGGGGATGCGGAAGGCGTCGGCGTTGTAGATGAAGGTGTCGGCCTTCATCTCCACCTGAGCGGCGGCGGCGGTGACCACGGCGTCCTTCATCATCTTGGCGTTGTCCCGCAGGACAATCTCGCCGAGCATCAGGGAGCGGTTCTGCTTGGTGAGGGAGATATTGCGGAAGACGGTCTTGTAGCCGATGAAGGAGGCGCGCAGGATGTAGTCGCCCACCTTGGTCTGGATCTTGAAGGTGCCGTCGTTGGCGGTGGATTGGCCGGTGACCTGTGTGCTGTCTGTGTTCATGATGACCACGGTGGCACCGGGCATGGGTTCGCCGTCATGGTCAACGACGGTGCCGCTGATGGTTGCTTTCTGCGCGAAAGCGGTGAGGGGAAGGAAGGAGAGAAGGAGTAGAAGATGCTTCATTGTTGCTTTTTCTTTGATGGGCTGTAGATTCTATAGTCTCTATAGTATCTATAGTCTCTATAGTCTTTATAGCTTCTATAGCCTCTATCGTGTTTTATCCTTTAGACCCTGTTAATAAGCCGTCGTTTAACAGTTGGGTGTCTATTTAACGTTTATTCATAGTACAGCCAACGTGAAGAGGTAGGCCACCACGGCGGGGATGGCCAGCAGGCTGCTGTCGAAGCGGTCCAGCATGCCGCCGTGGCCAGGGAGGATGTGGCCGCTGTCCTTGATGTCCAGACGGCGCTTGAAGAGGCTCTCCACCAAGTCGCCCCAGGTGCCGAAGACCACGACGATGAGGGCAAAGCCCACCCACTGCCAGGGCGTGAGGCCAAGCACCACGGGGGCGAGTTCACCTGCGGTAGGAACGGCATTGCCCGTGGCAGAAGCCGCATCAATTGCAGAAGATGCAGCACCTTCTGCAACCTGCGTTTCCGGGCCGAAGAAAGCGATGAACAGAGCCACGGCCACGGTGAGGATGCCGCCGCCGATGCTGCCTTCCCATGTCTTGCCGGGCGAGACGCTGGGGAAGAGCTTGTGGCGGCCCAGGAGGGAGCCGGTGCAGTAGGCGCCGGTGTCGTTGCACCAAAGGAATATATATATAAATAGAATAAGGTACGCGCCCGCGCGAGGGAAGGAATCTGTGGCAGCGGGGTCATGGGCCTGGAACAGCAACAGCGGCAGCAGCGAGAAGGGCAGGGCGACATAGACCTGCGCCATGAGGGCGTAGGCCCAGTTGTTGAGCGGCGACTCACGCTGCAGATACAGCTCGGCAATCATCAAGTAGATGATACTGAGCAGCCAAGGGACGAAGAGGGGCACGGTGGCGGCGATGCCGGCGGCGTAGCCGAAGAAGCCCAGATACATGCAGACAGCGGCCACAGTGGTGATGAAACGGTTGACCTGCACGTCCTCGCGCGCATTGGCCAGCCCCGTGAACTCCCACACGGAGAGGGCGGTGATGACCAGAAACAGGAGGGCGCAAGTGAGTGGGGACCACAGGATGCCGCCCACCATGACAACCACAAACAGGATGCCGGTGATGGTGCGGGTGAGAAATACAGAAGACTTCATGAACAAACAGTTATATAAATACACCACAGATTTCACAGATTCATGTCCACTGTACAGTATTTTATCTGCATTTCACAGATTATGATGGTATGCTATGCAGGTGCCGAACAGGTCTGATTTACACCTGAAAGCTATGCAGGAATGAGCAGAATCTGTGTAATAGTTTATAAAAATCATCATACTAAAGGATAT
>JAFSZU010000054.1 GCA_017455585.1 Bacteroidaceae bacterium | reverse complement strand
ATGACCATCACGATGGTGGTGATGTGAGAATAGATGATGTCCGACATGGGCAGACCGCTCCGATGTCGCCGCACCATCCAGATCTGCCACAAGGTGAAGAGCAGCAGCACCAAGGGGAATATGAGGTTGAGGATGCTGTTGGGGATGAGGATGATGCGAAGCATGATCACGAAGGATGACAGCAGCATCAACGGGGTATAGATGAGCGCGGCGTGCCGCATCTGCTGCCCACGCAGACGGATGTAGAGGGAAAGGAAGATGACTTCCAGAAGCCACGCCATGGTGATGATGAGGGCGGTGCTCATCTGCACAAAGTTGCGGGGAACCACCGAGCGCACCACCATGACCATGACGGCAAAGAGCGCAAAGCCCACCACACACGTGAGCATCTGGCGACGAATCTTGCTGACAGCAGGCCGCCAGCGGCGCGGCAGGAACCAGCGCAGGATGGCATAGGCCAGAGCAAGTGCGACCGAGAGATAGATGATAACAAAGAGGCTGATGAAGAGTACGGGCATCCCTCGCCACTCCGAGTAGTTGCGGTCATGGTGCTTAAAGGGGCGATACTTGGTTTCTGCCGCACGCTGTGCCTGAGACCAGTAGCGTGACAGGCCAGACAGGATGGCCACATAGTTGTGACCTCCGTTGACGAAGATATTGTCTTGTAGAAGCTTGTAGCGCGACTGGGCGAAGGCATTGAGTTGACTCACCTTCTCCTGCACGCTTTGATAATAGGTGCTCTCGGCCTCCATACTTTCGAGGAAGGTCTGGAGATTGTCACGCAGAGCCTGGGCATACACCAGACATGCCTTGCGGTCCTGCAACTGTTGGCCAGTGAGGTAGAGCGGTTCTTGTTGGACGGGGTCATCATCCTTCAACTTTTGTCCCAGTGGCATGGGTGGAGCCTCTGTCGGTTGCTGCGGCAATGCCTCTGTATCGATGTGTGCCTCCAACGAGTCGATGGCGTTGAGCAGAATGCTGTCACTCTCCGACAGCAGATCCTCGTCGGCAGCAGCCACAGGCGGAATACTCTTCAGCGACGTGATGAGCGCATCATAGCGTTCCAGTTCCTGCCGCATGGAGGCAATAATTTTGTCATAGGGCAGTGCACGGCCATTACGGTCGTTCAGCTGGCGATATAAATCCACCGCCTGTTGACAGGCGTATGCCATATCAAAAGTATTTTCGCTTGACTGAGAGTAGAGCATGAGCCCAATCTGCTCACACTGATTCATATACCCCACCAGTTGCTGATGCTGTGCAGCTCCCTGCTGCTCATAGCGGGCCATGAACGCCTGCTGCTTCTCATGGTTGGCTGCCAACTCCGAGCGCAACACCCCCAGCGTGCGTGCCAGGTCACGTTCCTTCAATACTGCATGAGCCGGCAACACGGCCAGCACTGCCAGCAGCATAAGTACTAAACCGACGTGTTTTCTTCGTGTCATATTCGCTTTATCATATATAATGAATATGTTTCGCTTTCGTTCATCCTCTTTGGAGTGATGAAGTCAAGACCATTGCAAAGGTAAATAAAAAAGGGGTATCTGACGCATAATCCCATAAATATTTTTAAAAAAACATGTTTCCACACTCTTTTTGACTATTATTCCGTATTTTTGCGACCATAATCATCGAGAATCATATTAAAAAATCAGGTGCGCCCCCATTGATAAAACAAATAACAACTCCATTATGATGAGATTCTTCCTCCTTGGTATCGCAATCATTGCCGTGCTCCTGGCACTGCTGCCCCACATCATCTATCTGGTCGTCAAGCTGACGGGACTGATAGCCCATTTCCGTGTCAGTTACCGCCCCTTCGGGATAGCAACGCTCATCCTCGTCGGTATGTGGGTGCTGACAGCCATCTATGGCAATATCCGCGGCCGCTTCCGTCATGAGGTGAAAGCGGTGGAACTGCGTCTCGAGAGTCTGCCGCCGGCGTTCGACGGTCTGCGTCTAGTGCATATCTCAGACCTTCACCTCGACGGCTGGGTTGGACACGAGCGGGAATTGCAACAGCGTGTCAACGAGATCAACGCCCTGCATCCCGACATCATCTGCTTCACGGGCGACCTCGTCTCGCTCTCACCCGATGAGCTGAGGCCTTTTATCCCCGTCCTCAGACAGTTGCGTGCCCATCAAGGGGGCCGCGTCTATGCCGTCCTGGGCAACCACGACTACCTCCCCTACAACCGTTCTGCAGACTCTCTTGCGCGTGCCGCCGCTGTGGCCGAACTCATACGCATGGAACGTGAAGAGTTGGGGTGGACGGTGCTGCTCAACGAGTCGGACATCATCCATCGCGGCGCTGACAGCATCGCCATCTTGGGGTGTGAGAACCAGAGCGTGGGCGCGCATCCCGTGGTGCAACGCGGCGACCTCCGCAAGGCCATGCAGTGCATCGCTCCAGACAGTCTGGCCATGCACCACTCACAGCAGTCCACATTCAGCATCCTGCTCACCCACGACCCGTCTCAATGGCGCAAGGAAGTGCTGACAGACACCGACATACCCCTGACTTTGAGCGGTCACACCCACGCCATGCAACTGCGGGTTCTGGGGTTCACCCCCTCGCGATGGATCTATCCGGAGTGCGACGGTCTTTACTCAGAGGGCAACCAGTTTCTCTATGTCAATATAGGTCTGGGCGGTACCCTCCCCTGGCGCATCGGTGCCACACCCGAGATTACCCTGATAACGCTTCGACAAGTGAGTGCCCGATAACCCCAACGCGGCCGTTTGGAGGTCACAGCAAATATTTTTTGTCAATTCCTTTGGAGGCAATGGAAAAAGCAGTACTTTTGCAGTGTCATACCTTATAACCTCATAACCTTATAACCTCATAACCTTATAACCTTATAACCTCAATTATGAAAATTGAAACCATCATGGCCAACCTGGAGGCCAAGCATCCAGGCGAGAAAGAGTACTTGCAAGCCGTGCGCGAGGTACTCATGAGCATCGAAGAAGTCTATAACCAACATCCTGAGTTCGAGCGCGCCAAGCTGATAGAGCGTCTGGTGGAGCCCGAGCGCATTGTGACCTTCCGTGTCCCCTGGGTCGATGACAAGGGCGAGGTTCAGGTGAACCTGGGCTACCGCGTCCAGTTCAACAGCGCCATCGGCCCCTACAAGGGCGGCTTACGTTTCCACGCCAGTGTGAACCTGTCGATTCTGAAGTTCCTGGGCTTCGAACAGACGTTCAAGAACGCCCTCACCACACTGCCCATGGGTGGCGGCAAAGGTGGCAGCGATTTCTCCATCCGTGGCAAGAGTGATGCCGAGGTCATGCGTTTCTGCCAGTCATTCATGAGTGAACTGTTCCGCCATATCGGCCCTGAGGTTGACGTGCCGGCCGGTGATATCGGCGTGGGTGCTCGCGAGATCGGCTATCTCTTCGGGCAGTACAAGCGCCTCACACGCGACTGGAGCGGCGTGCTCACCGGCAAGGGTCTGGAGTATGGCGGCTCGCTGGTACGCCCGGAAGCTACCGGCTTCGGAGGCCTGTACTTCGTCAACGAGATGCTGGCCACGCACGGCAAGGACATCAAAGGCAAGACGGTAGCCATCAGTGGCTTCGGCAACGTGGCCTGGGGTGCTGCCACCAAGGCCACGCAACTGGGTGCCAAGGTCATCACCATCAGTGGCCCGGACGGTTACATCTATGATCCAGAAGGCATCAGCGGCGAGAAGATAGACTATCTGCTGGAACTGCGTGCCAGCGGCAACGACATCTGCGCTCCATACGCCGATGAGTTCCCCGAAGCCACATTTGTGGAGGGCAAGAAGCCGTGGGAAGTCAAGTGTGACATTGCTCTGCCCTGCGCTACACAGAACGAGCTCAACGGCGACGATGCCAAGCAACTCATCGCCAACGGCGTGCAGTGTGTGGGCGAAATCAGCAACATGGGTTGCACACCCGAGGCCATTGACGCCTTCATCGATGCCAAGATGATCTTCGCTCCCGGCAAGGCGGTCAACGCCGGCGGCGTGGCCACCAGTGGTCTGGAGATGAGCCAGAACGCCATGCACATCAGCTGGAGTGCCGAGGAGGTGGACCAGCGGCTGCACGGCATCATGCACGCCATCCACGCCCAGTGCGTGAAGTACGGCACCGAGCCCGACGGCTATGTCAACTATGTCAAGGGTGCCAACATCGCCGGCTTCATGAAGGTGGCAAAAGCCATGATGGCTCAGGGAATCGTATAGCCATTTCCTCATTTGCCAAAAGAAATGTTTTGGCAGACATATCAGACGAAAGCAGCAGCGACTATCAACATGATTGTGTTGATAGTCGCTGCATGTATATGCGGGGAAGTGTCTGCGCCAGTTGTTATTTCTCGAATGCGAGTTTGATCTTCATGTCCAGGTCCTTGTAGTGGGCACGGGTGGCAGCATCACCGCTGGCGGCGTGCACGCGCTGCTGGATGAGCTGCAGCGCCTGTGTGACGTAGGGGTGCGCCGCATCGGTGGTGCCACTGTTCCAGGCACTGATGAGGGTGCTCACGGCCTGTGACTGCACGTGGCGGCGCCAGGGTGTGACAGGCTGTCCCGAAGCGGCCTCGCGGAAGAGCAGACGCACGATGTCGTTGACGTAGTCGGATGGCTGATAGGCGTTCGAGGCGTAGGCGTAGCGGGTAATGTTGCTGAATGTGCCCGATCCGCAGAGGCTGTTGACAGCCATACTTGCCATCGAGCGGATGGCGGCCTGCGGTTCTGTGGTCAGACGCTGGATATAGGGCACGTCGATGAGCCACTTAGGCTCTGTCAGCACCTGCTGGTCCAGCCATTGCATGGCGCGCTGCACACGCTCCTTTTCCTCGGGCACATAGACAGGCCCCGTCTGCTCCACGCTCTTGTAGTCATGATAGACGCCACCGATGTTGCGGCAGACATGTCCCACATAGCGGCGCATCTGATTGATGAGGCTGCTATACATCTGGCTGAGGTTCTCGTTGAGGTCGCCTTCCTCGCGCACCCATGTGGGCAGCTCGCCGATGATGCGCTTGAGGTTCTTGATGCCGTATTCGCCGGCGCGCATCTGGTCATCACCCAGGTCCTCGGTCTGTGCACGCGGGTCATTGTCATAGCCCTCTCCGCCAAACCAGTAGCGACGGCTGCGGCTCAGGCGGTCAACGGTCATCTTGTTGAGCAGCAGACGTTCCTTGTCGGCAGCAGCCAGACGGGCAGACTCACCACCTTTCAACTTTGAACTATCAACTTTCAACTCATCATCCACCTCGGGGAAATACTTGTATCCCCACTCGATGGCCCATTTGTCGTAGGTGTTGATGCGCGGGAAGATGCCTTCGCGGCTGATGTTGTCCTCGGGCTGTGCCACGTAGTTGAAGCGGGCGTAGTCCATGATGCTTGCGGTGTGTCCGTTGGCTTCCACCCATGCCTTGTCGCGCAGGCTGTCAACGGGTGTGGCCGAGCTGGCGCCCATGTTGTGGCGCAGTCCCAGGGTGTGCCCCACCTCGTGGCTGCTGACGAAGCGGATGAGCTGCCCCATGAGCTCGTCGTCGAACTTCATCGTGTGTGTGGCGCCATCCACGGCGCCGGCCTGGATGAGATACCAGTCATGGATGAGTTGCATGACGTTGTGATACCAACCGATGTGAGACTCGATGATTTCACCCGACCGCGGGTCGCTCACGTGCGGACCGTAGGCATTGGCAATGGGCGATGCCAGATAGCGGATGACGGAGAAGCGGGCATCCTCCAGGCTCATGGTGCTGTCGTTCTCGGGCCATTCCTCGCCGCGGATGGCGTTCTTCCATCCTGCCTGCTCAAAGGCCACCTGCCAGTCGTTGATGCCCTGGATGAGATACTTGCGCCACTGCTTGGGCGTGGCGGGGTCGATGTAATAGACGATGGGCTTCTTGGGCTCGATGAGTTCTCCACGGGCCATGCGGGCAGCGTCCTCGGCGTTCTTGGGTTCCAGGCGCCAGCGGGTGACCATGTGGCGGCGGCGCACCTGCTGCTGGTCATCCTTGTACTCGCGGTGGCTCTCGGTGAAGTAGCCCACGCGCTCGTCGAAATAGCGGGGCCGCATGGGTTCCTTGGGCAGTGCCACAAACGAGGTGTTCAAGCGGAAGGTGGCCAGCCCCGTGAGGAAGCCAGACAGGCTCTCGCTGGTGGAAGCTCCGTAGGTCTTGACCGTCTGCACCTCGGTGTTCATGGGAAAGGTGTGCACGTGGTCGATGTAGCTCTGGTCACCCTTGAAGGTCGAAAGGCCATAGTAGCTCTTGCGCGTGCCGAACCCCGTGATGACGTTTTCTTCCTTGAGGAAGTCTGTCACCTTGATGCTGTAGGTGGCAGACTTGACATTGATGCGCTGCGGCGTGCCCGCTACGCTGTCTGCGGGAATGGTGTCACGCACGATCTTGCTGCCGTCCTTGTCAATCTTGAAGGAGGCCACAATGGGATTCTCTGTGGAGGCCAGCACGGCACGGTGAATCTGTTCGGTGCTGTCGGCGGTGGCATCATAGGCCATGGCGCGCAGCAGCAGCCGCTCGTCCTGCTTTTCCCAATAGACGACATGGCTGGACACCAGCTCGCCACCATATTTCTCTATGCCCACGGGTGTGGAGATGAAGCGCGTGGTGGCGAGGAAAGGCAGTCCCAGCAGCGTGTCGGGGATCTGGAAGTAGTAGTCGTCCTTGTAGAACTGCACCCCGAAGAGGCCAGGTTTGGCAGCAGGACGTTCCTCTTTCTTTTCAGCAGGTTTGGCTGCTGCCTCTGTCTTTGCTTTTTTCTTGCTTTTCTTTTTGAAGAGACCTGCGTCGGCGGGAACAGGCCACAGCAGTGCGGCCGCGAGGGCCAGAATGATTGTTCGTTTCACGATGTCAAGCATTTATGAACCACTTCACGATTCACGGGGAGAGGTCACGCATGGCACTGTGTTCACTGGTGAAGCCCCTCTGTCGTGTAATCGTGAAATGGTCTCGATGTCAGGTTAACAATCTTACTTCTTGTACTCCACAGCAGCCTGCTCGACGGGCAGGGCGGCTTTGTAGTTCTGGATATAGCGGTTGAAGCCTGCCACGTCCTCGGCGGTGGGAGCCACCTCTACGCCGGTGTTGCCGGCGAAGACAACCTGGTCGAGGTAGTCGGCGAGGTTGAGCTTCTGCGGGTTGTTCACCACATAGTTGGCCAGCAGGGCGATGCCCCATGCGCCACCCTCGCCAGCGGTCTCCATGACGGAGATGGGCGAGTTGAGGGCGGCGGCAAGCATCTGCTGTCCCACCTTGGGTGTGGTGAAGTAGCCGCCGTGACCCATGATGCGGTCCACCTTGACGTGCTCCTCGTTGAAGAGGATGTCGTTACCGATCTTCAGCACGCCGATGGCTCCGTAGAGTTGGGCACGCATGAAGTTGGCCAGCGAGAACTTGTCGCCAGCCGAACGCACGAAGAGGGGACGGCCGTCCATGAGTCCCGTGACGGGTTCGCCGGAGATGTAGTTGTAGGCCATCAGACCGCCGCAGTCGGCATCACCGGTGAGGGCGGCGTTGAAGAGTGTGCCATAGAGATCTTTCGTCTCCTGCTTGATACCCAGCAGTTCCTGGTATTCCTTGAAGATCTTCACCCACGCATTGATCTCGCTGGTGCAGTTGTTGCAGTGCACCATGGCCACGAGGGAGCCGTCGGGCGTGGTCACCATGTCGAGAACCTCGTAAGGTTTGCTCAGCGGCTTCTCCAGGACAATCATGGAGAAGGAACTGGTGCCGGCGCTGACATTACCCGTGCGCTGACGGACAGCGTTGGTGGCAACCATGCCGGTGCCGGCGTCGCCCTCGGGCGGACAGACGGGGATGCCGGGTTTGAGGTGGCCGCTGACATCGAGCTTCAGGGCACCCTCGGGGGTGATGAATCCGGCGTTCTCGCCAGCATTCAGAGACTTGGGCAGGATGTCCAGCAACTTCCAGGGGAAGCCCTTGGGGGCAATGAGCTTGTCGAACTTCTCCACCATCTCGGCATCGTAGGTCTTCGTGGCGGGATCCACGGGGATCATGCCGGAGGCATCGCCCACGCCGAGGACTTTCTGCCCCGTCACCTGCCAGTGCACATAGCCGGCGAGGGTGGTGAGGAAGGTGATGTCCTTCACGTGCTCCTCGTTGTCCAGGATGGCCTCATAGAGATGGCTGATGCTCCAGCGCAGGGGAATATTGTAGTTGAAGAGCTCGCTGAGTTCGGCAGCAGCCTTGCCCGTGTTGGTATTGCGCCATGTGCGGAAGGGCACGAGGATGTCACCCCTGTCATTGAAAGGCATGTAGCCATGCATCATGGCAGAGAAGCCGATGGCAGCGAGGGTCTCTATCTCGCAGTCATACTCCTTCATGACGTTCTTGCGAAGGTCCGCGTAGCAGTCCTGCAGACCATACCAGATGGCTTCTGTGCTGTAGGTCCACAGGCCGTCAACCAGCTGGTTCTCCCAGGTGTGGCTGCCCTGTGCAATGGGTTTGTTCTCGGGGTCGATGAGCACGGCCTTGATGCGTGTGGAACCGAATTCGATTCCAAGGATGGCTTTTCCAGCCTCAATGATTTGCTTTGCTGTCATTATAATATAAAGTTTAGGGGGTTTGGCAGGGCAAAAGTATGTGTATTTCTGTAATTGTCCAAACAAATAATCATAATTTCACAGATTTTGAGCCGTATTTAACGACTATTATACTCCACACTTGTCCCTTGCAGGGGCTGAGACCGATATATATGAGCAGGGGCTGAGACCGATATATATGAGCAGGGGCTGAGACCGATATATATGAAAAGGACGGGCGCACGAGCGTACATGCGCGCATATAATGGCATTCTCATCCCAGTGTGTTGATTATTCCATCATGACCGAACGATTATTCCATCATGAACGAATGATTATTCCATCATGAACGAATAATCATTTCCGCCGACTCTTGCAGGCTGTTTTCCTGCCTCTTGCAAGCTGTTCCCCTGCCTCTTGTAGGCTGTTTCCCTGCCTCTTACAGGCTATTTTTCTGCCTCTTACAGGCTGTTTTCCTGCCTCTTACAGGCTGTTTTCCCGCCTCTTGCAGGCTGTTTTCCTGCCTCTTGCAGGCTGTCTCCCTGCCTCTTACAGGCTGTTTTCCTGCCTCTTTCAGGCTGTTTTCCTGCCT
>JAFSZU010000053.1 GCA_017455585.1 Bacteroidaceae bacterium | reverse complement strand
TAGATGTAGTTGCGCTGCGTGTCGGTGAGGTCGTCCTTCAGGAAGTGGGCGGCATAGCAGAGCGACATGGCCCATAGCGAGCTCTCCCACGTATAGTCGCTGGTGGAAGTCGAGCCCCAGTAGGCGTTGCGGCTGGTGACCTTCAACTTGTTGGCCTTGTGGCTGCTGTAGCCCCAGATGAGGCTCTTCATGGCCATCTCCTTTACCTCGTCCCAGGTCATGCCCGCGGGCAGTGTCACTTTGCCCTGAGCGTACTTGCATAGGAAGGCACAGATCATGCTGAAGTCTGCGTTTGGACGCACCACTTTCTCGTCGTTATTGGATCCCTCGGTGTCCTTGAAGAAGCCGCATTCCTCGCCGGCCGAGGTGGGCGAGACGCAGGGCGTGTAGCGGCTCTTCATATACACAAGGTGTTCGGTGAGCATCTGCAGCAGGTCCTGCATCATGGCAGCCTCGGACACGAATTGATGGGTGATGACACCCTCTGTGGGAGATGGCACGTCTGTCTGAGCCGTCATGTTGCAAGCTGTTGCCAGCAACATGACTGTGAGCATAAAGTGTTTGAAGTGTCTCATATCGGGAATGCTTGTTGATGATAGTCAGTTTCGGGGATATGGTGCAGGGGTGGCTACTGGTTCTTTTGCTTCCATGGTTCGGTGTATGAAAGGGTTCATAATAGTGAGCAAAGATACATCATAGGTGGTACAATACATGCATAATCAGGGAAAATTGCATAAAAATATGCCTCAAAACAAAAAAACTTTCAACTTTCAACGCTCAACTCTAAACTTTTTACTACCTTTGCGCCCGCTTTCGGAGCACATCCCCGCCTGACGGCGGTTCGTGTGATGGCGAATTAAGCAATAGAGACAACTTAATTTAGAGTAACACAAAACTTACAAAGAACAATGAAGACAATTGAAATCAAGGGCACAGCCCGTGAAGTTGGCGGCAAGAAGCTGGCCAAGCAACTGCGCAAGCAGGGTATGGTTCCCTGCAATGTCTATGGTGAAGTACGTGACGAGAAGGGTCTGCCCAAGGCTTTCGCTTTCGCCGTGGCAGAGAGTGAGCTCCGCAAGCTCCTCTACACCCCCGACATCTACACTGTGAAGCTGGATGTTGATGGCAACCAGTGTCTGGCCATCCTCAAGGAGGCTCAGTTCCACCCCGTCAAGGACAATGTGCTGCATGTGGATTTCTATCAGATTACCGACGAGAAGCCCATCGTCATGGAAGTGCCCATCCGTCTCAACGGCCTGGCAGCCGGTGTGAAGTCCGGTGGTAAGCTCGCTGCCAGCGTCCGCAAGCTGAAGGTGAAGGCTGTGCACACCGCCATCCCCGAGCGTCTGGATATCGACGTGACCAACCTTGAACTCGGCAAGACCATCAAGGTGGGTGAACTCAGCTTCGAGGGCCTGGAACTCGTCACCAGCCCCAGCGTGGTTGTCTGCCAGGTCAAGATGACACGTAACGCCCGCAGTGCTGCTTCCGCTGAGGAAGGTGAGGCATAAAGAGGAATGCATAATTCATAATGCATAATTCACAATTCATAATTATGTAATGTGAAACGAGTGAGCATTATAGAAAGAATAAGCAATTGGCTGCGTAGTAAATGCACTGCGCAGCCAATTGTGAATTGTGAATTATCAATTGTGAATGCAAATAGAGAGATGGAAAAGTTCTTGATTGTGGGTCTCGGCAATATGGGTCCCGACTACGAGGGCACGCGCCATAATATCGGGTTCCGCATGGTGGATGCGCTGGCAGCCTCGGTCAACGAGGATAAAGGGCGCGAGACGGTGTGGGAAGACCGCCGCTACGGCTTTGTCACACGCATCAGTGTCAAGGGGCGGCAGCTCATCCTGCTCAAGCCCACTACCTACATGAACCTCAGCGGCAACGCCGTGCGCTATTGGATGCAGCAGGAGAAGATCGAGCTGGAGCACCTGCTCATCTGTGTGGATGACATGGCCCTGCCCTTCGGACAGCTGCGCATGAAGCCCGGAGGCAGCGATGCCGGACATAATGGATTGAAGCATATCGCCCAGACGTTAGGCACCCAGCAGTATGCCCGTCTCCGCTTCGGTATCGGACATGATTTCTTTCCCGGCCAGCAAATCGACTACGTCCTCGGACCGTTCCCACCCGAAGAAGAAGCCCTTATCCCCGAACGCACCAAGGAAACGTCTGCCGCCATCAAGACTTTTTGCCTCGCTGGCATACAGATGGCCATGAATCAACTGAATAAAAAGAAATGAATACTGCTCGCTTGGACAAATGGCTGTGGGCCGCCCGCATCTTCAAGACCCGCTCCATGGCCGCTGCCGCCTGCAAGAAGGGGCAGGTCAGTATCGGCGGCGCACAGATGAAACCCTCGCGCATGGTGAAAGTGGGTGACATCATTGACGTGCGCAAACCACCCATTACCTACAGCTTCCGCATCCTACAGGCCATCGAGCACCGCGTGGGAGCCAAACTCATTCCCGAAATTCTGGAGAATGTCACGGCTCCTGAACAGTACGAACTCCTGGAGATGAACCGCATCAGCGGCTTTGTGGGGCGAGCCCGCGGTACGGGTCGCCCCACAAAGAAAGAACGTCGTGCACTGGATGACTTCACCGGCACCGCTGCCGACACCCCCGTCTTCTTCTCCGATTTCGACTTTGACCTTGACGATGAAGATTTGACCAACGGGTAATGTCAAGACGAACAAACCCGCAGGGGTGGCAGTTTTGCCGAATATATACAAGTCCGATCATTATTCGGTCATGATGGAATGATTATTCGGTCATGATGGAATAATCAATCGGTCATGATGGAATAATCATTCCATGACCATGGAATAATGAAAACGCTCGGATGAGTATGCCAGAAGACTCGGGTGAATTACTGTTCAGCGATGAATGCGGCCATCTCATCCTTCAGGGCATAGGCACTCTTGAAGAGGGCGAGCTGGTTCTTCACGCGGTCGAGGTTGTGCTCGGGGTAACGGCATTTCCAGTATTTGTCGCCGCTGATGTAGTCCCAGAGGAAGCGCACAGCCTGCATGTAGGGGAAGAGAGTGGCGGCGTAGGGCAGCATGTCTTTCTCTAAGGGGGTGAGGAAGCTCTTGGCGGAGCGCAGATAGCCGCGTGTGAAGGCCTTGAAGATGTCCATGTTGAAGCCTACCTTCGAGAGGTCGGGATCGTCCTCGGCGGTGAAGTTGGCAGCGGTGCGCAGGAAGTCGCCGTAATCGGAGAAGATGAAGTTGGGCATCACGGTATCGAGGTCGATGACGCAAAGGACGCGGTCCTGCTTGTCGAACATCATGTTGTTGACCTTGGTGTCACAGTGGCAGATGCGTTTGGGCAGTTTGCCCTCGCGTCCGAGGCGTTCGGCCAGGGTCATCTCGTCGGCATAGGATAGCAGCTCGTCAATAATGGGCTGCACAGAGGCGACGCGCCCTGCGGGATCCTTGGCAATCACTTCTTTCAGCTGTTGCAGACGGAACTCCATGTTGTGGAAATCCTTGATGGTCTCGCCCAGGTGCACGGGGATGTCGGCGAGCATGGCCTGGAACTCACCGAAGGCCTCGCCGGCGGCTTCGCTGCTCTCGGGGTTCACGGCCTGCTTGGTTACGGCGTCGTTGATGAAGACCATGAGGCGCCAGGGTGAAGCCCCACCGCCGGAGGGGCCTGCATCCGCTGTGTCGGGTGCCATTGTATAGAGCTTGGCAGGGTCTGCCTTAAGGGGCACGAAGGTGAGGACCTTGCGGTCGATGTCTGTCTCTCCGCGCGCTTCCAGTTTCTGGCGGATGTGGCCTGTCACGGCGCGGATATTGTCCATGAGCATATCGACGTCGGGGAAGACATTGGTGTTCACGCGCTGGAGGACGTAGTCGGGAGCGTCGGGTTCGGCGGTCTTGACGAGGAGGGTGTCATTGATGAGTCCCTCGCCGAGGGGCTTGATTTCTGCGACCGTGCCACGGATGGCAAACTGGTCAACGATGGAGGAAAGTTTCTGGTTCATAATAATAAAGACCCACCCCGCCCTGCGGGCACCCCTCCCGTTAGGAAGGGGAGGGCTGGTGCTTGAAAGGTTATAGGGTCATTGGTTAAAGGGTTAAATAATAGGTAAATTCTTTCGTTGGTGATAAATCTCATCTTCCACCCGGCTCTCACTCCCCTCCCTCACGGGAGGGGGTCGGGGGTGGGTCTTTTAGTTGGTCAGCAATGTGCCGTCGGCGGCTTGGCCGTTGGCATCGACGTCGAGGGAGACGGGACGGCTGCCAGTGAAGAAGCGGACAGTGGCTTGGCCGTTGGCATCCAGCTGCAGGTCGGGGTTCCAGTAGAGGGTGCGGCGGTAGTCGGCGGGTGGCGTGGCAGCGGGTGACAGCTGGTAGTTGGGGTGGTAGAAATCCTCGGTGATGACAAACCCGTCGAGGATATAGCGGCGGTCGCGGTAGGTGACACGCCGCCCCTCGTCGGCGGGGCGGCGCAGATCCACGGTGACGGAGGGCTGGTTTGACTGGTCGAAGAGGCTGCTGCCCTCGCGGCGGGGGCTGTAGTCGGTATAGACATAGACCTTGTCGAGGTTCGAGAGTTCATTATAGGCCTCCATCACGGTCGGTGAGTGGTAGAACGAGCTGTTGCGCGTGTTGTAGCGTGCCTCGATGGCGTAGGCCCGCTGCATGTTCATGTCGCCGATGTATGTGCGGGCGATGTCGCTGACGAAACGTGTATGTCCCTGATAGCGTCCGGTGTTGAGACCTGCGTCGGCCGTCTCGTTGAAAGCGGTGTAGGCATCGAGGACAAAGGCGGGCTTGGAGGCATCGAAGGCACGCAGACCCTTGCGGCGGCTGCGGACGGTCACGGTATTCATCAACGTGGCATCGTCGGATTGGAAGTCCTGGTCCTGCACGCTGCCTTCGGGCGTGGGGGCCGGGAGGGTCTGGTAATAAGTATAAGGTTTGACAAATCGAGGATATGGGAAGGCGAGGCGGACATAAAACTCCGGGAACTCCTCCTCGTCCATGGAAATCCATGTGTGGGGCTTGCCCTCTTTCCACTTGGTGGTGTCGCTGGCAGCCAGATAGAGGATGCACTGCCCCTGGAAGTCGGGCACCTGCATGCGGAAGCATCCTTTCTGTGTGATGGCATCACCTTCTACGCCCTGCGGACTGCCGGGCTGCACGAACTCGGCGTGTACCAGCACCTCGCGTTTGAGATTGCCCTCGCTCTCGAAGAAGCGGCTGGCGGCCATGCGCCCGTCGGTCCGGTATTGTGTCTTCCGCACGATATCCTGTTTGGAGCGGTTGACGGCATCGTCATAGGCTTGCTGGCCGCCGAAGTCGCCCGATTGCTGGTCTCCGTCTTCTGTCTGGCTCGTGGCTTTTTCGTCGGTCAGCTCTTGGAGCGAGAAGCCCCATGACTGTGCTATGCCTTCCAGCGCGTCGTCCGAGGCACCCATTTCGCGCTCCTTCTCCACCATCCACTGTGCGGTGGCGCGGTCATTGATGCGCTGGAACTCATTCTCCTTGTTCTCAGCCGTGTAGTTGTTGACGATGCCAGAGAGCACCTGTGTATATTCGGCAGGATGCTGAATCGCAAAAAGCCCCGGTGTAGCCATCGTCTGCCAGCTGAAGCGTCGCCATCCCTGTGTCATCATCAGCAGGTCAAGCGCTGTGCGGTGCTCCTCGTCATCGGCCTCGAAGAAATATTCCGGCTGGGGCACAAATCCCTTGATTTCTGAGGAAAGGAGCATCTCGGTGAGGATATTGCCGCTGTCATAGAGATAGTCCTGCCGGGCGGCATCGCGGACGGAGAGGCTTATTCCCTGCGACACAGTCGCAGGGCACTGAACACTCAGGGTGACTTCCTCGAAGGGGTTATACTGTTGCTGCTGGCCACTGATGGTGACGGTGGGCTGTGCCGGCGTCGGCGGCATGACAAAGAAAAGACGGTCTGCCCACACGCGGCCGTCGGCATCGAAGACGGTGGCCTGGCGGATACCGGGGGAACGGGAGGTTGAGTGCAAGGTGTCTTTTAAGTGCATAGTGCTGGAGTGCATAGTGCATAGTGATTGCTGTGACTCTGGCTTTCCATCAACAGAGGTATCACTATGTACTTCTGCACTATGCACTATGCACTCAAAGAACTCCACCTTCCCCTCATGCATCACCGTCAGTCCCAAGGGTTTTGCCGCTGCGGCACCCGTGGCAGCTATCTGGATGTCCCATTCTTCACCCTTCTGCTCCACATGCAGGGCCACGCCGTCGGTCTCCACTTTCGGCAGTCTGGCTTTGGCGGTGCGCCCTTTCTGGTCTGTGAAGGTGAACTCATAGACCTCTCCTGCCTCGGGGGTGAAGGTGAACACGCCGCGTCCGCGGTTCAGTGTCGGCACACCCTCGTCAGGGATTTGCCCTTTTCCAGACAGGGAGGACGGAGGGAGGAGTTTCCCTTCCTGCCACTCGCCTTCCACGCTGCACGCCTCGAAGGCCACGCGGCACGGCACGCCCGCCACCAGGCTGCCGCCCTCGGGGTAGAGCGTCAGGCGCAGCTCCTGCTGGCTCTTGTCCTCGCCATAGTTGCGCCGCAGGGGGCGCGTGGTCATGTCGTGGAAGAACTCGCCAGGCTGCTTGGGCTTGTCATAGACGGGGAAGACGCGGGAGTAGAGCTTCTCGTAGTCGCGGTAGTATTCGCGCGCCATCGTGCGGTTGAAGAACCACTCCTCGGCATACTTCGTGTACGGGTGTAGCGTCTGCCCCCAATTGAGCTGCCAGCGCGTGTAGGCCCGCAGTTCATAATAGCCGCCATAAAGTGTATCTGGCAAGGCGAACTGCCCGTGGCCCCGGCCGTTCTTCATCTCCACCAACTGCCGCTCCACCAGGTAACCGTCCTGGTTATACAGCTCTGCATAGAGTACGCGGCTGACGTTGGAGGGGATGTCCTTGTCTGTGCGGCGCGTGTAGGCGGCATACCAAATGGTGTCGCCCAGGAAGTAGCAAGTGTTGTCCAGATGGACATAGACCTTCTCCTGCGGGATGGCCTTGCCGAAGCGCGTGAGGCGGTCTGCCCAGGCATCCACGGTTGTGGGCCGCTGCGCAGTGACGTTCTGCGCTACAGCCGTGATGCAGGACAAACATAAGAATACAGGAAAGACGAGAGCACGAGTGAAGTGTCTGGACATGGAAAAGGCATTTATCTGTTTGCGGGGCAAAGATAGTGCTTTTTTCGCTTCCGCCTCCATTTCCAAGCAAAAATATTTCACCGTTGCAGGATTTCCAGA
Source organism: Bacteroidaceae bacterium (assembly GCA_017455585.1). Classification (GTDB taxonomy): domain Bacteria; phylum Bacteroidota; class Bacteroidia; order Bacteroidales; family Bacteroidaceae; genus Physcousia. The sequence continues at coordinate 9,119 of JAFSZU010000053.1, read as the reverse complement.
CATACGTGGCCGTTGTGAACCCTCAACCTTCAACCCTCAGCCTTCAACCCTCAACCGATATGGAACTCACCTTAATTTGTATAAAGAGGTTCCACATTCATGTGTAGAGCCGTCACGGCTTTTGTGCGGCCCACGGGAGTAATCTTCAGGTTGTCGAAGTAGGGGGTGCAGACGCGGTGCTCCTGCAGGGGAGCTATCAGTCCGGCCATGCCCTTGCGGTAGTGGTCGCTGGTGGCTTTCACCACCTCCACGCCATCCACATAACCGGTTATCTGGTCGGCCTCGAAGCGCAGACGCAGGTTGTGCCACTGCAGGGCGCAAGTCCGGGGGGTATAGGGGGCCATTCCTTCTGCCAATACATACTCGCCACCTATTTCCACGTCTTTGCGGGCGAGAATGGCCTCCTGCTGCTCCTTGTCGCCGATGAGTTCCTTCTGGTCGCGCTTGCCACGCGTGAGGATGAGCGTCACCTTGCCTTGGTCGTCGAGCTTCAGATAATAGCCTTTGGCCCAGATGCCGTAGCCGGAGCCGACATCACAGAGGCGGCCCATCACGCCGGCCTCGTCCTGCGGATTCAGATACACGTCGGCACTCACCTCATAGTCTGTCCAGGCGGAGTCGCCCAAGATGGTGTAGTGGTGCCATTCGGGTGCCCAGCTGAGGGTGTGGGAACCCACGACTTGGCGGAGGCAGAAAGATCCACCCCCGGCAGACCCACCCCCTTGCCTCTCCCTAACAGGGGATGGGGCGGGGCATATTTCAAACGCCCCAATCATATCGGCCAGATAGTGTGGCAGATAGCCCCACCGGGCAGGCTCGCGGTACTGCTCGAAATCGTCGCTGTATGGGATGGGGAAGGGCACGGAGGCGGGTATGTCGGCATACGCGCCGTGTTGCTGTCCTGTGGTGGTCGATATGGAATAGACGGCACCGGGCTCCAGGGTGATGGTGAACGAGCCACCCTTCAGGTCTGGTTGTCTGACAAACTGCTCGTCGGCAGTACTGCGCCACACACAGAGTTTGCCCTTGCTTAGGCCCTTGCCCACCTTCACCTTGACGGTCTGCCGCTCTGTAGCATTCTTCGTCTCGAAGATCATGCTGTAGTCACCCGTCCGTGGGTTGCGCAGCGAAGCGACCGTGCCGCCCTTGGGCAGTGTGCCGCAGCCGTCGTCCATGTACTGCCAGCCCACCTCGGTGAACTGTCCGTAATGGGCATAGCCCCACAGTGCCTCGCGCACCCGGTAATGTCCGCTCCACGGCTCGCGGGCCAGCACCATCGCCGGGTCGCAGCTGTAGGGCTCCAGGGGATAGACACCGGCGATGCCGTACCAGTTGATAACCTTTGTGGCACCGCTGATGATATAGTTCTCGTTGAAGCACTTGACGATGGTGATGAGCGCGTCGAAGCCCGGCAGGTAGTTGTGGTCCTCGGAGTTCCAGATAGGCTTGCCCATGTCCTCGGCCATGCGGCGCTGTTCTGGCGTCAGCTGTATCTCGCTGAAGGTGTGGGCACTGACGGCGTAGAAGGCATCGCGCAGCTCCTTGTCCTGCTGCATGTCCTTCAGGAAGTCCATCTTGTGGTCGCCCCAGTTGTCGAAGCCGTGCAGCTTGACGTCCCAGAAACCACGCTCGTCCATCGTGCGGCGCAGTGCTTTGGCAAAGTCATAGCTCGCCCCCTTCTCGTTGTGGCAGCCGATGGCATCCATCTCTATGCCATACACCGTGCGCAGACCCTGCAGCCATGAGACGTAGTAGTCGGCCATGTCCTGCGACCAGAAGTGGCCGACCCAGGCCGGTGCGCTCCAGCCCGTAGCATCGAGCGAGAGCTGCGGGTTGCGCCGCTTCGCCTCCTGCAGCACCCACCACGTGTAACCCCGCTGACAGTCGTAGTCGCCGCGGTAATGGCTGTGCGATGGCATGGAACCTTGTGTTGAGTTGCCGTCGCCGGGAATCTCCACCAGCAGCGTGCTCACTGAGCCGCCGAACTTAGGCTTGTACAGCATGTCGAGGATCTCGCCGCGCTGCTTCTCGGGATAGTCCTTCAGCAGGACCGACGTGGCGCCGCCGCCATCCACGATGCCGATGCCGTCGAACGTCTTGCCGGTCGATTGCCCGCTGATACTGATTGTCTTCTGTGCTGCCACGTTGCCCGCCATGAGGCTGAGCAGCATCACTGCCCATAATGTATTCTTCATATTGTTTTCTTTTGTGATTTAGGAAACTGTCGGCAAAGATACACCTTACATTCTATACACGATAGCCCATACAGGCAAAAAACTATCCCAAATCGTTACTGGCACGAAATGGGACAGTATACTATAGATTTTCATCGGAAAGTAGAGTTGCTGTATCGACAATTCAATTCACCCCCGCCTTGTTGTGCTCCTGCTCCTCTGCCTTGTCCGGCTTGCGGGTGGAACGCAGGTTGCCGAAGAAATAATAATAGGGGTAGTATCCGTGGTACTTCTCAAAGAGGGCCTCGCTGCCGCGTTCGCGGTCTTTCATATAGGGCCGGGCATCCTGCAGGAAGAGCTGGAAGCGGTCCATGAGCATGTCCAGTTGGGGAAACGCTTGCAGGATTTCCGGGTTCTTGGCGGCTTGGATGACCAGGCCCTCGGCAATGGATCGCGGTGGTGTGGTGCCCACCAGCTTGCGACACCGCATCAGGAAGTCCGGCATCCGCTTGCTGTAGAGACAGGCGACGGTGCTCCATTCGAGCATTTCGGGACTGGAGAAAGCCTGCAACGTGGCATAGAAGCCCACGAACGCCGGCTTCTCGGCCATCTGCTCAAAAGTGTGATAGGGCGGCAGGTTGTGCAGGATGGCCGCGAACTCTGGGTCGGCTTGCACCAGGTCGGGGCGTTGCACCATGGGTTCATACTTGCGCAGGAACGCACCCTCGAAGGGCACCTTGTAGAGGATGTGCAGATACTTGCGGGCCAGCTTCCAGTCGCCCTCGAGCAGGGAGATCTTGACCATGTATTTCAGGGTGTAGAGCGCGGGGCCGTCCATCGTCAGATCCTCCAGCGCATAATGTCGTGCGGCGCGGATGAGTCCGGCGTGGTAGTTGCAATCCACGATATGATAGTTGAGGCTGGCACTGGGCAGACCGTGATAGGTTTCTGTCCAGATGGTGTCATAGTCCAGCTTGATGTCGAAGAGTTTCTCTGCCAACTGTCCTGTACGCGCCAGCGCAATGACATAGTAGCCCGCCGTCTGCCGGTAGCTCATGGCCGGGTGGTCGTGCGCCGTGCGGATAATCCCCTCATAGTCATTATGCATAAGTTGCACCTGCATCCGTGTGAGCGGCCGCATATAGGGATGACGGAAGTGGGTGATAGCGAGGGGGAGGGCAAAGATGAGAATGAAGAATGAAGCATGAAGAATGAAAAGTGAAAAATGAGAGCGAGAGGGCTGGGCGGTTTCTGCTTCTCTCAATATCAGTGGCATCTGGCGACGTTTATACAACCAAGTGATAATGGAAAAGGTGCCGCACAGTACCAGAAAAAGGAACGGGATTGCGAGGATGCGTCCAGGTTCATGCCTGTAGAAAAGGTTCAGTCCCGCGCTGGCCGTCCATGTCATCCATGCCGCTGCGGGCAGGTACTGCAGCCAGCGCCAGCGCGGGGCAAGGTGCAGACAATAGCCAAAGAGACATGATCCGACGGTCAAGAGCGCGGCCACGAGCAAGCCGCCCAACAGGGGCCAGTGATAAAGAGTCAACAGGGCGCGGCCAAGCAACCACAGCCACCCCATGCGCTGCTGGAGCAGCCAGTGCATCAGCGTCGTGTCGGGGGCAAAGAACGAGCGCTCGGATGCTATGCGCATCACATCGCCCATCCACCACGAAGCCCAGAGCCACGCGAGGAGGAAGAAGAGGAGGACTGCCCCTCCCCTGTTTGGGAGGGGGGAAAGGTTACTTTTGCTGGCAGCGGGTCTCCCCTCCTTCGCTCGGCTCGAAGAGACGCTTGACCCTTCAAGAACAGGGGAGGGATCGGAGGAGGGGCTTCTTTTCTTATTTTTGCTCATATCATTTCCTGTAGCTTTATTCTTTGTAAGTAGCCAGCTCTGCGTCGGTGTGATAGACAATGTGCTTCAACGTCTCTGTGCTGACTTGCACGGCATCCTTGGTGAGTTCGGGAACATTATAGCTCTTCAGCAGCAGCGTGTTGTATTCCGGGTCGCGCTGTGGAAGCAGGAAGGCTTTTCTAGGTTGTCCTTGTTTGTCGAAGTAGGTGATGAAGACGCGCGAGAAAGTCTGGTCCTCGCGACGGCTGACGAATGCAATCCACCGCCCGTTGGATGACCAGCTGTGATAGCTGTCTGGCTCCGGACTGTTGGCGGCGGTGAGGGGGTAGGAACTTTCAACTTCCAAAGGCTTCAACCACAAGTCGGCACTCTGGTGCCAGATGTGGAACTGGCCGTAGTCACCGTGGGTGTAGAGCAGGAAACGGCCGTCTGGGCTGATGCGGGGGACGCTGCAGCTGTGGTGGTCGGCACTGGCGTTGACCTCTATACGTGGTTCACCGAAGGTGCGCGTTTCGGGGTCGAAGGGCATGGAATAGATGTCGTAAAGGAGGCTGTCGTACCTCATTGCCACGTTGAAAGCGGTGTAATCCTCCAGCACAGAGGGCGGCAGCTGGGCCACGCAGTAGAAGAGCCGCCGTCCGTCGGGCGCCCAGCAGGGGAAGGTTTCCAGTGCGTTTCTGGTGCGGAGCACATTCCGCACGGTGTTCTTCTCCGCGTCATAGAGTAGGAGGTCCGATGCCTCGTCCAGCACCTCTATCTTTTCCAGGTGCCGCATGTGGAATACCTGTCCTGTCTTGTTGGAGGAGAACGCCACGAGGGGCAGCGTTGGGTGCCACGACGGATAGACACCGGCGGCCAGAATGCTGTCATGCTTGATGGCGATCTTGTGTGCCTCTGAGCCGTTGGTGATGATGGTGCCGCCGTGGTTGCCGCGGACGTGAAATGTCATGCGCTGTGTGGAGTAGTTCTGGTAGTTATGGCAGTTCACGCAGTGGTTGTCCTCGTCCACAAAGGCGCGGTTGTTCTCATAGATCACCGCCTCATGGAAGTTGGTGAGATTGCGCTGGTAGAGCCCCAACTGGCGATATAACTCATAACCGGGTTCAATGAGGCGATAGGAGAGATAGGGGTCGATGTCCTCCTCGGCCACGTGGAGCGTGAAGGCCGGATACCTCACCCATCCGCTTCTGCGGTGGGAAAAGATGTTGACGGCGAGCTCCTGGCCTCTTGCGCCGGACAGCAGCTGACGCCACTCGGTGGTGTCCATCTCTATCTTGCCGTCCTTGCGCGCCCCATAGACGAGGTTGCCCACTTGCGCCACAAAGGAGTCGGCCAGCGAGTCCTGCACCATGAAGTTTAGCGGCGCAATGTTGGGCGGGATGGTCACATCGCGGTAGTCGGGATAGATTTGCGCTTCCTCGCTGACCTCCGTGAACTGCTGCGGCATAGCAGAGGGCTTGCTGCTACAAGCGGTCATGGCACACAGACATGCGATGCAAATTGTAATATGAGAGAAGGAATGCGTGAGACGATATGACATAACAGACATAATATATTCTGAGGAACCACAGATTTCACCGATTAAACAGATTCTTTGCGGCCTCTAATCTGTGTAATTGTTGAATTTCAGTTCACTCCCGCTGCCGAGGACACAGCTGTGGTGTCACGCTTGCGGGTGGCTTTGAGGTTGCCGAAGAAGTAATAATAGGGGTAATAGCCGTGGTATTGGTCAAAAAGCTCTACACCTCCGCGCGGGCGGTCGTGCATGTAGGGTTCCACGTCGCGCAGGAAGCTGACAAAGCGTTGCATATCCATCTGCAGCATGGGAAACGCTTTCATGATTTCCGGATTCTTGCGCGCCTGAGTGACCAGTCCCTGTGCAATCAAGGGTGCCGGTGTGGTACCCACCAGCGGCTCGCAGCGCATGAGGAAGTTGGGCATCCGTTTGCTGTAGAGGTTGGCCATGAGGCTCTGCGTCAGTGCTTCCACGGTGCGTCCCTCCATGAGGTTGACAGCATAGCCCAGGAAGGCGGGTTCCTCATACTGGGACTCGAAGCTGTCATGCAGGGGCGCAGTGCGCAGGACTTTATTGAATTCCGGGTCGGCAGCCACCAGTTCCGGATGCTCCACCATCGCGCTGTACTTCTTGACAAACGCTCCTTCGAACGGTGTCTGGCCGATGATGTGCAGGTACTTTTGCGCCAGTTTCCAGTGACCCTCAATGAGTGCGCAGCGTGTCAGATGCTTCAGCGCCACCAGCGAGGGACCGTCCATGGTCAGCTGTTCCATGGCGCGGTGGGTGGTTGGCCGGATGAGCCCTGCATGGAAGTTGCCGTCACAGAGGTAATAGTTTGTGCCGATTTCAGGCTTGCCGGAACGGTCTGTGACGTAGAGACTGTCATAGTCCAGCCGGATGTCAAACAGGTCATCGGCGAGGCGGTCCTTGTGCACAAGCGCGATAGCATAGTAGGCGGCCAGCGGGCGGTAGCTGAGGTGGGCGTGGGCGCGTGCCGTTTCGGCCATACCATCCCAGTCCTGCTGCATCATCTGCACCTGCATTCGCGTGACGGGGCGGGCGTATGGGTGGCGGAAGTGGGTGATGGCTACGGGGAGAAGAAAGCATAACAAAACAAAGACAGCCTCACCCCCGACCCCTCTCCAAATGGAGAGGGGAGTGGTTACCTTTGTGGCTTGTCCGCTTGTAGTTTTCTGTTCTCTATAGTATATACTCCCCTCTCCATTTGGAGTGGGGTCGGGGGTGAGGCTATTTCTCTTCCTCCCATTAAACGTCCAGATGACAAAGGCATCGACGGCGCAGACGATGACGGCAAGGAGCAGGATGCCGAAGGCACGACCCGGCTCGGACATATAATAGAGGTTCAGGCCCTGCCAGGCGACCCACGCCATCCAGACACCTGCGGGCAGGTAGGCTGTCCACCGCCAGCGGCTGCGCAGCCACAGACAGTAGGCCAGCAGCCGCGTGCCCGCCGTCAGCAGCAAGGCGACCGAGAAACCGCCCAGGAGCGGCCAGCGGTAGGTCAGCAGCAGAGCGCGTCCCATGATCCACAGCACGCCGAAGGGCTGCTGCCACAGCCAGTGCATGAGGGTGTCATCTGTGGTATAGAAGGAATACTCGTAGGCGATGCGCCCGATGTCGCCCATCCACCACGAAGCCCAGAGCCATGTGAGCAGAAAAAAGACAACACGTGTCAGTGGCGTTATCCACCGCCAGAGTGGTCTGTAAACAGGTGTGGCGGGCACTGTTGCGTGCTCGCCACTCTTATGATGTTGTTTCCTCTGTTTTTTGCTCATTTGACAAGCTTTTTGCCGTTGACGATATAGAGGCCATGTGTCGGATGGCTGACGCGTCGGCCGCTGAGGTCAATCACCTTTGCTGCTCCGGTAGAGCCGTCCATGCGCAGGCCGCTGACCGCTGTCTCCTTGTCTAGGCAGGGGCGGTCCTTCATGTCATACTGTGCCGTCACGACGGTCACGTTGTCCATGCCCAGGTTCAGGACAATGTCTGGCAGTTTGATGCTCTTGGCGTTTGTTGCCCAGATGAAGTTGCCGTCTGCGTCATAGAACTTGTGGCCGGCGTAGTTGGTGCCGTAGAAGGTGATGGTCTTCTTGTTGGAGGACAGGGTGTAATAATCGTCGGTCACATCGGCTGCCTCTGTGGTGTAGGATTCATAGTCGCCGCCGACGTAGGTAGCAGTTTCTGAAGCCATGAGGAACGGGTATTCGTCGTTGGCCCTCTTGTAGCCGTCTGCTGCTGGCACACAACCGAAGATATTGTCTGCCACGGCTTTCTTCTTGATGATGCGGTCGTCGATGAACATGATGTTGCCCAGCTTCTTCTCGTACTTCTGCATATATTTCCTGGCGGCGTCGATATTTGCCTGGGTGGTGGTGACGGTGTAGTTGGAGTAATCGCTCACGGCCATCATGTTCACGGGGATGAACATGCCGTATGCCTCGAAGAACTCGCTCAGGTCTGCCTCAGCCACGTCGCAGATCATCTTGGCCAGGTGCAGGTAGTCGTCCTTGCCGTAGGACGTGGGGCCGCCGTTGCCCGGTCCGCTCCACTTGTTGATGGGCTTCTTGCGCATCATGCGGAACAGGTTGGGCAGGAACTGGTCGTCATGGTGCTGTGCGTGGAAATAGAGGTAGAGCTGGAAGAACATGCTGGTTGTCATCCAGATATTGCGCTGCAGCCACGGTGTGCCGTCGGCCATGTTCTCAAAGTTCTGCGAGGGATAGAAGCGGCGTGAGGTCTGTATGCCGGACTCGAAGGTGTTGATGTTGGAGAACATGTTGTTGCTGCTCTCTGTGGTGCCGATGACGTTGATGCTGCCCTGGTGGTTGTGCCCCATCTCGTGGCTGGGTCCCCAGAGGTTGCCGGCGTTGGTGGTCAGGTTCTTGTAGTTCATGACGGTGGGGATGGTGCCCTCGGAATACCAGGTGCCTCGCGTCGTGGCGTGCATGTATGAGCTGGCACCGCTGAAGCAGTTCCACACGTTATTATATCGTCCCTCGAAGTCCTCCACGCCCATGTAGCGGTCCTCGTTGGCGCAGATGGTGTTCCACACGCGCATCAGGCCCTCCATCTCGTTGGGCTCGGCGGCTGTCACGAGCTTGGTGTCCATCTGGAAGACCAGGCGCTCGGTCTTCAGGTTGAGGAAGGGGCTGGCGTTGAGCAGCTTCTCTTGCATCAGCTTCCAGTCCTGGTTGGTCATGCCGCGTGTGGCATCCCAGTAGCCGTTGAGCTTGCCGCCCTCGATGTGGACGGTGATGTCCGGGTAGTCTGCCAGATACTTAGAGGTGGAGGTGAGCTGGTGGAGGATGTAGAGCATCTTCTGCTCTGTGAAGCGGAACAGGTTGAGCCCGGCCTTCAGCGCCGTGGTCTCGCCGGAGGCGTGGTTGCCGGCCACGCCGTTTGTGCTGACGGCCTCGAGCTGGAGCGTTGTCCCCGTCCTGGGGGCGCTGCCCACATAGATATAGATGATGTCGCCCGGGTCTGCCACGATGCCGGTGGGCCCGGACAGGCGCCCGAAGGCGTTGGACATGACAAAGACGTTGTGCATCTGGTC
>JAFSZU010000052.1 GCA_017455585.1 Bacteroidaceae bacterium | reverse complement strand
GAAAGGCGTTTATCTGACGCTTTGTTCTTTGACAGTTCAAAGTCTCGCAAACTTCAAACTCAGTCGAAAACAAAGCAACAGTGGACGTTCACGGGTATGTTTTATGACAGCCTTCACTATACCTTATTTATATTATAAGGTATGTACGCTGGAGGGTAACACTTTCGCATATGGCTTTGCAGGTGGAGGATGGAAAGAAGGCATCTCAACACAAACGGCCTATGTGCGTTCTGTCTTCGCTTTCTGACATCTTGGATTAAGTGAATAATTCCTTTTTGACACCTCATCCTTCTATCATCATAAAAGAACCAAGGAGCCTCGGGAGAAACGTTTGTTCTCCCGAAGCTCCTTGGCTCCGTAGAAATCAAGAGGAACTGATGGCCGTTCATAGGCTACGAATGTATTTGTCCAATTGTTCAACACTATCAAAGGCTTTGCCAGGACTCTGTTTTGCTTTATCTTCTTGACTCATTTCAAAGGAATCTTCTGTCGAATCACGCACTATTTTGCGAAGATATTTGGAAATACGTTGCAAGAAGCCCTCGTTTTCTGCGATGATACCCATATCACGATATGCTTGAGCAGTCAATGTATCAATCTGTATAGCTGTCATAAGTCCTTTATTTGATTAAATCCGTTACAAATTAAGTAAAATATTTGAATAGAAAAGCAAAGAACAAATAAACCTGAGATAATGATGCATAGAATCATGGTTTTGTTCCTATTCAATGGCCTTACGGGAAGAAAAAGACGCAAATCTTTGGTGACCCACAGTTTTATGTGTACTTTTGCGAGCTTTTAATAATATAGGGCAGTCGATGGCAGTGCAAGAGAAATGGCAATGGCAGGAGCCTGGCACCACATGGAAGGGTGTGGGGCTGTATCACATCACGCTGACGGTCACCGACCGACAGCCGTTACTGGGGAGATTGGTGATTCCTGAGAACGACCCCACTCAGGCGAAAGTGTGCCGCACGACTCTGGGAAATGCGCTGGTGGAGTGTCTGTTGAGTGTCCAGCGTTATCACCCGGAGGTGCAAGTGTTGCATTTCTGCCTCATGCCAGACCACCTTCATGCGGTGTTGTATGTGAGGCGCACGATGCCAAAGGGGATTGGGGCGGTGGTGCGAGGGTTCTGGCAGGCTGCCAAGAAACTGGGGCGCGCCTGGTCTGGGGCTTCTTGCATTACTCCGAATGACATTCGGAGAAACGGCCAAGAAGAAGGGAGGCTGAAAGGAAACGACCAAGAAGAACAGCAGCAGGAGAACGGCCAAGAAGGGGGAATGCTGCAGGGAAATCTCCAGGAAGAGACGAGGCAGCTGGAGGCTGTTGCTGGGACATTGCGCGAGCAGATGGGGGATGAGGCCTATTATGGTCTGGCTCCAGTTTTCACCGAGATGCCTTTCATCCGCCCGATGGGGCACAATACCCAACTGCCGAATACCATCCGTTATATTGACATGAATCCCCAGCGTCTGGCCACCAAGCGGCTCAGGCCCGGCTATTTCCGCGTACAGCGGGAAATTGTGATAGGGGAACGCAGCTATGATGGAGTAGGCAATACGACACTGCTGATGGCAGAGCGTTTTGAGACCGTTCATGTGCGACGGATGATGGTGGAAGAGGCGGAGCATGGTGACCATGTATCGCTTCGAAATTATATGAACGGCTGTGTGCTGAAGGCTCGTAAGGGGGCGGTCATGGTCTCGCCTTTCATCTCTCCACAGGAAAAACAGGTGATGCAGGTTCTGCTGCGTGAACAGCTGCCATTCATCTTGCTCGCAGACAATGGTTTCCATGATTACTATAAACCTTCTGACACTCTGTTTGATGCTTGCGCTTCGGGGCGGATGCTGATTCTTAGCCCCTGGCCATACGATGCCAGTAAACAGCACATCAGCCGTGCGGATTGTGTTGCGCTCAACAGCATGGCAGAAGAAATATGCAAGCACTTTCTAAGATAACATGAAAGAAACGATGATAAGGATGAAATATTTAGTGATTTTGTTCATGGCGTGGATTCCCGTCTGTCTGATGGCTGACAATTGGGATGCCATTATTCTCTGAGGACTACATGCCCTCGAAGAATGTAGCTGCCATGGCCATAGACGGGGCTGCTTATAGGCTTTCCAGCATCCGCTTCAGCACCACCTGTGCAGAAATCTCGCGGTTGGCGGCTTCGGGGATGACGAGGCTGCGGGGCCCTTCGATGACGTCGTCGGTGACAATCATGTTGCGGCGAACGGGCAGGCAGTGCATGAAGTGGGCATCGTTGGTGACGGCCATCTGGCGGGCACTGACGCACCAGTCCATCATCGTGTGGTAGTCGTGCAGCACCTTGCCGTAATCTTCGGGACGGGTGACGCCGGGGCAGCTCCAGTTCTTGGCATAGACGAAGTCGGCACCTTCGAAGGCTTTCATCTGGTCGTACTCCACACGGGCACCCTGCACAAACTGCGGGTCAAGCTCGTAGCCCTCGGGGTGGGTGATGACGAAGTCGATGGCAAGCCCACCCCCGACCCCTCTCTGGGGAGGGGTGACTGAGTTGGCGGCGGCAATCATCCATTCTGCAAAGGAGTTGGGGACGGCCTGGGGCAGGGCACGGGGATGTGGTGCCCAAGTCATCACGACCTTAATAGCCTCACCCCCAGCCCCTCTCCCAAGGAGAGGGGAGTGATTACCGTTGTTAGTAGCTATCATATCAGCCTCAGAGCTATATACGCCCCTCTCCTTGGGAGAGGGGACGGGGGTGAGGCTATTCTCTGCAATGGTTATCAAATCCGCGAACGCTTGCAGCGGATGCACCGTGGCACTTTCCATGAAGAAGACGGGGCGACCGCTGTAGCGGATGAATTGATTCAGAATCTTTTCCTCATAGTCATCCTGGCGGCTCTCGAAACGGGCGAAGCTGCGGACACCGATGATGTCGCAGTAGCTGCCCATCACGGGGATGGCCTCTAAGAGGTGCTCGCTCTTGTCGCCATCCATGATGACGCCGCGTTCTGTCTCCAGCTTCCAGGCGCCTTGGTTCACGTCGAGGACGATGACGTTCATACCCAGATTCACGGCTGCCTTCTGTGTACTGAGGCGTGTGCGGAGGGAGTTGTTGAAGAAGATGAGCAGCGCGGTCTTGTTCCGGCCGAGGTGCTGCCACTGGTAGCGGTCGCGCTTGACTTCCGCTGCTTCGGCGAGGGCGGTGCGCAGGTCGCCGAGGTCTGATACATGTTGGAAGATTTTCATAAGAAGAAGACCCTCTCCCCGCTCCCCCTCAAAGGGGGAGAGTGGGATGTATTTACGAGGGTGTTATTTGGACATAAAAGATTAAGAATAAAAAGCTGTTGATAAGAATACTATTCTTGAAAGGTGACTACTCTCCACCTTTGAGGGGGAGCGGGGAGGGGGTCCGCTTTAGTGGGAACGTCAGCGGCACCTTGGCGGGCTGCTGGGGTGTGGTCATGGGCACTTCCACATCACCCAGTATCATGGCCTTGGGGCCTACGATGGAGAAGCGGGCACCACCGCCGTCCTCTCTTTCGACAACATCTGTCTGCTCGGTGGAGAGGGCGCTGATGTGGCGAATCATGTTCAGGGATGTGTTGATATTGGGCTTGCGCAGTGGCGTCTCTGTGCCGTCCTTGACGTTGACGCGGTAGAGGGCATCCTTACGCAGGATGTATGCATGATCGTAGCCCTCACGCTGTGCGTCGCGCAGAAGTTGCTTGCGCATCTTCTTGAGTGGTATGGTCTTGCTGCTCTCAACTCGGATGACGCCGGGGGCTGTGCTGGCCGCCAAGGCTCCGTTCCATGAGTATGGATTGTTGAAGCGCAAGTTGCCAGTGGGCTTCGAGGTGCCGAGTGCGGGCGTGCTGCCGCAGAGCTGGGCGCAGAAGATGCCACGGTCAACGAGGGTGACGGCCTGTGGTGCCTGCCCGTTAGCATCGGCGGTGTAAGCGCCTACGAGTGCGTGACCATTCCATGTGGTGAGCGTGGGGTCCTGACGGATGGTAATCTTGTCATCTACAATCTTGCGGTTGAGTTTGGAGTAGATGGCTCGGTCGCTCTGGAGGTAAGGGTGCCAGGCACGGAAGTTGTGGCGGTCGCCGTGGGCAAGGTTATAGATGGTTCGGCAGGCACTGGTTTCAAAGAGCACAGGCCCCACGTAATAGTCCTCCTGGACGATGGAGTCGCAGAAGAGCTGGTACTGGAGTGCTACGTATTCGCGTGCTGCCTTGGTGAAGCGGGCACTGTCTGCCAGCAACTCAGAGGGCGAGGCGTATTCGTGAATATGTGTGTGGGGACTGGTGCCGCGTGCGAAGGCGAAGCGGAAGCCGAGGGAAGTGTGATCGTCTTGCAGCTGTGCCACGCGCACCCCTTCGGAGGTGAGGCGGTAGATGTAAGCCTGGTCCTGACTCATGTCGGCGTTGCTGAGGATGAGTGCGGGGAATTCCTTGGCGATACCCGAGAGGCGGCGGAGGTAGGTGGCGAGTTCGTCGGCGAGGGTGTCGCTGAACTCACGCGGCGGCAGGTTAATGCTGGTGACTGGCTGTGCGGGGATGAAGTCGTGGAGGGCTGCCTCGTCGGCGGGCAGCTGCACCTTCTTCATCTGCTGACGTTTGTTCTCGAGGTTGGCGATGGCCTGCTTGTAATAGACATCGGTGGCCAGCCAGGCCTGACGCCGCAGGTTGTTGTAGTCGGCTGCCAAGGGAATGGATGTGCCCCGCATCCCACTCTCCGGCGCGCGCAGACTACTATGCTGGTAGTCGCCCAGAATGACCTCGGCATCGAACTTCTGCCACCAGGGAGAGGGCGGACAAGAAGTTATCTCACCAAAGGAAGCCGATAGGTTGAACCTGCGGGAACGCTGGAGGCGGTAGTCGATGATGAAAGGTGCGGGTTGACCCTCGATGCGAAGGCTGTCCATGGAGCGGCGGAGCTCGTCGGAGAGAGCGCGGAAGACAATGGAGTCCCTGTTGCTTTCAACGCCGTCGGCGTTGAAAGCAACAGGGGGAAGTACTGGCATCAGCGCACTCTTCTGCTGTCTCCGCTGTGTCTCTATCTTGGAGCAGAAGACCATGGGGGAGGTAGCTGAGACAGGCACCCAGCCGCTTTCGGCACCGCACATACCAATGAAGGTGGAGGGTGTGTCACCGCCTGCCTCGATATTAGAGAACATGGACAACGGTGTGCCGATGAGATCCACGCCGCGGACAAGTTCATCGGGACGGCCATCGACGTAGATGCGATAGACCTCCAAGGGTGTCACGTTGAAGGAGTTGATACTACCTCCTTCACCTGTCTGCGTGTAGCCGCCGCTAACGCTCTGGAAGAGGTAACCATAGTCCTTGCCCTGCCGCTTTGCCTCGTCGCGCAGGAGCTGGCGCAGCTGGGCTTCGGTGTAGGGCTTGCGCGTTTCAACGACGAGGTTGGACTGGCGCGAGACAGGTGTGCCGCCTTCGGCCGTGCGACCGTGGCCGTTGCTCTCTGGGAAACTGTCCAGCGGCACGCGGCTCATCAGGAATTCCTTCAATACGCCATTGACCACATTATTAACTCTACGTGCGCGCGTGCCTTCGTCATCGAATTTGTAACCGCCGTTGAGGGGTTGTGTGCCGTAGTGGGTGAGGGTGGGGTCGCAATAGACCTGGAAGTCGGTGGGCAGTACGCGCTCCCCAATCATCTTGCGGAAGGTCTGTCCACCCGTCTTCATGCGATGACCTTCAAGGCGATGCCCGAAGATCTCATGGAAGAAGACGCCACTGGCAGGGCCGCTCATCAGGGCAGGACCCGTGAAGGGGTCGGCAACGGGTGCATTGGATAATGCTTCGAGGCGGCGACCCACATCTTCGGCATCGCGTATCATGACGTCCTCAGCAGGCAGGGAATCCAAAGAGGTGGCATAGTAGGTCTGGGTGAGGGGGAGCACCATGCCGTCGTCGGTCTTGACCTCGGCGTGGATGAAGACACGATAGCTGACGCGGTTCTGCACGATGGCTGTGCCTTCGGTGCTGACGAGGTGCGTGCGCTGGTTCTCCACCTGCAGGTTGACCGCAGCATCACTGAACTGAGGCCACTGCTTGAAGACGGCACTGACGCGGCACAGGCGTTCTTCCCAGGCGCGCTGCTCGGCAGGGGTGAGGGATGGGTGGAGGATGGGAGGCTCGTAGAAGGTCTCGGCGGGCAAACCGCCGAGCACACTGAAGCAGGGGGCTTTGTCCTCGTTATCGGCCAGGGAGCGGAGGCGGTTCTGGGCATCGCGGTAGGCTGATGTGGCGCGGTCGTAGGCGGTGAGCATCTGCGTCCAGATGGCCACACGGAGGGCATCGGTGGAGGCATCGGTCAGCGGGAGAGGCCCTGAGCCGCTACGCGACTGGTTGTTGAACTTGAAGTTGTCGAGCTCGGGCGTGCCGACACGCACCTGCGGGGTGAAGCTGCGGGTGTGGTCCTGATAGGATGTACCAAGGAAACCGAAGGTGCCCGCGATGCGGACGTCCCATCTCTCCTGCACGCGGGAACTCATGAAGTAAGGCTTTACGTCCTGTTTCTGCAGCTCCTGGAAGTCAGCGGCCAGTTCCTCGCGAAGGACACGGAGGAGGGTGTCTGTCTCAGCTGTCTTCACGGCGGCTGTCTGCGGGGCATTCTCGGCAACAGAATTGCCGAACACCGGACACACAAAGAGGAAGAGAAGGAAGAGAAGGAACACTCCCTCCCCCCTATCCTTCCCTTTCAAGGAGGGGAGCATATACCTTTGTAACAAGCGGAATGTTGTGTTCATCATTATAATCCTTTTTATGCCTTGATATTTCATCTTTCAATGATGGCCACTCCCCTCCCTCACAGTGAGGGGTTGGGGTGGGTCTTCTGGAGGGGTCAAGTATTGTTCTTGTGGTGTAGGGGCTTTATGGGCGGGTCTGTCCTTCGCCCTTGATAAGCCATTTGTAGGTAGTGATTTCTTCGAGAGCCATGGGGCCGCGGGCGTGGAGCTTCTGGGTGCTGATGCCAATCTCGGCTCCGAGGCCGAACTGCCCGCCGTCAGTGAAGCTGGTGGGAGCATTGTGATAGACGCAGGCAGCATCCACTTCGGCGAGGAAGCGGCGAGCAGTTTCTGGGTCTTCGGTGACAATGCTTTCGCTGTGGCCGGAGCCGTAGCGGGCGATGTGGTCGAGGGCTTCGTCCAGGCTGTCAACGACTTTCACGGCCATGCGCAGGGAGAGGAACTCGGTGCCGAAAGACTCTCCCCCCGTCCTCCCCGTTAGGGAGGGAGCGATTACCTGCAGTAGCTTATAAGCATCTTCACCTGCCTCGATGAAGACGTTTTTGTCAAAGAGTGGCTGGCAAAGGGCTGGCAGGTCGGCAAGGCGGTCGCGATGGATGATGAGGCAGTCGAGGGCGTTGCAGACGCTGACGCGGCGGGTCTTGGCATTCACCACGATGGGGATGGCTTTCTTGAGGTCGGCAGCACGGTCGATGTAACAATGTACAACACCGGCACCTGTTTCAATGACGGGAATGCGGGCGTGCTCCCGGACGTAGTTGATAAGTCGGCTGCTGCCACGCGGGATGATGAGATCGACGAGGCCGCGGGCGGTGAGCAGACAGTCTGTGTCCTCG
This sequence comes from Bacteroidaceae bacterium, assembly GCA_017455585.1. Lineage (GTDB taxonomy): Bacteria > Bacteroidota > Bacteroidia > Bacteroidales > Bacteroidaceae > Physcousia. The sequence continues at coordinate 40,031 of JAFSZU010000052.1, read as the reverse complement.
TGATTAGTGAGCAGCAGGGCGGTCTCTGCGGGGAGGCCGTGACGCTGAAGGACTTCGTGGATGAGGGTGACGATGGCTGTGCAACTGTCTTTGGCGTCGCTGCCTCCTTTGAGGATACAGGCACTGCCCGCCTTCAGGCAGAGGGCGAAGCAGTCGAAGCACACATTGGGACGAGCCTCAAAGATGATGCCGATGACACCGAAGGGCACGCTGACGCGGGTGAGTTCCAGTCCGTTGGGCAGGATACTGTGCTTCAACACATGACCCAGTGGAGAAGGAAGCGAGGCCACCTTGCGCAGGTCGGCAGCGATGTCACGCAGACGGGCTTCGGTCAGTTGCAGACGGTCGTAGCGAGGGTCGGCCTGGTCCATGCGGGCGAGGTCGAGGGCGTTGGCGGCAAGGATGTCGGCAGTGTGTGCATCGGTGGCAGTGGCCAAGTCCAAGAGGATGGCATTGCGCGCTTCATCGGAGAGGCGGGCCAGGTGCTTGCTGGCGGCCTTGGAAGCAAGGAAGGAGGATGGCACAGGGGAGGGGGATTCCGCGCAAGTATGCGCGGCACCCAACCAAAGATTATCAGATGTTGATTTCATGAAGGATGGGAGAGGGATTCACGAGGAAGGAGGCTGGTTCATGAATGGTGATTCACGAGGAGGAGAATACAGTGTGCGGGGTTTTCGCTGGTTGTTCAAAGAGGTCGATGAGGATGTTCTCTCGCTCGCCGTTGGCAATGATGACACGGATGCCTGCTGTCTGCACACGGGTGGCGGTGGTGTATTTGGAGTGCATACCGCCTCGACCGAAGGCGCTCTTCTCCGTTCTGATGTAAGAGGAGAGGTCAGTGCCAGGGGCCACGCTACGAATCAACTGGGACTGCGGGTCATCGGGGTGGCCGGTGAAGATGCCATCGATGTTGGAGAGCAGGATGAGCATGTCGGCCTCCATCATCTGGGCGATGAGGCCGCTGAGTTCGTCGTTATCGGTGAACATCAGTTCCGTCACGCAGACGGTGTCGTTCTCGTTGACAATAGGTAGCACGCCGTTCTCCAGCATCACCCGCATACAGGCACGCTGGTTCTCAAACTGTTCGCCAGGCTGGAAGTTCTCTTTCATCGTCAGCACTTGGCCCACATGGATGTGGAACTCGCGGAAGAGATCGTAGTAGAGTCCAACGAGCTTCACCTGCCCGAGGGCTGAGAAGAGCTGACGCTGTTCCACAGAATCCAAGGTGTGACCAACTTGCAGTTCACTTCGTCCACAAGCTACGGCACCAGAGGACACGAGGATGACTTCATGGCCTTGCTGCCGCAACCATGCCACCTGGTCCACGAGCGCTGACATACGGGTGACGTCCAGCTTGCCGTCTGAGCGAGTGAGGACATTGCTGCCGATTTTGATAACTATTCTCATGGAGTGATAGATTGTTAGGCGCGAATACGCGCTATACCCAACCTGAAGACGGGTGGCTATTTACTTTGGGGAATGGAGGCCATGAGGCCTTCGATGATGGCTGTGGTGAAGCCGTTGCGCTCCATGGCGTTGAGGCCGCGGATGGTGAGACCGGCAGGGGTGGTGACCTTGTCTATCTCAGCTTCGGGATGTGAATGGTCCACACTCAACAGGCTGGCGGCACCTTTCATGGTCTGTGCCACAATGCGTTGGGCATCAGCGGGCGTGAAGCCCAGGAGCACACCGCCCTGAGTGTTGGCGCGGATGTAACGCAGGGCGTATGCTATGCCGCAGGAAGCCAGCACCAGACCGGCGTTCATCAGGCGTTCCTCCACCAGCATGGCGTCGCCCAAGTCCTTAAAGACAGCCAAGAGCGCCTCGTCCTGCTCCTTTGTGGCACCCACAGAGGAGAGGAAGGTCATGCTCTGGCGGGCAGCGATGGCGGTGTTGGGGATGAGGTAGTAGAGGGGAGGGCATTTGCCATCCTTCTCAAACACTTCCTGCAAATCCTTCAGTCCCACGCCGCCGACCATCGAAGCAACAATCTGACGATCGTAGTCGAGCCAAGGCTTGAGTTGTTCGGCGGCTTCTTTCAGTTTCCAGGGCTTCATAGCCAGAACGACCACATCTGCACCGTCGATGCACTCGCGGTTGTCGGTGGTGGTGCGGATGGCGGGGTCAAAGGCCTTGATGCGCTCCAGCTTCTCTGGGTGTGTATTACTGATGCTGATGTCCTCTGTACGGACCAACTTGCTTTGTGCGAGACCAAAGGCCAGCGCACCGCCGATATTACCGGCTCCGATAATGGCGAACTTCATGTTTATTAGATACTATTTACAAACCACAGATTACACGGATTACACGGATTTAATTACACGGATTAGAGACAGATAGGAATCTGTTTAATCTGAGAAATCTGTGGTTATAGTTGATGATCAATTCTTATTGTTATCTTTCTGCCTGATCTCCACTCTGCGGATCTTGCCGCTGATGGTCTTGGGCAGTTCATCCACGAACTCGATGATGCGGGGATATTTGTAGGGAGCGGTTTCCCGTTTCACATGTTCTTGCAGTTCCTTGATGAGGGCATCGCCCGCCCGGTCCTTCCATTCTTTACCCAGGACAATCGTGGCTTTCACTACCATGCCGCGGATGTCATCGGGCACGCCGGTGATGGCACATTCCACCACGGCGGGATGCGTCATCAGCGCACTCTCCACCTCGAAGGGGCCGATGCGGTAGCCGCTGGACTTGATGACGTCGTCGATGCGGCCCTCGAACCAGTAGTAGCCGTCCTCGTCGCGCCAAGCCATGTCGCCCGTGTGATAGATGCCGTCGTGCCAGGCTTCGCGAGTCAACTCAGGGTCGCGGTAATACTCCTTGAAGAGGCCGAGGGGCTTTTTTTGTTGACAAGTTGACGAGTTGACGAGTTGACGAGTTGTTTGTGCTGCTAACTTGTCAACTTGTTTACTTGTCAACTTGTCAACTTGTTTACTTGTCAACTTGTCAACTTGTTTACTTGTCAACTTGTCAACTCTAATGACAATCTCTCCCTTCTCACCGTCCTCGCAAGGCGTGCCGTCGGCTCTCAGTAGGTCAATCTCGTACTGTCCGTTGGGCTTGCCCATGCTGCCGGGTTTGGGTTCCATCCAAGGCATGGTGCCGAGGGTCATGGTCGTCTCGGTCTGCCCGAAGCCTTCCATGAGGCGAATGCCTGTCTGTTCGTAGAACTTCTCATAGACAGCGGGATTCAGAGCTTCGCCGGCTGTACAGCAATAGCGCAGGGCGTTGAGGTCATACTTTGAGAGGTCTTCACGAATCATGAAGCGGTATATGGTGGGCGGAGCACAGAAACTGGTGACGTGATACTTCTCCATCTGCCGCAGCAGGCGGTCGGCATCGAACTTTTCATGGTCGAAGACGAAGACGGTGGCGCCTGCGAACCATTGTCCGTAGAACTTGCCCCAGACAGCCTTGCCCCAGCCCGTGTCGGCCACGGTGAGGTGCAGACTGTCCTCGCTGAGGTTGTGCCAGAAGACACCCGTGGTCAGGTGTCCCATAGCATAAAGGAAGTCATGTGCCACCATCTTTGGCTCGCCGCTGGTGCCGCTGGTGAAGTACATCAGCATGGTGTCGTCGTTGTTGTTGGGGACGGCAGGACGGTGGAAGGCGGGGGCGATGGGGAGTTCGGTGTGCCAGTCATGCCAAGACCCACCCCCCTGCCCCTCCCTGCGAGGGAGGGGAGCATAATGAATTTGAGAAATGATATTCTTTTCAGCAGTCAGAAGGTGACTGCTCCCCTCCCTCGCAGGGAGGGGCAAGGGGGTGGGTCTGACTTTCACCAGCACCTCCACAGTGGGACTTTCGAGCATGGCGGCTTCCACCTGGCTCATCACATACGGGTCATCCACGCAGATGATGGCTTTCACGCTCGCGCGCGTATTCCTATATATAATGTCGTGCTTGGTGAGCATGTGGGTGGCGGGGATGACCACAGCAGCCAGCTTGTGCAGGGCCAACATGGTAATCCACCATTCGTAGCGACGCTTGAGAATGAGCATCACGGGGTCGCCCTTGCCGATGCCGAGGCTCTGGAGGTAGGCGGCGGCCTGGTCGCTCTCGGTCTTCAGCTGGCCGAAGGTGGCGCGACGCTCCACACCCTCGTCGTTGGTCCAGAGCAGTGCCAGCTTGTCGGGAGCTTCTTCGGCCCAGGCGTCCATCACGTCGTAGGCAAAGTTGAAGTGTTCGGGGATGATGAACTCCAAGTGCTCGTTGTAGTCCTCGTAGGACGTGAATTGTGTTTGTTTCAGGAATCTTTCAACCATAGTCGTGTTATTCTACTGTGAATGCCAGGAAGCGCACGGGCCGGTCGCCGATGGCGCGCATGCCGTGGGGCTTGGTGCTGTCGAAATAGATGCTGTCGCCCTCCTCGAGCACGATGGTCTTGCCGCCCAGGAACAGCTCCATCGCTCCTTCCAGAATCATGTTGAATTCTTGTCCGGGGTGGGTGTTCTTGTAGATGGTGTGGGCATCGGGCTTGGGCTCCACCGTGACGATGAAGACTTCCGCCTTATTACCGGCAAAGCCGCCGGTCAGGCTCTGGTATTTATAGGCCTTGGTGCGCTCAATGCTCATGCCCTGTCCTTTGCGGACAACAAGATAGCCGTGCATGTGAGGCTCCTCGTCGAAGATGAGAGCTTCGGTGGTGACACCGTACTTGTTGGCGATCATCATCAGTTTGGAGATAGTGATGTCCACCTCGCCGCGCTCTATTTGCTCATAACGTTCCAAGGACAGACCACAGAGGTCTGCAACTTCCTGAGCAGGTATATCAAGGGCGTCACGCAGGCCGCGTAGGCGCTCTCCGATTTGTTTGAGTTGATCGTTCATAAAGGGTTGTAGGGTTTGTGGAGTTATAGTACTTTCTTTAGTTTCACGATGAATTCATCTGCGTCCTCAATGCTCATGCACAGCGGTGGCAGCAGACGCAGCACATTGGTGCCGGCACAGCCTGTGAACACGTGTTCCTCAAAGAGCAGTCGCTGACGCACCTCCTTGTAGGGCTGGTCCAACTCTATTCCAATCATCAGGCCGCGACCGCGCACCTCCTTGATAGTTGACGAGTTGACGAGTTGACGAGTTGACGAGTTGCTTGTTTGAACATCCAACTTGTCAACTTGTTTACTCGTCATCTTGTCAACTTCCTCCATCAGATATTCGCCCACCTTCCTTGCATTCTCCACCAGACCCTCACCCTCGATGACATCCAGCACGGCCAGCGCAGCGGCGCAAGCCAGGTGATTGCCGCCGAAAGTGGTGCCGAGTTGTCCATAGACAGCCTCGAACTTGGGCGAGATGAGCACAGCCCCCATGGGGAAACCGTTGGCGATGCCTTTGGCTACGGTGATGATGTCTGGGGCCCCATCCCAGCCTCCCCCGGAGGAGGTGTTCATCAACCACTGATGGGCAAAGAACCGCCCGCTGCGCCCGTAGCCGCATTGTATCTCATCACAGATGAGCACCGTGCCCGTCTCGTCACAAGCGGCGCGCAGACCCTGCATGAATTCAGCCGTGGCCAGCTGGATGCCGCCCACGCCCTGGATGCACTCGATGATGCAAGCCGCCACATCGCCTTTCGCCAGTTCTGCCTTCCAGGCGTCCAAGTCGTTGAGTGGCAGGAAGGTGGTGTGTCCGTTGGCGTTAATGGGGGCAATGATTTTCGGGTTGTTGGTCACTTCCACGGCCAGCGACGTGCGCCCGTGGAACGCCTTCTGGGCAGAGAGGACGCGCTTACGCCCTGTGTGGAACGAAGCCAGCTTCAGCGCGTTCTCGTTGGCCTCGGCACCGCTGTTGATGAGAAACAGGCGGTAGTCGTCATAGCCGCAGGCCTTGCCTAACCGCTCGGCCAGCTGCTGTTGCAGCTTGTTCACCACGGAGTTGCTGTAGAATCCGAGCTGTGCCACCTGATGGCTCACGGCCTCCACATAATGCGGATGGGCATGACCGATAGAGATGACGGCATGACCGCCATAGAGATCAAGGTATTCTGTACCTTGATCGTCCCACACGCGACAGCCGCGGCCACGGACAATGTTGATGGGGAAGAGGGGATAAACGTCAAAGAGATTCATGTCGTGTTTCTATTATAGAATGAATTTGGGTGCAAAGATAGCTCAAATATATGAGATAGGATGATTTTTTGTCAGGAAATTAGTGCGTGATGCAAGAAAAATGTCTAACTTTGCGCCCGATAACAACCATTTTGTCCTAAAAGACATAAGACATATAAGACCTATGAGACCTATGAAGTCTTTGGGCATGTGTGCTGCCCTCCTGCTTTTGACCCTTTTGACCAGCCCATCACGGCTTGCGGCCCAATTGTCATCAAATCCAGACAAGTTCTTGGGCAACATCACCACCCGGTATCAGGTGGATGCCGGAGGCGGGCTGCCGCAGTTCTATAAACTGTGGAACCAGATCACCTGTGAGAACGAGTCCAAGTGGGGTTCGGTGGAGGGCACGCGCGGTTCCTATAACTGGGGCTGTGACAATGCCTTCAACTATGCCAAGCAACACAAGTTCACCTACAAATTCCACGCCTTGGTGTGGGGCGCACAATACCCCAACTGGCTGCCCGACCTGTCACCGAAGGAGCGTTATGCGGCCATTGTCAAGTGGTATGACGCCACCAAGAAGAAGTACCCCACCCTGCCGCTGATTGACGTCGTCAACGAGGCCGTGGGCACACATCAGGCGGGTAACCCCATGATGAAGGAGAGTCTGGGCGGCGGCGGCAAGACGGGCTACGACTGGCTCATCAAGGCTTTTGAGCTGGCCTACGAGCGCTGGCCGGATGCCATCCTCATCTACAACGACTATAACACGTTCCAGTGGAACACCGATGAGTACATCGACCTCGTCCGCACCCTGCGCGATGCCGGAGCACCCATCGATGCCTACGGTTGCCAGAGCCACGACCTCACCGACTGCAGTCTCAGCAACTTCAAGTCGGCAGAAAGTAAGATCCAGACCGCCTTGAAGATGCCCATGTACAGCACAGAATATGATATCGGCACTTCAGACGATAACCATCAGTTGACCCGCTATAAGGAGCAGATTCCCTATATGTGGGAGAAGCCCTACTGTGCCGGCATCACCCTATGGGGATATGTTTATGGTGCCACCTGGACCACCGACGGCAACTCGGGTCTTTACAAGGATGGCAAGGAACGTCCTGCCATGACCTGGCTGAAGGAGTATATGGCCACCGACGCTGCCAAGAACGCCGTGAGCCCCTTCCCCGGCATGAAGAAGGAGGCATCCATCTATGTGCGTCCCGCCGCACTGAAGGTGGCCAAGGGCGATGTGCTGCCTATCAAGGTGCGTGCCACCATGGCAACCAAGACCATTGAGAAGGTGCAACTCTACGTGGGTTCGACGCTGATTGCCACGCTGACCGAAGCCCCCTACCTGACAGAATACACGGCCACCACCACTGGCACGAAGGAGCTGAAGGCTGTGGTCACTACCACCGACGGCTCCACCTATGAGCGCCTGTCCCGCTTTCAGGTGCTCAGTGGCTCCACCAAGCGCGAAGCCTATAACGAGACCGTGCCGCAGCTGCCCGGCACCATTCAGGTGGGCGAATATGACAAGGGCCTCAGCGGCGTGACATACAACAACGCCTCGCGCAGCAACGCCGTTACCAAGGACGGCGCATGGATGGAATACACCGTCGATGTGAAGGAAGATGGTCTCTACACGGTTGATGCCGAGGTGGCGTCGGCCAAGACTGGCGGCTCGTTCTATCTGGCGGAATATGGGTTCGACAATCTGGACTTCCTCACCGAATATATTGATGTGCCCAAGACAGGCAGCACCAGCAACTATCAGACCCTGCACTCGACGATGCAGATGCCGCTCACGGCGGGTCGCCACGTGCTCTGCCTCAACGTCACCAAGGGCGGCTTCTACATCAAGAGCCTCACCTTCAACCGCTACGACGAGGACACCAAGAACCTCACCGCCACCATCTCGTCGGTCAAGCCCGGCACCATCTCGCTCGGCGACTCCACCGTCATCACGGTCTCGTCCACATCCAAGCTCGACAATGTCACCATCGACCACGTCTGCGTCTATGCCAACGACCTGCTCATTGGCACCATGACAGAGGCTCCCTACGTGCTGACCTATTATCCTGCGGAGAAGGGCACCTACAGCCTCATGGCCGTGGCCACCAACTCCGAGGGCAAGTCGCGGACCTCAACCAAGAAGACATTGAAGGTCAATGGCAAACGAACGCCTTATAAGGGTGCCATCACCCTGCCGGGTATCATCGAGGCAGAGAACTTCGACCAGGGTGGAGAGGGGCTGTCCTTCCATGACTCCGATGCCAATGACGAGGGCGATGCCAAGTACCGCAGTGACAACGAGGGTCTTGACCTCGTGAAGGCTGGCGGTGGCGTGGCCATCGGTTACACGGCCAAGGACGAGTGGACAGAGTACTCGGTCAACGTCACCGAGGCCGGTGAATATGCCTTCGAGGCCACATGCTCCAACGGCGCAAGCTCCAACGGCGGCTTCAGCATCAGCCTCATCAACGGCACCCGCGTCACACTGCTGGCCAAGGCCACCGTGACGCCCACCGGCGGTTGGGACACCTACAAGGTCATGACAGGCAAGCTGTCCAAGAAGTTGGCCGAGGGCGAGCAGATTCTGCGCTTCACCATCACCGATGGCAACTGCAACATCGACAAGGTGGAACTCAAGTGCACCGTGCCCGACGGCATAGAAGATGTTGATGATTCAAGAGACCAAATGGTAAATGGCAAAACGGTAAATGGTAAATGCTTTAACCTTGCAGGTCAGCGCGTGAACACCAACTACCATGGCATCGTCATCCGCAACGGCAGGAAAATCCTGCTCAGGTAAAGCCTGCCCCGCGATGGCCTTCAAATTCACACCTGGGTGTAAATCCCCGCACACCCAGGTGTAAAAGGAAAATACCCTGGGTGTAAATGTCGTTACACCTAGGGTATTATTTCTGTCTGCCTACAGGCGGAAGCGATAACACTCAGAAAGCACTGGGCTTGAGGTCAAGCCCGGTATGCTCGTCGAGCCCGAAGAGCAGGTTCATGTTCTGCACGGCCTGTCCGCTGGCACCTTTCAGCAGATTGTCGATAACACTGGTGATGAGCAACTTGTCCTCGAACTTCTCTACATGGACGAGTGCCTTGTTGGTATTCACCACCTGCTTGAGATCCAGGTCGCAATCAACGTAGTGGGTGAAGGCTGCCGTCTCATAGAACTGCTTGTATAGCTTCACAATGTCCTCTTCTGTGAGGGCTGGGTCAATGCGTACAACCTCTGTGCAGAAGATGCCGCGGGCGAAATCGCCACGATAAGGGATGAAATCGACGGAGGCACTGAAGCCTGGTTGCAGCTGTGCCAATGACTGTCGTATCTCTGGCACATGCTGGTGACGGAAAGCTTTGTAGATGCTCATGTTGCCTGTGCGCCAGGAGAAGTGCGTGGTGGCAGCAGGTTTCACGCCAGCACCCGTGGAACCCGTGATGGCGTTGACGCTGATGTCACTGTGCAGCAACCAGTTGGCGGCCAGTGGCAGCAATCCAAGCTGGATGGCGGTGGCGAAGCAACCCGGATTGGCGATGTGGCGTGCCAGGCGTATTTCCTCGCGGTTGAGCTCTGGAAGACCATAGATGAAATCATGCTCTGGCGTGGTCAGTCTGAAATCCTGTGCCAGGTCGATGATGCGGACGCTGGCGGGCACGGGGTTTTCTGTGAGAAAGTCAGCACTCTTGCCATGTCCCATACAGAGGAACAGCACATCGGCACTCTTCAGCGGCAGACGGTCTGTGAAGCGCATGTCAGTCTCGCCCAGCAGCCCCTCGTGTACGTCGGTCAAAAGATTCTTGGCATTGCTGGTGCTGTGGACAAAGGTGATTTCTGCCTCCGGATGATGCAGCAGCAGACGGATGAGTTCACCCGCTGTGTAGCCGGCGCCACCTATGATACCTACCTTCATTATCTTTCTTCGTCTTTATGTATTCCGTAATACACACGCAGCGGTGTGGAGAGCACCTTGATGAACCCCTTGGCCTCGTCAGCTGTCCAACCAGTCTGCGTCTCGCCGTACTCGCCCAGCTTGCTCTTGGTCAAGTCGTTGTCGCTATCCACGCCCACGGTCTCGAAGCCGAAGGGACGGAGTTTCAAGATGGCCGTGCCCGTGACATTGCGCTGTGAAGAGGAGAGGAAGGCTTCGATGTCTGGCATCACGGGTTCCAGATACTGGCTCTCGTGCAGGAACATGCCGTACCAGTTGGACACCTGATCCTTCCAGTACTGCTGCCACTTGCTCAACGTAGATTTCTCCAGGAGGCGGTGTGCCTCGATAATGAGCTTGGGCGCAGCGGCCTCGAAGCCAACGCGACCTTTGATTCCAATAATCGTATCGCCCACGTTGGCATCACGACCGATGGCGTAGCTGGCACCTATTTCCTCAATCTTTTGAATCGCCTTTACGCGGTCTTCAAACTTCTCTCCGTTGACACCCACAATCTCTCCTTTCTCGAATTGGATCTTCAGAAGGCTCTCCGGTTCTTTGGCCGTAACGTGCTTGAGGTAAGCCTCTTCAGGCAGACCCTGCATGGCATCCAACAGTTCGCCGCCGCAGATGCTGGTGCCCCAGATGCCCACGTTATAGCTGTACTTCAGTTTGGCGAAGTCAGCACTGAAACCGTGGTCGTTCAAGTAATCCACTTCTTCCTTGCGCGTCAGCTTCTTGTCTCGGGTGAGGGTGATAATTTCCACGCCGGGTGCCATCACCAAGAAGGTCATGTCGAAACGGATTTGGTCATTGCCGGCACCCGTTGAGCCGTGAGCGATGGCATCGGCACCTATTTCTTTCGCGTAGCGCGCGATGGCGATGGCTTGGAAGATACGCTCCGAGCTGACGCTGATGGGATAGCAGTTGTTGCGCAGGACATTGCCGAAGATCATGTACTTCAACGACTTGGCATAGTACTCCTGCGTCACGTCGAGCGTCACATACTTGGTGGCACCCAACTTATAGGCGTTCTCCTCATTGGTCTTCAGCTGTTCGGCGCTAAAGCCGCCGGTGTTGGCGCACGCAGCGTGCACTTCATATCCTAACTCCTTTGCGAGATACATCACTGTGTAGCTCGTGTCCAAGCCGCCACTGAAAGCGACCACTACTTTCTTCTTTTCCATAATATCATGTTTTAAGTAACTATTCAATATTAGTTTCTAACAAGAACCACAGATTTCACAGACTAAACAGATTCTTAATTGCTTCTTATAATCTGTGTAATTGTTATCGAAATTTCTTCAAGTATGAAGCGACCGGAGGTCGAGCGCACAGATTTCCTATAATGGAATGGTTATAATCCGTGTAATCCGTGTAATCCGTGTAATCTGTGGTTTGTATAATATAATTGTGTTCATCTACTTAATTCTGTTTAATCTCTGAATTCCTGACTGTTGGTGATTCTCCCTTCCAGTCTGTTGATGCGGTCTATCACGTTCTGCGGTATCTTGGCGGGCAGGTGCTCTTCGGGGTCAAAGAGCATGGCGGTGCAGATGCAGAACTTACGGTTGCGCTCGCGCAGGACGCCGATGTTCACGCATCCCTCGCATCCCTTCCAGAACGCCTCGTCATCCGTGAGATCATCGAAGGTCACCGGCAGGTAGCCCAACTGAGTGTTCATCTTCATCACCGCCTTGCCGCTGGTGAGCGAGAAAATCTTAGCGTGCGGCCAGCGCGTGCGGGCCAGCGAGAACGTCATGTCCTTGATGCGTTTGGCAATGCCCAGCCCGCGGAAGTCGGGGTGCACGATGAGGCCGGAAGTGGTCACATACTGCTTGTTGCCCCACGTCTCGATGTAACTGAAGCCCGCGAAACGCGGCTCCTGCCCGTCGTGCTGGGGTGCCAGAGCAATAACGGCTTTGGCTTCGCGCATTTTGTTGGCCACATACTCATGGGTGCGCTTGGCAATGCCGGTTCCGCGCACCTTGGCGGCATCCTCGATGGTCTGGAGGATGGTGTCCACATACTTCTCGTGGCTCTCGTCGGCCACCAGAATCTGAATGTCTTCTGCCTTTATATCTTTTGTTTCCATAGGTCTTCTTTTGTTCCCTGTTTTCCGTTTCCACGTGTTTTCCGTTGTTCAGTTCTCAACCTCCACCACTTCTGCCAGTCGGTTGAGGACGGTTGGGCGTTCGGCATCCTCGGCAATGACCATGAGAATCGTGTCGTCACCGGCCACAGTGCCCAGAATCTCGGGGATCTGTGCGTTGTCAATGTCATAGGCCACATGAGCAGCGTGTCCGGGCGGTGTCCGCAGCACGGCCATGTTGCCGCTGAAGCGCACGGACAGTGCCCCCAAGCGATTGAGTTTCTGCACCGTCACATGCGTGTCACTCACACGCTGATAGCGCCGTTGCTCAGGCAACATATAGACCTGTTGTCCCTTCTCGTTATGTCCCTTGGCAATACGCAGTTGGTGCAAGTCACGTGACAGCGTGGCCTGTGTGACTGAGAATCCGGCCTTGGCCAACTCACGCATCAAATCGTCTTGCTTGGCCAGTTCCTGACTGGATACAATCAGTTTGATGACTTCCAGGCGCGTGTTCCTGTTTAGAATCATGTTTGGAATAACTCTGTTTTACGTTTGCGGGCGCAAAGGTATGAATAATCATTCATATATCCGCATATTTGTGCAAATATTTTGCATATATGGCGATATTTCGTGAATTAGTGAATCTTCATTCGTTCTTCCAACTGCTGGAAGACCACAAAGAGGGAGGGAACAAAGAGCAGAAGGGCAATGGTTCCGATGAGCATACCGCCCACGGTGCCCACACCCAGTGAAATATTGCCGTTGGCACCGGCACCCGTGGCAAACATCATGGGCAGCAGACCGAAAATCATGGTGAGCGACGTCATCAGGATGGGGCGCAGACGCACCTGCGCGGCGGACAGTGCCGCACGGGCGATGGACATCCCAGCACGACGGCGCTCGCTGGCGTACTCGGTCAGCAGAATGGCTGTCTTAGAGAGCAAGCCAATGAGCATGATGACACCCGTCTGCATATAGATATTGTTCTCCAACCCAAACCACTGGGCAAAAAGGAAGGAGCCCATCAACCCGAACGGCACAGAGAGAATAACAGCCAACGGGATGAACAGACTCTCATACAAGGCACAGAGGATGAGATAGATGAAGACGATGCACACGATGAAAACATAGAGCGTGTGCTGTCCGGCACTGGCCTCTTCGCGGCTCATGCCAGCGAACTCGAAGCCATAGCCCTGCGGCAGCACACGGGCGGCCTCCTCGCGCACCGCCTTCAACGTCTGGCCAGAGCTGTAGCCCTTCTCCGGCATTCCGCTCACCTGAATGGCAGGGAAGAGATTGAAGCGCGTCAGATTGGCCGTGCCCATGATGGGTGTCAACTGCACGAAACCCGAGACGGGAGCCATGCTGCCATCCTTCGCGCGCACGTACATATTATTTAATGCCTGCTCGTCCAGACGGGCCGTGACCTCGGCCTGCACCATCACGCGGTAGAGCTTGGAGAACTTGTTCATGTTGGACGAGTAGGTGCCGCCGATATAGCCGGAGAGGCAGGCGAGGACATCTGACGGCGAGACCCCGGCACGCTTGCAGCGGGCGGCATCGATGTGGAGGCGGTACTGCGGGTAGCGGTTATGGAAGGAGGTCTGTGCGCGGGAAATCTCAGGACGCGCCTGCAAGGCGGCGATGAGGCGGTTGGTGACGGCCATGAGAGAATCCACCCCCCGGTCCTGATGATCCTGCACCTGCAGCTCAAAGCCGTTGGTGGCACCGTAGCCGCTAATCATGGGCTGTGTGAACGCCATGATCTTGGCCTCGCTGATGTCGGCCACGCGGCGGTTGACCTCGGCCATGACGCTTTTGAGGTCATCGCCCTTGCCGCGCCGCTCGTCCCAGTTCTTCAGGCGCAGCAGGAACATGCCGTTGTTGGAGCTCTGTCCGGCCATGCGGCTCACGCCCACGCTCTTGGAGTATGCCTTGATTTGCGGCAGGTCGGTGATGAGCTGCTCGATGCGGTCCATCATGCGGTGTGTCTCGCTCTTGGTGCTGCCCGGCTGGGTCTGCACGGTGACGTAGATGACACCCATGTCCTCGTCGGGCACCAGTGCCGTCTTGGTGGTGGAGAGGAGATAGAAGAAGGTGGCGAGGGCAGCGGCAACTAATCCACCAACCAGCCACTTATGACCAATGAAGAACAGGACACAGGATTGATAGCCCTTGACAAAGCGTTGCACGAAGGATTGAAAGGGTCTGACAAAGGGCCGCACAATAAGTTGAAGGATGCTAACAAAAGACTGCACGAAGGAAGGCAGACGGTGAAACCGTCTCCTCTCAATAACCGCAGTGTCCGAAGGACCTGCGGATAAGGTGTCACAGACATATCGACCCTGAAGGGGTCGCCCATCAATATCACTGGGGCACTCTTCCAGAGTGCTATCATCTACAGCACTATTTCCGGGGGTACTATCGCACCCCCGGTTATTGAGCGGAGACCGCGTTGCGGTCTTAACTTTCAGCAACCTTGCACAGAGCGCGGGGCTGAGTGTCAGTGCGTTAATCAAGGATATGAGCACGGCCACGGCCATCGTCAGGCCGAACTGTGTGTAGAAGATGCCGCTGGTGCCACCCATGAAGCAGACGGGGATGAACACCGCCATGAAGACGAGTGTGGAGGTAATGAGGGCGGTGGTGATGCCGCGCATAGCGGTAATGGTCGCGGACTTGCCACCTGCAGACCCACCCCCTTGCCCCTCCCTTGTAGGGAGGGGAGAAGAATGAGTTTGAGCGGCAGCGCATGGATTCTCCTTAGCAACATCCTCCCCAGCAGTCAAAGGTGACCGCTCCCCTCCCTCACAGGGAGGGGCAAGGGGGTGGGTCTGCTGGGTCTCCATTTTCGTCTGCACCGCCTCGGCCACCACAATGGCATCATCCACTACCGTGCCGATGACAAGCACAAGGGCAAAGAGTGTCAAGGTGTTCAGCGAGAAGCCCGCCACATACAGGAAGCCGAAGGTGCCGACGAGCGAGACCACAATGGCCACTAATGGTACCAGCGTAGCGCGCCACGAGCGCAGGAACAGCAGCACCACCAGCACCACCAGCACGGCGGCCTCCAGGAGCGTGCGGCGCACGCTGTGTATGCTGGCATCCAGAAAGTCCTTGGTGGACATGAGGTCGATGAGTTCCATGTCGGCGGGCAAGTCCTTGCGGATTTCTTCCACCAACTTGTCAATGGCAATGATAATCTCATTGGCATTGGAGCCGGGCGTCTGCGAGATCATACTGGTTGTACCCTGATGACCATTGATATAGCCCTCGATGGCATAGCCTTGCAAGCCCATTTCCACACGCGCCACGTCCTTGAGACGCAGCACACTGCCGTCGGGCTCGCTGCGGATGACCATCTGCTCATAGTCGGCCTCCTCCTCATAGCGTCCGCGGTATTTCAGCACATACTGGAACGTGTTCTCGCTCTCCTCGCCCAGCGTGCCCGCGGGACTCTCCACGTTCTGCTCGGCCAGCACGGCGGTGATGTCCGAGGGCATCAGGTTGTGCTGCGCCATCTTGGCCGGGTCGAGCCAGATGCGCATGGAATAGTTGGAGCCATAGACATCCACCTCGCCCACGCCCGGCACGCGGCTCAGACGGGGTTCGATATTGATCTTGAAGTAGTTGTTGAGGAAGGCCAGATCGTAGGTGTCATTCGGGCTGTAGAGGCCGAGGCTCTTCAGTGTAGAGGTCTGGCGTCGCACCACATTGACACCCGTTCGTGTGACCTCTGCGGGCAGGAGTCCCTGTGCCTGTGCCACACGGTTCTGCACGTTGACGGTGGCCATATTGGGATCGGTGCCCTGCTTGAAGAAGACGTTGATGTTGCAGGAACCGTTGTTGGAGGCGTTGGAGGTCATGTAAATCATGTTCTCCACACCATTGATGGCCTCCTCCAAGGGCACAACGACCGACTTCTGCAACGTCTCGGCGTTGGCACCCGTGTAGCTGGCGCGCACAGAGACCGTCGGCGGGGCGATGTCCGGGAACTGCTCAATGGGCAGTTGCGTGAGGCCGATGGCTCCCACGATGACAATCATCACGGAGATGACCCCGGAAAGAATGGGACGGTCTATGAAAGTGCGGACGTTCAGCATTGCATCACTTGATGATTACTTTTCTGGAAGCCGCACCTCGACGCATAATATATGTGCCCACAGCAGACGGCTTCATGACATGATGTCCCCGCAGGTCATACCATTCAGTATCAGCAGGTTCAGCAGGCATGATACCCGTCACGCCGTCAGCAGACTTGCCGCCCATGAACTTAAAAGATATATTGTAGATGTTTTGGCCGTTGACTCTGGCACCAGATGCCGTCTCGGTAATCTCTGTCACAGGCTTGTGCAAGAGTTTCTGGTCATCACTATTAGCCGTGTTGAGGGCGGCGGCGGGCTGGCTGTCATCGGTGAAATTGCGGTTCAGGGTCTCACCGTCATAGCTGGCGTTGGGCCAGAGGTCACTGCAGAGACCATACAAATACTTGTCATACGCCGCATAGTAAGCCTCGACATATTTACTGTAGTCATAGTCCTTGTAATACTGCTCCTCAGCCTTATCGAGGTCAGCCGAGAGATCGTTGCCGCCATACAGCTCATTGTCTGCGGGCACGATAGTCATGCGCTGCATCTTGTCATTGTTCACCGTATTCGTGTACCACGCATTCTGGTCGTAGGTCACATGGGTGATCATGAGGCCATGGGTCATGATGGCCGAGACCTCCGGGTCGGTACCCCAGTCGAAGCCGATGGGCTGTCGGTTCTCCAGCAGGAAGTACTCGTCGCGGTTCTTGTCATTGTAGATGACGTATGCCACGGGCTCGCTGGCCAGCGCGGGCATGTCCTTGACATCGGCGGGTTCGGTGAGTTCCGTGGGTTCCAGCCATCCGCTGAACCAGCGCTCGTAGGCCGTGTAGTTGGCAGGACTGAAGCCGTCACAATTGTAGCAGCCGGCATCCAGCACAGACCACATATCCATGCCGAAATGGGTGTAGTCAGTGTCATAGAAGTCGGGCAGACCCAGACAATGGCTGAACTCATGGCACATGGTGCCGATGCCGTCAAGTTCGCCGCTCTCGGCCTCCACATAATTACCGAATCTGTCTTCCACGGGGTAACCGTCTTCATCATATTCATAGCCGTCGCCCATGAGTTCCGAGCCACAGGCGTAGGTGTCTAACTGCACGCCGTCGAAACGGAGCTGGCTGCTCCTGTAGGATCCAGACAGTTGCCACTGATGCGGCCAGATGGTGTTCTCGTCGGCGCCAGAGGCTTCGCCATAGCCGGCATACACCACATAAATGTTCTCTACTGTGCCGTCGCCGTCCCAGTCATAATCCTTGAAGTTGACTTGGCTGTCCACCAGTTTCACAGCCTCATAGACCATTTCCTCGGGGTGCTCGTCCTGATCATAGACCTTGTCATTCTTGCCGTAGTAGGACATGTTCTTACTCACCGTCACGGGGCCGGCGATGTCAAAGGTCACGTTGAACTTGCCATAGCTCTGAGCCTTGAAGTAGTCATGAATGGAGCCGTAGTTGACATCGTCCGTGAGCCCGTCGGTATTGGCGAAGCGGTCAAAAGCGGCCACGGTGCTGGTCTCCTGCAACTTCTTGTCCTTGAAATTGACGAGGATGATGGGTCCCTTCTTGTTCTCCTGGGCGGCATCCAGCATGGGCGCGCGGCGCGCCATGCGACGTTTCTCTGCCACGGCGGCCCGGACGGCATTGACAGGCTGCAGCCGCTCATTGCGTTTCTGGCTCAGTTGCTTTCGCAGGGCGGGCGCGTCCAGGGCAAATGTCTGCTCACCGGCAGGACGGACGGGGGCGGCATGTGCCACCACCGTGGAGGGCGACAGCTGCCCGTTGGAGAGCCGGGCGTAGGTGAAGTCACCGTTTGCAGCGCGCATCACGGGCACACCGTCCATGGTGGCATAATAATGGAGATGTTCATCGCCGCGCAGCATCACCATCAGGGTGGTGCCGTCGCTCTGGCGCACTTTCTTCAGCACACGCTTGGCGGGTGCAGCACAAACCAGTTGGGCCAGAGCCAGCACAGCCAGAAGCATTATGTATTTCTTCATAGAATGAAAAATGATGATTGATGATTGAATATTATTGATGATTGAATATTGATGATTGAATATTGATGATTGCCCGCAGTATTCATCATCCATCAATAATCATTCATCAATGTTCTATTTTCGCCACAAAGGTACGGTAAAAACGATAAACACACAAGATATCTGCAAAAAAGAGCACCGCAGACATACCTTTTTAATGTTTTTTGCGTTTTACTAATAGACACGTTGAAAGTTGAAAGTTGAAAGTTAAAAGTTGAAAGTTGAAAGTTGAAACAACGGAAGAAACGGAAAAAAGCGGAAAGAGCGGAAATGTTTCCGTGTATTTCAGATGATTTCCGTGTTTTCCGTTGTTAAAAGTTCTCCAAGCGTGGAGCGTCGCTTCGCGCCGAGCGGAAATTTGAAATAATAAACGATGGCCATTCCCCTTCCCTCCACCCGACATTTATACTTCTTTCCCGCGGCAATCAAACTCAGGTTCCTTCTGGCTCTGTGCATGACGGTGTCTGTATTATGTGCCCGCGCAGACAGCTACCGTTTCCAGCATATTGACAGCCGCCGCGGGCTGCCGCACCAACAGGTGGAAGCACTGGCACAGGACTCCGCGGGCTATCTGTGGATTGGCACACGCAACGGCCTCTCGCGTTTCGACGGCTACGCCCTCCACACCTATTATCACACAGCCTCACCCGCCTCCCTGCGTCACAACCTGGTCCACGCCCTCCACGTGGACCGGCGGCACCGGCTGTGGGCAGCCACGGAGACAGGCATCTGCCGCTATCGCCCGGAGAGCGATGATTTCCGCTGCTATGACACGCCCTCCGGCCTCTTCTGGTCCATTGCCGAGGGTGCCGACGGGCGGCTGTTCTTCGGTGGTGCCGCCCTCTGCCTCTATGACGAGCCGCGCGACACGCTTCTGGTTCTGCCCTCGATGGCCGATGATTTCACGGTGGCGATGGCCGTGGATGGCCGCGGGCAGCTCTATGCCGCCACCAACAGCGAGCTCCTGCGCTATGACACCACGCTCTCACACATCACCCGTCTGCCGCGTGAACTCTATGAGGATTTCATGGGCGACACCGGCGGCGCAGCACCACTGACCATCGCCCCACTGACCATCGACTCGCAGGGCCGGCTCTGGATGGGGCGCAACGGACAAGGCGTGCAATGTCTGGATCTTCAAGGCGATGCGCCCCGCCGTGTCTCTGTAGAGGACATCACGGGCGGCGTGGTGCGCTGCATCACCGAGGACGCGTGGCACCGCATTTGGCTGGGAACGGAAAACGGCATCGCCGTCCTGCACCCCGACGGGCACCGCGACATCATCCGCCATCGACTGCAGGATGCCGGCTCGCTCAGCGACAACGCCATCTACGCCATCCTGTCCGATGCCGACCAGAACGTCTGGGTCGGCAGCTACTTCGGCGGAGTCGATTGTCTGATTGCCACAGGGCAGCAGTTCCTGCATTTCGAGCCCAGTGCCGAGCCCGGTGAACTCCAGGCCCGCGTGCCGCGCATGATGGTGGAGGAGCCGTCGGGGCATATCTGGGTGGCCACCGAGGACAACGGCATCCACATCTTCGACCCCGCCAGCTCCCGCTTCACACCCTTCAACGGCATCAGCGGCATGGGCACCAACGTCCACGCCTTGCTGCTGGACACCATGCAACAGCAAATCTGGATCGGCACACGCTTCGAGGGCATCTACCGCTATGACCTCCGCCACCACACCAGCCGCCACTATCTCCACAGCAACGGTCTCACCAGCGAGGGCTGTTTCTATCTCGCGCGACAACGCAACGGGCAGCTCTGGGTGGCAACGCTCCACGGCCTCCTGCGCTACGACCCGCACACAGACACCTTCCTGCCTGTGCAGCACCCCACGCTCTCCAGTTGCTTCATATACACCCTCTGCGTGGACGCCGCAGACAACCTGTGGGTGGGCACCACCAACCACGGCCTCTTCCACATCGACACCTCCACTGGCCACATCCGCGCCTTCACACAGACAGACGGCAGCGGGCTCAGGGACAATTACATCCTGTGTCTGCACCAGGACTCGCACAGGCGACTGTGGGTGGGCACCAACAACGGCGGTCTGCAGTATCTGGAGGCGCAGCTAGACACGCTGGGTTCTGTGACAGCCGCCGTGCTCACCCAGAGCACCATCTGCAGCATGGAAGAAGCAGACGGCAACCTGTGGGTGTCCACCAGCCAGGGGCTGTTCCGCTATGACCTCAGCACGGCCGCCATCGAACGCTACACGGCAGAGAGCAGCGGTCTGCCCTCCAACCAGTTCAACTACAGCAGCTCCCTGCGCACGGCCGACGGGCAGCTCTTCTATGGCACCATCAACGGCCTCATCATGTTCCATCCGGGTGAGCTGCAGACACAGCACGGCACGTGCAGCGTGCACCTGCAACAACTCATCATCAACAACGACATCATCACCGCCAACGCGCCAGACAGCCCCCTGCGACAGCACATCGACGCCGCCACGCGGCTGGTTCTCTCCCACGAACAGGCCAGCCACTTCATCATCCAGTACGGTGTCATCCAACCCGCCGGACCCGCCGGAGTGCGCTATCAGGTGTGGCTGGAAGGTGCCGAGCGCACTTGGCGCGATGCCGGTGCCGAACGCCGTTTTGTGGGCTACAAGATTCCCGCCGGCACCTATCATCTGCACCTGCGGGCGACAGCGGCTGGCGGCTCGTGGGCCGACAGCCCCGTGCGCACGCTGGAACTGGTGGTGCGACCGCCCTGGTGGCGCTCCCCCTGGGCCATGCTGCTCTATCTGCTGCTGGCCGCCACCCTCGCCCTCAGTGCCTGGCACTTCACACAGGTCAGGCTACGTGACCGCAATGCCGTGCGTCTGGCACAGATGGAGCGCGAGCAAATCAGGCAGCTGGACAAGGCCAAGTCCGATTTCTTCACCACCGCTGCCCACGAGCTGAAGACACCCCTCACACTCATCCTGGCTCCCCTCCACAGCATAGACCCGGACAGCCTGGATGCCACAGGGCAGCAGCACCTGAGCACCGCACTCGCCAGTGCCGGCAAGCTGCAGCAGCTCATCGGCCAGCTCGTCACCTTCAACAAAGTGGAGAGCGGCGACTTCCCCTTCTACCTGCGACACGGCAATCCCCTGCATTATATCACCCTGCTGACAGCACCCTTCAGCGAGGCTTGCCGTCGGCAGCAGCTCACCCTGCAAGTGAACACCGAGGATAACGGCGAAGAGGTATGGTACTCGCCCTCACATCTCGAACGCATCCTCAACAACCTGATGTCAAACGCCATCAAGTTCACGCCTGCGGGAGGCACCATCACGGTCAACGCCTCCATCAGCCCCCGAGACGACAGCCCATACACCTTCCTGCTCCTGGAAGTATCAGACACCGGAATCGGCATCGCGCCAGAGGAACAGCAGAACATTTTCCAGCGCTTCTATCAGACCAAGCGCGGATGGGCATCGGACCAGAGCGGATGGGGCATCGGGCTGGCACTCGTCAAACGCCTGACAGACATGCTGCAAGGAGAGGTCACCGTGCAGAGCACCATGGGGCGCGGCACCACCTTCACCGTCTGGCTATGCGCCAGCGCAGAGGCCTTCCCGGAGAAATGCCTCCTGAAGACCAAGGACGAGGAAACCCTACAGCCCCCCTCTACGCTCCAGCCCCAGCCCCTTGCCTCTCCCTGTAAGGGAGGGGAGCCGTCACCATTGACTGCCGAAAACGATGCTGAAACAAATCCTGCCACAGCCCCCCTCCTCCTCCTTGTCGATGACAACACAGACCTGCTCCGCTTCCTCTCACAGACCTTCAGCCACAACCACCGCCTCATTACCGCCTCATCCGGCGCAGAGGCCCTGGAGCTGGCCCGCCAGCAAGACCCTCAGATGGTCATTTCCGACGTCATGATGCCCGGCATGGACGGCTACGAACTATGCCGACGCCTCAAGACAGACATCGCCACCAGCCACATCCCCGTCATCCTGCTCACAGCCCGCAGTGAACAGCAGGACATCGTGGAGGGATACCAGTCCGGTGCAGATGCCTACGTTCCCAAGCCCTTTGACCCCCACGTCCTGCAACTGCAAGTCAGCAACATCCTGGCACTCGTCAGGCGCAGGGCCCAGTACATCGCAGAGGCAGACATCACAACGCTCGAGGACCCACAGGACAGCACAGACATCAATACCCTCACAGAGCTGGACCGCCGCTTCGTGGAGCGCATGACAGCCGTCGTGGAGAAGAACCTGGACAACAGCGACTTCGGCATCGCCGACATCACCGCGGAGCTGGGCATCAGCCGCAGCCTCCTGCACCTGAAGATGAAGAACATCCTGGGAATGTCCATGGGAGACTATATCCGCCAGAAGCGCCTGGACCTGGCCTGTCACATGCTGCAGCAGGGCTACAATGTCTCCGAGACCGCCTACGCCACCGGCTTCTCAGACCCCAACTATTTCTCCAAGACCTTCAAGAAACACATCGGTGTCAACCCCAAGGACTACAGCAGCAAAGCATAGTCTGTGAGGCCTGCAGGCTGCCGTCTGCCACACATCCCGCGACGAAGACAGGAAACATCAACGCCAGCCGGTTGATTCACATCGACTGGCTGGCGCCCTAACTAACTCAATTAACTATTTGTATGAAGAAAAAAATAATTTAATATGACTATACGCAATCGTAGCAGCAACGCCCGCAAAGAGCCACAGACCATAAAGGAATGACCCCGAGGATGTGACCGTGTTCTTTATTCCATCATGACCGAATAATCATTCCATCATGACCGAATAATCATTCCATCATGATGGAATAATCAACACGCTTGGGTGAGTATGCCAGAAGGACCCTTGATTACCATTCAAACGACGGGTTGTATTCTATGAGTCCATCGGGTATTTCTTCTGCCAGGAATGAGTCCATCGGGTATTTTTTCTGCCAGAAATGACGCTTGCTGTGGAAGCGGCCCGGCTATTTGGCCGTGAGGAAGTCGGCAGTGCGCTGGGGCGAGTACATTTCCCAGAGTGATGCGACAGTCCATCCAGGGGCGAAGATGTCGTTGTAGAAGCCCTTGCCGTTGCGGCCATAGTCCCAGGTGGTGTGCTGCACCACCTCGGGGTTGAAGCCCGGGACGCCGATGCCGCAGAGGCGTTCTGGCGTGGGCAGCAGCTGATTGAGGCTGGAGAAGATGACGTCGCAGACCTGGGTGAAGCGCTGCTCCCCCGTCTGTTCTGCCAGCCAGCGGGCGATGTGCGGCAGTTCGAAGACGAAGACATCGATGTGGTTGTTCTCCACGCTGACGTTGCCCCATCCGCGGCTGTGGAACCCCAGGTCGCCCAGCATCTGTCCGCGCGCAAAGGGCACGTCCCAGAGATAGTACCACGAAAGAGCGAAGTAGGTAGCCTTCTGGCAGAGGTTAATGTAGTGCTTCTGCTCTTCGCCGCTGGTGACCATGGCCATATAGTAGGTGGCGGTGACGGCGCTGATGGCGGCTTCCTTGTCCTCGCAGTTGGCGTCGAGGGTGCTGGAGAAGTAGTCGCTGGGGCCGATAATATTCTGTTCCAGATGCTCCACAGTCTTCTTGGCGGCCGCCAGGTAGCGCTCATCGCCGAAGTATTTGTAGCCCATGACGAGGGTGCTGGTGGCGCTGGGCGTGCTGCCGGCGCTGGCATCGACGGCGCTGTGGTCGTCCAGATACTTGCGGGGGAAGCTGCCGTCGGGGTTCTGCAGCTGGAGCATGCGATCCAGCAGCGTGCGGATCTTCTGCTCCCATTCGGGGTGCTGGCGGCCTTGGAGCTTCTCATAGCGCAGATAATGCAGGACGGCATAGACACCCTCGCTCTGCTGGCGGATGCTGTGAATGACGGCCGCGTCGGCAGGGATGGGTTCGTGGAAACGCACCTCGTC
Source organism: Bacteroidaceae bacterium (assembly GCA_017455585.1). GTDB lineage: Bacteria > Bacteroidota > Bacteroidia > Bacteroidales > Bacteroidaceae > Physcousia. The sequence goes on along the minus strand of JAFSZU010000052.1, from coordinate 15,928 downwards.
CTTGAAGTAACCGCCCGCGGTGAAGCCGTTCTGGAGGTAGCTGTCCAGGATGGCCTGTCCCTGCTGGACGAGCAGCTGCTCACCCGTCTGCTCGCCATACTCAAGGGCGTTGAAGCCGTTGAGGATAGTGCGCCCGCAGAAGCCGAGCTGTGCAGCAGGGAAGGGCTTGCAGTCGTCGCAGCGCAGGGTGTGTCCGCTGTGGTACTTGAGGGGGAACTCGCCCACGTATGCCTCGCGGAAATAATTGGCCAGCTGTGCCTTCATCTGCTCGGGCGTATAGAGCGGCGTGACGGGTTGCGGACACAGCTGATCGACGCAGTGCTGCCAGGTGGCCGTGACGTGCTGACCGAAGTTCTGCGCCTCGCCGGAGCGGATGATCCATCGGAGGGTCTTGGTCTCGCCCTTCTCGATGCGTGCGAAGGCGCGGACGGCGGGGGCGAGCTGCAGCTTGCGGATATAGCGGCGGGGCATCTCCTGCCAGGGATAGCCGAAGGCGAGGCTGGCCTGCCCGCTGCTGCCCTCGAAGCCCATGTATCCGAGGCTTGTCTCGCCGGAGAGGATGACGTCGCCCTCCTGGTGGGTGGTGAGGCACTCGGCGGGGGCATCCAGCACGCGCATCACGCTCACGCTCTGTCCCTTCTCTGCACAAAAGACACTGGTCAGGGGCGAGGACAGGCGGTCTTCGCGGAATGTCCAGTCACGGGAGGTGTGGAAGGATGGTGCCTCACTGGGCGAACGCAGGTTCTGGTGATACCAGAAGCCGGGGAGGTAGAAATCACAGCTGTCGGTGGTGAAGTCTGTGGGCAGCAACACACCTATATTGTAATACGCACGCACGCGAGCGGTGAGAGTCAGCGTGAGCAGCCGATGGTCTCCCTCGGTGGTGATGCGCTGGCTGATGTCCAGAGGCAGCGGCTGCTCGGCAGTGAGCTGGTCGCCCTGCTGTTGCAAGGTGATGGTCTCAGCAGCATTGCCGGGCTGGAGCAGGTGCAGGGTGAAGTGCAATGGCAGGGTGTCCTGCTGCCGGTCACTGGACGGCGAGCCGCACGAGGTGTTAAACAGCATGCCGCAGACGGCGATGAGGAATAGCGACTTCTTCATAATATTTGTGTTTTCAAATCTATTGTTATCGAAGGTCAAAGGTCGGTTATTTCACTTCCACTATTTTGCCTTCCAGCAGTTCAACGGTGTTGCGCAGACAGGTGGAGCCGCTGTAGCGGGAGTGGGTGTAGAGAAGCCAGATGGTGTCGTCGTCCTTCTGGAAGAGGGAACTGTAATAGGCTCCCTCGCCTCGCGGCAGGTTGGCAAAGGGCATGGTGCGGTAGGCGAAGTTGTGGCCCGTGTTGTCGCCGATGCATATCTGGCTGCGGTTGGTCTGCCATACATCTCCGTTCTGAGCCAGATGCCCCATGACCACGACCTCTCCCGTGCGCAGCTGGATGGCGTAGGGCGCACAGCCGCCGCGGATGTTCTCGCATACCCAGCGGCGGTCGTCGCTCTGCTCGTCCCAGTCGGCACTGTCCCACTCGCCGTCGAGGGGCCGCCATGAGATGGAGGGGTTCTTGTCGCTGTTGATGCTCTCGTAGCTGAAGAGGATGCCTTTGTTTCCCTGCAACAGCACCTGCACAGGCATGCCGTCGCGCTTGCCGGGGTTGTAGCTGGCGCGGTGCTGTGTGGTCCACGTCTGGCCGTTGTCTGTGGAGCGGGCGCAGACGATTTCCTGGAAGAGGTTGTTGCGCTGGTTGTCCCACCAGTAGGCCTCGCTGCTCACCAGCAGCTCCAGCTCGCCGCCCGGCAGCTGGACAATCTGGGGTTCCCAGACGCGGCCGCGCAGCACGGTGACGGGGTCGCTCCACGTCTGCCCGCCGTCCTTGGAGGTGATGACGAGGACCTGACAGTTCTGGTTGGTCTCGGGGTTGGCGTTGGTGGAGACGGTCATGATGACCCATCCGTTCTGCAGGCGGATCATGTCGGCATTGGTGATGCGGTGCCAGCCGTGGGCAAGCCATGTCTTGGTATGGTCAAAGATTTTCTCGGGTGCCGACCATGTGCGCCCGTTGTCGGTGGAGCGGTGCAGGTAGATATTCTGCCAGTGGTCTGTGCTGCCCGTGGTGCCGTCGCCGCCGTGATAGGTGAGCAGCAGGGTGTCGGCACTGACGCGCAGGATGCGGGGGTACTCGGCCTGGATGTTGTCGGGGTTGAGCTGGATGGCGGTGCGGCGGTCGTTCCATTTGATGCGGTGCCCCACGGGCTGGACGGTGTTATCGACCTCGCAGGTGCTGTAGTCTGTCATCGTCGAGACGGTCTTCTCGATGACTTGCACGTCGCCGTCCAGGTCGGCGGTCACGCGCAGGAAGTACTGTGTCCCGGGCTGTAAGCCGGTAATCACGTTTGATTTATATTGATGTGTTGTGGCGTCATCGGTGAGGATGGTGTAGGTCTTGAGGTCGTCCCGGTCGGGTCCCAGCTCCAGCGTCATCGTGGGCTTGCTGCCTGTGTAGCCGTTGAGCCGGAAGCGCGCCTGGATGCTTTTCTTGGTGATGTTCCAGTCCTCGGTGCTCCACTCCAGCCCTTCGAGGGTCTTGGTGAGCTTGCCGGGACCGTAGATGATGCTTCCGTCGCGGGTCTTCACATAGAAGCGGATGCTGTACTGGCGGTTGGGCAGTAGTCCCGTGCATGTGGCCTCGAAGTCGCCGCCCGGCAGCTGGGTGCCCACGGGTGTGAGCTGCATGGAGCTGTAGGTGCGGGCGGTGCCGCTGTAATTGGCGGCGAAGCCGTATTCCGCAACGTCCCCGGCCGGCAGACCGAGTCCCGTGACCTCAAAGGTGGCGCTGGTGCTGAGGGCCTCTATGAGGTTGACATTGAACTGAAGCACCTTGACCAGATGGGTCTCCACGATGGGCTCGCACGCCTCATCGCCGTTGACACAGACGCGCAACCATGTGTCGGCAGAAGGTGTCACCTCCAGCTCGCGCGTGGTGGCACCGTCGATGCCGGTCCAGGTCTGTCCGCCGTCGGTGGAGCGCTGCCACTGGATGGTGCCGTAGTTGCTACTGTCCCAGCCCAGACGGAGGGTGGTCTTCTGGCCGTTCTTGGCATAGTGGGTGTGCACCGTCTGTGCGCAGACTGGAGAAATACATAATATATATACAAGGTATAATAGGAGCACTTTTTTCATAAAAGTCACTATTTACGCTAAACGCTAAACACTAAACTCTAATAAGCACTCACCTGAGCGTCACTTTACTCAGACGGGATGTGCCGTCGGTATATATGGTGTGCCGGAGAAAGACTCCGGCAGCGGGTTTTCTCGCGAGGGCCCGACCCTGGAGGTCGAAGTATCTGGTCTGCCTGACGGCAGTACCGGGGGTTGTCACGGCCGTCCCCGGAGTGACCGTGAACTGTGTGCTGACACGGCAGCCATGCCCGTCGGTGACGACGAGGAAATAGGTGCCCGATGCGGTCACCGCGAGGGTGGAGGCGGTGCCGAGTACTTCCTGCGAAGCGGCGGTCGTCCAGCTGTAGGCATAGATGCCGTCGCCACCGCTGACCACCAGGTCACTGCCCAGAGTGATGCCGCCCACGGGCAACTCCACCTCCACGCTCTCTGCCAGCACATGCAGCGGCGGGAACTGGCGGACGGGAATGTTAATCACCGTCTGTGCGCAGAGCGGCAGAGCCGCCCTGCCTATCACAGACAGTAGAATGATGAAAAGAATCCTTCTCATTGGGGGATTGGTGGTTTACTTGACAATGACTTTCTGGAAGGAGGTGCCGCTGCGGACGATGTTCAAGCCCTTCTGAGCAGCGGAGAGCTGACGGCCATCGACGGTGTAGATGGCACCCGCGGTGGCAGCACTCTTGATGCCCTGAATGTTGCTTTGGTCGCCCACTGCCAGCTTGCCGCCCTGTGCGAAGACAGAGCCGCGCAGGGCTGCGTTGACAGTCTGCACGCCCCACTCGTAGGCACCGTCGGGCAGCGTCAGCGTCAGTGTGGTGTTCATGAAGGCATTACCCTCGCGCAGCACCTTACGGATGCCGTCATTGTCGCCGCCGACGAAGCTGGTGACACCGTTGTAGAACCTGCCTGTCTTCAGGTCCTTGATATAAATCTCATAGGTCACGTTCTTCAGGGATGAAGCGGCGGGGGTCCAGCTGAGTTTCACGGTGTTGCCCTTGATCTCGGCAGTGGGAGCGGTGGGAGCGTCGGGGCGGGCGGCCACCTGCCAGGGGTTCTTGGTGAAGACCATGCTGCGGCCGTTGGGGGTGTCTGTGCCCTCCTGGAAATAAAGGCCGTCGCCATGATAGCCAGTGAAGGCGTAGTTGAGCGCGCCCGTCACGCCGTAGTCCAGGAAGAAGATGCCCTGCTCGGAGGCACCAGGGATGCGCTGATAGCTGATGAGACCGGCAGCAGAGCCCGGGAGGAAGTAGCCGGGCTGGGTGTTACCGGTGCCGTCCAGCATCTGCTCGCACCAGCCGTCGAGGAAGAGGTCATAGTAGCCGTCGGCGTTGTAGTCGATGGCGCGCACGCCGACGTTGTTGGAGTTCAGCGGGCGGATGTCCTTGTGAGCGGCCACGAAGCTGGTGTTCTCCTGATAGGAAACGTCCTCGCCGGAGATCTTGCCGTAGAGCATCTGGGGGAAGTAGGCCCAGCCCTCAACGGCATCGTTGGGTGACTCGCCGGTGACGAAGATGTCGGGGGTGCCGTCATTGTTGAAATCGACCACAGCGAAGTTGCCGTTGCCGAACTGGTGTGACACGCTGGTGGCGAGTTCGAGGTCATAGAAGCCAATCTCGTCGCCCTCGGAGAGGTTGCAGAATGCCATGAAGGTGCGATCCAGCGAGCGGCCGTCGTTATCCACATTACCCTGAACCAGAAAGTCGGCCTTGCCGTCGTTGTTCAGGTCGAAAGCCTTGACCGTGCAGAGAGCAAATTCATAATCGACCTCTCCGTTGCCGATGAGACCGGTCTCGATGGCGTTCTTGAAGGTGCCGTCGCCCTGGTTGATGAGCACACCGCAGTTGGCCTGGCGGTTGCCGCCCACTGCACTCCAGCCGATGGTGACGATGTCGGGACGGCCGTCGCCGTTGAAGTCGGCCACATCGGCAGAACGGGGATACCACTCCACCTGGTTGCCTTCCTTGTCCAGGACAGCGTAGGCAGGGTCCTTGGTGAAACCGCCCTTGCCGTCGTTCAAATAGACACCCGTGTAGTCGTAGGCTTCACCTGCTGCAAAGTAATCGACATTGCCGTCGCCGTTGAAGTCTGCGGGAATCACGGTTCCGCGGATACCGAAAAGCTGGTGAGCCTCCGTGAGGTTGGTCTTGGTGTAGTCCTGACCGTTCCACTTGAAGAGCCAGGCCTTGCGATCGACCTCATACTCGTTGCCTTCGGCATCCACGAGGATGGTGGTGCCGGCAGCCTCCCAAGCCGGGCGGCCAGAAACGATGAGTTCCTTGATACCATCATTGTCCAGGTCGATTTCACAACCGCCGGCATAGTCGTTGGCCAGGGTCTCATCCACACTGCTGACGGTAATGGTTTGGGCACCGAGTCCTGTAGCCAGGCCGGCAGCCATGAGAAGAGTAAAAATCTTTTTCATAAAACACTGTTTAAGGGGTTGATAATTGGGGTTAAGGGTTTGAGGTTTTGAGGTTTGGAGGTTTGGAGGTTTGGAGGTTTTGAGGGGTTTCAACTTTCAACTTTCCGCTCGGCGCTCTGCGACGCTTCACACTTGAAGAACTTTCAACTTGTCAACTTGTCAACTTGTCAACTTGTCAACTCATCAACTCGTCAACTCGTCAACTCGTCAACTCATCAACTCGTCAACTCGTCAACTTGTCAACTTGTCAACTTGTCAACTTGTCAACTCGTCAACTCGTCAACTCGTCAACTCGTCAACTTGTCAACTTGTCAACTTGTCAACTTGTCAACTTGTCATTCAAATCGCGGTGTGGTCCATCCCTCCTGAGCTGTCACTGCTTGCTTGAACCATCCGTCTTCAGTGAGCTCGATGGGAGTGACGAGCATAGGCTTGCGGGCGAAACCGCTAGTCATGCTGGCCTTGCCGTTCTCGGTGGCGTTGTAGGCCACGAAGACGTGTGTCTGCTCGGAATTGAGGAAGGCACGCATGGGGTTCTCGGGATTGATCATGGCCGTGCCGCTCTGGATGAGAGGCTCGCCCTGGCTGCCGTCGGTCAGGCTGGTGCCGCTCTTATCCACGTATGGACCCGTGACCGCTTCCGCCCTGGCATAGCGTATCTCACTGGACGTGCCGCTGCCGACGGTGAAGAGCAGGTAAAGTTCATTGCTGCTCTTGCGGAAGAGGCATACATCGCCGACGCCTGTTCCAGCAATCTTGGTGGCGGCACCGTTGAGACTGGCACCACGGGTGCGGTTGAGAGTGAGACGCTGGATGTAGATGCCGTCATCTGCGGTGTAGCAAAGATAGTAGGCCGTAGAGATGACGAAGAAGAAGGGATCGCGCAGGGTTGTGCTGCCCGCATCGGCAGCCGTGAGGAAGGCACCGCGGTCGGTGTAGGGTCCCTGCGCCGTCGTGGCCGAGGCGGCACCGATTGTCTCCGCCCCTTCGAGGGTGTAGAACATCCAATAGGTGGCACCCGTGACGGCACGGGCATAATCCACGGACAGGGAGTTCACGCGTCCTTCGCCCCAGGCGGGCTGCGCGTCGGCAGCGAAACCGTCGTTGGCACGGCTCCATGTCATCAGGTTATTACTGGTGAGGGCCGGGCACAGGCTCACGAGTCCCGGCGTCCACTGTGTGGTGGCAGAAAGTGCCACGTACATGCTGGCACCCTTGACAAGCGTTCCTGCTTCCAGCGAGGGTTCCCAGACGGGATTGCGGAAGCTGGTGTTCTCGGGGTTGCGGCTACCGGTCCACAGGACGGAGTCAATGCCGTCTCCGCTCATGTCTGTGCAACTGGAGAAGCCCGCGGGCACGAGTGCACCCAAGGCGAGTGCAGCCGCTGTTATCTTGATCATATTTTTCATAGGAACTATCATTATGAATTGTGAACTATCAATTATGAATTGATCAATACCCGTCGTTCTGTGTGAGGCCGGGCCAGAGGTTGATCTCGTGGTTGGGAATCACCCAGAGGTGTGTCTTGCCCACTTTGAAGTTGAGGAAGTCGGCGTCACGCTCTGCAATTTCGTTGACCTTGCCCTGTTCGTGGAGGTCGCCCCAGCGGTCGAGGTCAAACCAGCGGGTGCACTCTCCGCAGAGTTCCACAAGACGCTCGTGCTTGATCTGCTGGAGCAGGGCATCGTAGCTCTGGAAGGCAGCGGCGTTGAGGTCGGTCATATTGACGCGACGGCGCACCTTGTTGATATACTCCACAGCAGTAGTGCGGTCGCCGTTGAGTTCGTTGAGCACTTCGGCATACATCAGATAGACGTCGGCCAGACGCAGCACGCGCAGGTTGGCACCGCTGGAGTAGTCCTCGGTCTTGTTGTCTGTTTCCACACTGGTGTATTTCTTCCAGTAGCACTTGTGGGGGAACTCGTTGTTGGAGAAGCCCTCGGTGGCGCACCATTCAGACCAGGTCTTGCCGTAGTAGTTGGCTGTGGCGGTCTGTGGCTCGGCGGGATCATAGTAGAAGAGGGTGTGGAACTTGCGCATATCCACGTTGCCGTCCTTGTCGCGTTCCTTGTTGAACTCGTCCAGAAGCCAGTCGCGTGAACTGCCGTCGTTCCATGCGCCGGAACCGTCGCTCAGATAGAGGCCCAGGAATTTGGGACGCTGATTACCCACCTCCTTGCCGTTAATGAGTCCGTCTTTGAAGTTGACCTCGAAGAGACTCTCGGCGTTGTTCTCGTTGGCTTCAGTGAAATTGTCCATCCAGTTGGGCATGAGGCTATAGATGCCCAGTGCAAAGATGTCTTCCATATTCTTCTTGGCGGCCTGCCAATAGGCAGTGGCCTCCTCGGCATTCTGGCCTGTCGTGTCCCAGGGACGGTGGCACTTGATGCCTGCCAGCTGCATGTTCATGCGGGCCATCATGCCGAGGGCACCTCCCTTGGTGACACGTCCCTTCTCGGCAGCGGGCCATGTCTCTGGCAGGAGCTGGCTGGCCTGTGAGAAGTCTGCCAAGGCTTGTTTATAGAGGTCTTCTTGCGTGCCAATGGGGCCGTTTTGGGTGGAGCTGGTCTGCACGGGTCCCTTGCCATAGACACCGGCAATGGCCCAGAATGCCACGCCGCGGATAAAGTAGCCTTGTCCCAGGATGGCATCTGCCTCTTCCTTGGAGAAAAGGCTATAACCCTTCTCATTCATATTGTCAATGACCTGATTGACGTAGTAAAGGCTGTTATACATAGCCTGCCAGGGGAGGTTCAGGCCCTCGTTGGACTCGTAGTTGTATGCTCCCATGATGAAGTTGGCATCGGCCTGGAACTCAGCATTGGGGCTCTCGCTCCATCCTTCGTCGCCGCGCAGGATCATCAGCACCTGGAACCAGCGGCTGAAATATCCGGGGCGGCGCCATGTGGAGTAGGCGGCAGAGAGGCCTTGGTCAAACTGCTCGCTGGTCTCCCAGAACGTGTCGGCAGTCTCGGCAAAGGGGTTGGTGAGGCTCAACCAGTCGTCGCTGCAAGCAGTGAGCGAGAGGCTCACGACAGCGACCAGCATTATCTTTTTGATGAACTGTTTCATATCTATATAATTCAATTGTGAATTATGAATTGTGAATTATGAATTCTCAGAATTCCACTTGCACACCGAAGTTAATCTGCCGCGTGGAGGGGTACTGGCCCCAGTCGATGCCCTGATAATAGACGTCTGTGCAGATGATGTCAGGGTCATAGCCCTTGTACTTGGTGAACGTAATTAGGTTGGTGGCACTCACGTATGCGCGTACCTTCTCTATATATGCCTTCTTGGTTAATTGCTGGGGCAGTGTATAGCCCAGCTGCAAGTTCTTCAGGCGGAAGAATGTGCCGTTCTCGAGGAAGCGGTCGCTGGCCTTGTTGTTATCGGTGGAGTTGGCATACATGCGCGGGTACTCGTTGGAAGGGTTGTCCCAGGTCCAGGGCGACACGTCGTCGGGGATGTTATCGACATTGAAGTTGAGCGTGTTCTTGCGCACCTCGTTGAGGATCTTGCCCCCGAACTTGCCGGCCCAGAACATATTGAAGTCAAAGCCCTTGTAGGCCAGGCTGACGTTGAGCCCCAGCTCGAACTTGGGCATGGGGCTGCCACACCAGTCGCGGTCGTTGTCATCAATCTGTCCGTCCTGGTTCACGTCGATGTACTTGACGTCGCCGGGCTGTGCGTTGGGCTGTATGACGCGGGGTTGTCCATTGACCATGGTGGTGTATTCCATGATTTCGTCCATGGACTGGAAGATGCCGTCGGCTTTCAGGAGATAGAAGTCAGAGATGGAGCGTCCCACCTCGGTGCGTGTGTAGCCGTTCTGGACGTAGGCATCGCCCATGCGCAGCACCTCGTTGCGCACGGTGGAGAGGTTGGCACTGACGTTGTAGGTGAGGTCGCCGGCCTTGTCCCGCCAGCCCACCTGCAGTTCGATACCGCGGTTGCGCATCTCGCCGTAGTTGGTCCAGAGTGTGCTGATGCCGGTTGCCCATGACTGCGGGACGTTCAGCAGCAGGTCTGTGCTCTTGGCGTTGAACCACTCGAAGGTTCCGTAGAGACGGTTGTTCAGGAGGCTGAAGTCCAGACCGAGGTTCGTGGTGGTCTTGGTTTCCCATCCCAGGTTCACGTTGACCTTCGAGGCCTGTGTGGCACCGTAGTGGATGTTCTCGTTGCCGGAGGGGCCGAAGACGGCGAAGTAGCCTTCGTAGGGTCCGCTGTGGTCAATCGTGGGGATGTAACTGTAGTTTCCCAGAGACTGCATGTCACCCACCTTTCCCCAGCTGCCGCGGATCTTCAGATTATCGACCACGCTGCGCAGGGGCTCGAAGAATGGTTCCTCGGAGATGCGCCACCCCAGAGAGAAGCTGGGGAAGTAACCGCGGCGGTTCTCGGGACCGAACTTGGAGCTGCCGTCGGAGCGGAAGTTGAACTGTGCCAGATAGCGGCCGGCATAGTTGTAATCGACGCGAGCGATGTAGGAGGTCTGGCGGCGGCGCTCGGGCTTGCCGGCCATGTTGTTCTGCTCGCCCACGAGGCTGATTTCATAGAGGCCGGGCACCTGCTGGTTATAGCCCTGTGCCTCCAGCCAGTGCCAGTTCACCTCCTCTGTGGTGTGACCCGCGAGGACTGTGACGTTGTGCTCGCCAAAGCTGCGCTGGAAGGTCAGCGTGTTATCCATGATAATGGTGGCGCGCTGGTCGCGGTTGTCTGTCACCACGTCGTCGTAGCGCTGCTCGCCGGACCCCATGCGCTTGGTGTAGGCCAGGTTGATGTACTTATGACGTCCCCACCATGCATCCACGCCTACATTGAACTTATAGGTGAGGTTGAACGGCAGCGAGAGTTCTGCAAAGAAGTTGCCGATGACGCGGTCATTCACGCCCTGGTTGCGGTCGGACCGCTGGATGGCCACGGGGTTGGTGGTGTAGGTGGGGAACTGCTGGCTGCCGTAGCCGAAGCCCGGGTCGTTCTTGTGCTTGGCAGGCTCGTCAGGGTCATAGACGGGGATGACGCTGGGCATGGTGATGGCACCCATGAAGGAGCCGCCGATGGTCTCGTCGGTCTTCGTGTGCTGGAAGGTCAGGTTCTCGCCCAACTTCAGGATGCCGTAGGTGGCATCGGTGTTCACACGTGCCGTGAAGCGGCTGTACTCTGGACTCTCGAAGACACCCGTCTGGTTCATGTATCCTGCGCCGACGGCCATGTTCACGTTGTCGGAACCCTGGCGGTACATCAGGTTGTAATCCTGTGTGAAGCCGCGCTGGTAGGTGGCTTTCTGCCAGTCGGTATTGGGGATATACTGTCCCTCATGGTCCTTAGCCCAGGTGGCAGCGGGCCAGTCTGTGTTGGCATTCAGATAGGCTTGCTCGTTGTAGTACATGAAATCGGTGCTCGACATCATGTCCAGCTTCCGGGGCATGTCGGCGATGCTCCATGTTCCGGTGACCTCCAAGGAGGGCTTGCCGCTGCGGCCTTTCTTGGTGGTGATGAGGATGACACCGTTGGCACCGCGAGCACCGTAGATGGCCGCTGCCGAGGCATCCTTCAGCACCTGCATGGTCTCGATTTCATTGGGGTTCAGGTGGTTCACGTCGTTCACAATCATGCCGTCCAGCACGTAGAGCGGTCCCACAGTGTTGAAGGAACCCACACCGCGTATCTGCACGCGGCTCATGGCACCCGGCTCGCTGGTGGTGCTCACGCTGATGCCCGGCACCTGTCCCTGCAACATCTCGTAGATATTGGTGGCAGCGGTCTTGCGCGCCTCGTCCATATCCACGACCGCCACGGCACCCGTCAGGTCGGCCTTCTTCTGCGTGCCGTAACCGATGACGACGACGTTTTCCAGCACCTTGTCATTGCTTTCCAGCACCACATCCAGACGAAGGTTGGCGGGGACGCTGACGGTCTTGCTCTGGTAACCCACGTATGAGAACACCAGTTGGTCTCTGGCCGCAGCCTTGATGGTGTAGCGGCCGTCCATGTCGGTCACCGCAGCGGCACTGCCGTCCAGCGTGCGGACATTGGCACCAGGCAGTGTCTCGCCCGTTTCAGCATCGGAAACAGTGCCTTTCACCACCTGTGCTGCCACACAGAGGGGCAGCCACAGCAGCAACGCGAGCCATAGTTTCCTGCAAAGTAGAGTTTGTTTCATAACACGTTGTTGATTGAAGTATAAATGATTGATGAATAGTGACGAATCAATACCATGGGGAGCCACAAACGAGCCGCAGACTCTTGAAACCGGGCACAAAGTAATGGATTTGCGCCCGAAGGAATCTGCAAAATTGTCTTGTTATCGGGTAATATTGTGCAAAAAAAGCAGAAGAACAGATATTCCTGTTCTCCTGCACAGATTGTTTCTCTATGAGAGCAATGCTCGACCTAAACGCTGAACGCTGAACACTGAACGTTGAACGCTGAACGCTGAACGCTGAACCCTCAGATGTCGTCGCCCAGGTGATAGAGATAGTCGAGGATGACCTCGTCTGTCAGCACGGACGTGTTGAGTGCTGGCTGGAAGGCGGGGACGGTACGCTTGCCGCGCAGTACCTCGCTGACCAGTGGGCGCTGCTCGTCGGCGGTGAGTTCACAGAGGATGCCGTTGACCAGCGAGAGGGGCAGATGCGCCTCTGCCGCCAGCTGGGTGGCGGTCATGGCCTGGCCGCGGTCAAAGGCGTTGCACAGGTGGTGCATGATCTGCAGGGCCACACGGTCATGGGCGGCGCGGCTGAGGTGGGGGGCTGCTTTCTCAAAGGCGAAGTCGGCCTCCATCTGGTGGGCGTAGCTGAGTTGTCCGCCGAAGAGGCAGACGGTCCACGAGAACTGCATCCACAGCATGAAGAGGGGGATGGCGGCGAAGGAGCCATAGACGGCATTGTAGGTGGAGAGCCATATCTGCGAATGGATGTAGAACCACTGCAGGGCCTGGAAGGCCAGCCCCGCGAGAATGCCCGGCACGAAGGTGGCCGACCAGCGGACATCGGTGTTGGGCATGAGCTTGTAGAGAAGGATGAACGCGAGGCAGGACAGCGCGTAGGGCGAAGCCTGCACCAGCAGCTGTATGCCGTAGCTGACGAAGGTGAAGTCCGGAAGGAAATTGCCGATGCCCATGAGGAATATCTGGAGACCCGACGTGAGGACAATAACCAGCGGCAGAAGCACAAAAATGCTGACGTAATCGACCACACGCCGGTAGATATTGCGGGATGTGGGCACGCGCCAGATGGTGTTGAAGGCGGTCTCTATGCTGGAGATGAGGCTGATGAGGGTGTAGAACAGCATAATGAGTCCCACACCGATGAAGATGCCGCCCTTGGCGCGTTCGAGATAGGAATTGACGAAATCCATGACCATCTGTGTCATCTCGGGGGTGAAGCGCACGTTCTCGGTGAGTTTCTCCGAGATGATGCGCTCAAAGCCGAAGCCGCGCGAGATGGCAAAGACGATGGCCAGGATGGGCACGGCACCCAGCACGCTGGAATAGGTGAGGGCAGCGGCGTGGCTGCTGAGATTGTTGCCGATGAAGAGTTCCACAGCCATCACCAGACGCCGCAGACTGTGCAGCGCCACCCGCGGCCAACGGCGCAACTCATTGAGGTCTGTCAACCAGAGACGGTCAAGAAGAGATCGTTTCTCCATCTTCTTATAATACTTTTCTATCTATTATCTATTATGAACCACTGATTTAACAGATTACACGGATCCCCCTTTACGTCTGCTTTCAATTGCACCCTTCATTTCACAGATTTCCGAGCAAACAACCATCTCATCCTTGTGTCACTCAGCACCAGACACAGAATACGGTCTGAAATCTGTGTAATGCAGAAAACAATGTAGAGGCCAAAGGACATGTAATCTGCTCAATCTGTGCGCTCGGCTCGAAGAGACGCTTCATACTTGAAGAAATCTGTGGTGCTTCATTATAAACTTTAAAATAAAAAACAGTGGGACTGTAAGCCGGGTTCTGTGCTGCGGAGACTATGGTACAAAGATATAAAAGAAAGGAGTGCAGCGCTTGCCATTTATCTAGGGCGACGCTCTCGCGCCGTCTCTATCGTTCTACCCTCCGGCTCGGACGGGCAGCCCTCTCCCACCCTTGCGCCCCACGTGGGCGCAGTCGGTGCTTTGCCGGTTTACGCGAACTTTCAACCTCCGGTGTGCACAGCCCGCATGTCGCCATGCGGCTGGTGGGCTCTTGCCCCACCTTCTCACCCTTACCGCTGCCCGTGAGGACAGAGGCGGTTCTTTTCTTCTGCACGTGCTAGCCCTCGCGGACTTCTACCCGTTAGGTAGCGGAGTGCCCTGTGTTGCCCGGACTTTCCTCTCGTCTGCACCACGAATGGCGAGGCCAGCGGCAAGCCGTCCCACTGTTTTTGCGGTGCAAAGGTAGTGAAAAGTTTCATGTTTCATGTTTAATGTTTAATGTTTTTGGGATTTAAGGCCGAAAAGTTTAACGTTTTTAGCACTTACTGCCAGCGAAGTACCCCATGAGTGCCGTTTGGCACAACAAATGTAAAAATGTCAGTCCACGAACTTAACCGCTGTTAAGCCGGGGGCCGGGGGCGTTAAAAGATAGAAAAAAAGCGTGACAATTTGGCGCGGTGATAAACTTTTGCACTACTTTTGTGTCCGAAACAACAGAAATACACGGAAAACGTAACAACGGAAACACGCAGAAATATGGCGGAACAAACGGAAATATTACGGAAACACACAGAAGTATTACAATAACACCCAGAAAAATGGTAAATCGTTAAATCGTTAAATAGCAAATGAAAGTTATGACACAGACAACAAAGAAATGGCTCGGTGCTGCCGCACTGGTACTGAGCAGCAGCGTGCTCACGGGAGCCATCGTGAGCCGCACAATGAATCACAGTGGATATGACTATGAGTCCGACTACAGCTTCGGCGCACAACCCACAGCCATGCAGATGCCCAATGCTGCACCGGCTTCCATCGCCGCTCCGGCCGGACTGGTGGATCTGACGGGCGCTGCCGAGCGCTCGGTCAACAGCGTGGTATATATTAAGGTAACGAAGAATGCCAAGCGCCAGATGGTGACCGTGCGCGACCCGTTTGAGGACTTCTTCGGAGACTTCTTCGGTCGCGGACGCGGACAGGGCCGCCAGCAGGAGATAGAGACCCAGCCCAAGCAACAGGGTGCCGGCAGCGGCGTCATCATCTCGCAGGACGGCTACATCGTGACCAACAACCACGTGGTGGGCGGTGCCGACGAGATTCTGGTGAAGCTCAATGACAACACCGAGTACAAGGGTCGAATCATCGGTCTGGACGAGACCACCGACCTGGCCCTGGTCAAGGTGGAGGCCAAGAACCTGCCCGCCATCACCATCGGCAACTCAGACGACCTGAAGATCGGCCAGTGGGTGCTGGCCGTGGGCAACCCGTTCAACCTCACCAGCACTGTCACCGCCGGTATCGTCTCGGCCAAGGCACGCTCCCTGGGAGCCAACGGCGTGGAGAGCTTCATCCAGACCGATGCCGCCATCAATGCCGGCAACTCGGGCGGCGCACTGGTCAACGAGCGCGGCGAGCTCGTGGGCATCAATGCCATGCTCTACAGCCAGACGGGCAGCTACAGCGGCTACGGCTTCGCCATCCCCACCACCATCATGAACAAGGTGGTGGCCGACCTGAAGGAGTTCGGCGTGGTGCAGCGCGCCCTGCTGGGTGTCCGCGGCACGGATGTCACCAATTATATCGACGCAGAAAAGGACAAGGGCAACGACGTTGACCTGGGCACCAACAAGGGCATCTATATCCAAGAGGTGGAACCCAAGACGACGGCCGAGGAGCTGGGTCTGCAGAAGGGCGACGTGGTCACCGCCATCGACGGCAAGGAAGTGGCCAAGATGGCAGAGCTGCAGGAGGCCCTGTCACAGCGCCGACCGGGCGACAAGGTGAAAGTGACCTACATCCGCAGCAAGAAGAGCCACACAGACACGGCCACCCTGCGCAATGCACAAGGCGGCACGGAGGTGATGGAGGAAGTGGATATCGACCTCTTCGGTGCACAGCTGAAACCGCTCAGCGACGAGAATAAGCGCGAACTGGCCCTGCGCTATGGTCTGGAAGTGACCGCCATCAAGAAGGGCAAGTTGCAGGATGCCGGCATCCAGAAGGGCATGATCCTGCTGCAAGTCAACGACAAGGAGATGCGCACCGTCGAGGACTTCGAGGAAGCTGTGAAGACTGCCAACCAGAGCAGCGACCGCACCTTGTGGATCCGCGCCATCACGCCCAGCGGACGCCGCGTGGCCACGGCCATCGACCTGGGCGACGAGAAG
>JAFSZU010000051.1 GCA_017455585.1 Bacteroidaceae bacterium | reverse complement strand
GATTTATTGTCAGCAACGGGGACTTATGGCTGAAGATGGGCTGGGGCTGATTGTGAATGGTTTCTGCCAGCAGATTTTCCAACAACTTCCCATGGAGTTTATGGTCGAAGCTTATCGTTTGGTCGAGATAACCTTAGAGGGGGTATACCAATGTTAGAAATCAAAGATCTTAAGGTAGCGGTTGATGAAAATAGGGTGATTCTTGAAGAGCTGAATTTAACCGTGCGCGCTGGAGAGATTCACGCGATTATGGGACCTAATGGCTCCGGTAAAAGCACTTTGGCCAATTTTATTGTTGGAAAAAACGGTTATCAAAAACTGGCCGGGTCAATTAGCTATCATGGAGAGGATTTAGAGAGCTTAGCGCCAGATGTGCGGGCGCAGCGTGGGATTTTCCTCTCTTTTCAAAATCCCATCGAGGTGCCGGGGGTGAATAATCTGCTGTTTTTAAAGACGGCGGTGAATGCAGTAAGAAAGGCCAGAGGAGAAGAACCGCTAGACAGTGCTGATTTTATGCAATTAGCCAGAGATGCCAATTTCTTTTCCAGTTGATCGACGGCAGCGGGTGTGTCGAAGATGCCGGTGAAGAACTCCTGGCGGATTTCCACCTGTACCTGCAAGGTGTCGAGGTTGTTGACGCGGTCCACGATTAGCATGTATCGGGGTGCAAACTCGGGCATGGACAGCACCACGCTCTCCACCTGTGACGGGAACACGTTGATACCGCGGATGATGAGCATGTCGTCCGAACGGCCCTCGATGCGGCTCATGCGCACTGCCGTGCGGCCGCAGTCACAGGTGCCGGGCAGCAGGGAGCAGAGGTCGCGTGTGCGGTAGCGCAGCACGGGCATCCCCTCCTTGGTCAGTGTGGTGAACACCAGTTCGCCCGTCTGTCCGGCGGGCAGCGGCTCCAGCGTCACGGGGTTGATGATTTCGGGATAGAAGTGGTCCTCGCAGATGTGCGAGCCGTGCTGCATCTGGCATTCATAGCTGACGCTGGGCCCCATGACCTCGGAGAGGCCGTAGAGGTTGTAGCCTTTGAGGCCGAGGCGTTCCTGTATCTCTGCGCGCATGTTCTCCGTCCACGGTTCGGCACCGAAGGCTCCCACGCGCAGCTTGATGTCCTCCTTGCGGATGCCCATCTTGTCCATGGTCTCGGCCAGATAGAGCGCATACGAGGGCGTGCAGGCCAGACCCGTGATGCCCAGGTCGCGGATGAGCTTCAGGTGCTTCTCGGTGTTGCCTGTTCCTGCGGGAATGACCGCAGCACCAATATGTTCCACGCCGTAGTGTGCCCCCAGACCGCCCGTGAAGAGGCCATAGCCGTAGGACACGGAGAAGGTGTCGTCACGGGTGACGCCGTAGGCCGTCAAACAGCGTGCCATGCACTCGCTCCACACGCCG
The DNA here is from genome assembly GCA_017455585.1 of Bacteroidaceae bacterium. Classification (GTDB taxonomy): domain Bacteria; phylum Bacteroidota; class Bacteroidia; order Bacteroidales; family Bacteroidaceae; genus Physcousia. Next base: position 5,130 of record JAFSZU010000051.1, on the reverse strand, counting down.
ATGTCCTTGCGCGTGTAACCCACAATGGTGGGATTGCCCGTGGTGCCGCTGCTGGCGTGCACACGGATAATCTCGCTCTGCGGTGCCGCCTGCAGGCCGAAGGGATAGTTGTCCCGCAGATCCTTCTTGGTGGTGAAGGGCAGCTTCTTGATGTCCTCGATGGTCTGGATATCATCGGGACGGATGTCCATCTCCTGCAACTTGTTACGATAGAAGGGCACATTGTGATAGACATATTCCACAATCTTGTGAAGCCGTTTGCCCTGGAGCGCGCTCATCTCGTCGCGGCTCATGCATTCCTTGTTGGGGTTCCAAATCATGTCGTTGTTCTTGTGTTTATATTATATATTATATAGGTACGCGCGTGGGCGCGCACCTATATTATTAAGCTTTCTGCTGTGAACTTTGAACTTTCAACTTTCAACTTTGAACTTTTAACTTTGAACTTTTAACTTTGAACTTTCAACTTTTCTTGGCCAGCAGGTCGCGGATCTCTGTCAACAACACTTCTTCCTTGCTGGGTGCGGGAGGTTCGGGAGCGGGAGCAGGAGCCTCTTCTTTCTTCTTGGAGGCAGCATTGATGGCCTTGATGATGCAGAAGATGCAGAATGCCACAATCAGGAAGTCGATGGTGTTCTGGATGAAGTTTCCATACTTGAGCACGGCGGCATCCTCACCGTCGCCAATCTTGAATGCCAGTTGTGTGAAGTCCACGTTGCCTGTGACCATGCCCACGAGTGGCATCAGCACATCGTCAACCAGTGAGCTCACGATTTTCCCGAAAGCACCGCCGATGATGACACCGACAGCCATGTCCATCACATTACCGCGCATTGCGAAGTCCTTAAACTCTTGAATAAAGCTACTTTTTGCCATGATTTAAATTATTTTATGGGTTTTGATGGCGCAAATATAAATATTTTTTTGTAGTTTTGCGGCGAAAATCAAGCAGAAAATGAATCGAAGGACTATAAAAAACCTCATTTTTGCTCTTTGTGGCCTACTTTTGGCCGCTTGCAAGTCCGCTGAGTACTGCAATTGCGGTTAACAGGGCCGCCAAAACCAAGCATTCTATCAGACATAACGATTTGTTATCTTCAACCAGATTTATTAACCCAATAAACAGTTTTATTAACACTAAAAAACCAACAAACAAGAAATGACAAAAGTTGCTATCAACGGCTTTGGCCGTATCGGTCGCCTCGCATTCCGTCAGATGTTCGAGGCCGAAGGTTATGAAGTAGTCGCCATCAACGACCTCACCAGCCCCAAGATGCTGGCTCACCTGCTGAAGTATGACACCGCTCAGGGCGGTTTCGCCGGCAAGTTCGGTGAAGGCAAGCACACCGTGGAAGCTACCGAGAACAGCATCATCGTCGATGGCAAGGAGATTACCATCTATGCCAAGCCCAATGCTGCCGAGCTGCCTTGGGGCGAACTGGGTGTTGACGTCGTCCTGGAGTGCACCGGTTTCTACACCTCCAAGGAGAAGGCCAGTGCTCACATCGCCGCCGGTGCCAAGAAGGTTGTGATTTCTGCTCCCGCAGGCAATGACCTCCCCACCATCGTTTACAACGTGAACCACAAGACCCTGACTCCCGCCGACACCGTTATCAGTGCTGCTTCCTGCACCACCAACTGTCTGGCTCCCATGGCTGCTGCCCTCAACAAGTACGCTCCCATCGTCAGCGGTATCATGAGCACCATCCACGCCTACACCGGCGACCAGATGATCCTCGACGGCCCGCAGCGCAAGGGTGACCTCCGTCGCAGCCGCGCCGGTGCCTGCAACATCGTGCCCAACAGCACCGGTGCTGCCAAGGCTATCGGTCTCGTCATCCCCGAACTCAACGGCAAGCTCATCGGCTCCGCTCAGCGCGTTCCCACCCCCACAGGCTCCACCACCATCCTCGTGGCCGTCGTCAAGGGTAAGGATGTGACCAAGGAAGGCATCAACGCCGCCATGAAGGCTGCCGTGACCGAGAGCTACGGCTACACCGAGGACCAGATTGTCAGCAGCGACATCATCGGTATGAAGTATGGCTCGCTCTTCGATGCCACTCAGACCATGGTCAGCAAGATCGACGATGACACCTATCAGGTGCAGGTCGTCAGCTGGTATGACAACGAGAACAGCTACACCTCTCAGATGGTCCGCACCATCAAGTATCTGGCTGAGCTCAAGTAAGTTCGGTTCCTATTCACTAAAAATGGAGGTAAACGTCTCATGAGATGTTTACCTCCATTTTTTTTGTGTCTATCCTTCTTTTTCCCACAAAAGCAGGGAGGAAAAGAAAAAAACTTTCAACTTTCACCTTTCACCTTTCAACTTTTTTGTACCTTTGCGCCCGTCAATACATCTCATATAAAAGAAGGTATATGGAAAACTTCTCTGAACTGGTGCGCTTGCGCCGTTCGATGCGCAAGTTCACAGACGAACCCCTTGCCCCTGAACAGGTGGAGACACTGTTGCGCGCCGCGCTGATGTCGCCCTCCAGCAAGGGCAAGCACGCCTGGCGTTTCATCGTGGTAGATGACAAGGACATGCTGGAGAAACTGTCGCACTGCAAGGCACAGGGCTCCGACTTCCTGGCCGGTGCGCCCCTGGCCGTGGTGGTGGTGGGTGACCCGTCGGAGAGCGACGTGTGGGTGGAAGATGCCAGTGTGGCATCCACCGTGCTGCTCTATCAGGCCGAGGACCTGGGGCTGGGAGCCTGCTGGATACAGGTGCGCGAGCGCTACACCGCCGAGGGTGAACCCGCCGACAACATCGTGCGCTTCCTGCTGCATATCCCCGACCCTTTTCGCGTGGTCAGCATCGTGGCCGTGGGACACAAGGGCATGGAACGCAAGCCGTTCAACGAGGAGCGTCTGCTCTGGGACCACGTCTCCATTGGACAATTGGACAAATGAAGCTTGCGTTCATAGGCGCAGGTCGCCTGGCTACCAATCTGGCTCCCGCCTTGCAGACGGCCGGGTGTGAGGTGGTGGAGGTCTGGAGCAAGACCCGGGCTTCTGCCGAGGCATTGGCGGCGCGCATGGGATGCCGGGCCAGCTGGGGCAGGGTGGGGGATGCCACCCGTGATGCCGACCTCTATATCCTCAGTATCAAGGACACCGCGCTGACAGATGTCATCGGCGAGCTTCACGACGGCCGCGAGCGCGCGCTCTTCGCTCACACCGCCGGGTCGCTGCCACTGAGCCTCTTCGCAGAAGCGGGTCACGAGCGCGGTGCCGTGTTCTACCCCATGCAGACCTTCTCCAAGGAGCGGGCCGTGGATTTCCGTCAGGTTCACTTCTTTATCGAGGCTTCCCTGCCCGCAGACCATGACATGCTTCATGCGTTGGCCGCCCTTCTGACGGCAGATGACCACATTCATCCTTGCACCTCTGCCATGCGCCGACGTCTGCATCTGGCGGCCGTCTTTGCCTGCAACTTCGTGAACCACTGCTGCACGCTGGCCGATGACATCCTGCAAGACGGCGGGCTGGACTTCGGGGTCATGCTGCCCCTCTTGGATGAGACGGTGGCCAAGCTGCACCTGCTCCCGCCCCGTCAGGCACAGACGGGGCCCGCCGCGCGCCGCGACCAGAACGTGATGGGTATGCAGCGCGCCATGCTCGCCGACCGGCCCGACCTCCAACAAATCTACACCCTGCTCTCCAACAGCATCATGAACAATAATTCTCACCTTACATAAACCGCAGATTTCACGGATTTAACAGATTACATTCCCTCTGATATAGAATTGATGACAGCATGCTGAATAGAATCCGTGTAATTCGTGTAATCTGTGGTGGTAAGAGATCATAAATAGTAAATCGTCAAATAGTAAATTATTAAGGTGATCAATTACGACCTAAAGAAGATTCGGGCACTGCTCTTCGACGTGGACGGGGTGCTGAGTGCCGAGACCATCCAGCAGGACCCCGACGGCGAGCCGCAGCGCACTGTTAACATCAAGGATGGCTATGCCCTGCGTCTGGCGTGCATGAAGGGGCTGCACGTGGCCATCATCACCGGTGCACGCCCCGAGAGCATCCGCCGCCGCTATGAATACTTGGGCGTGCCGGACATCTTCCTCTCCTGCTCAGTCAAGATTGAGACCTATGAGCACCTGAAGCAGAAATACGGTTTCACGGACGAGCAAGCCCTCTACATGGGCGACGACATCCCCGACTACGAGATCATGCAGCGCGTGGGCTGTCCCGTCTGTCCCGCCGATGCCGCTCCCGAGATCAAGGCCATCTCACTCTATATCAGCCACAAGACAGGCGGCCATGGCTGCGTGCGCGACGTGTTGGAGCAGGTGCTGCGCGCCCAGGGCCTGTGGATGGCAGACAAAACAGCCTTTGGATGGTGACCTCTTGCACGCCTCTTGTTCACGATGCACGTGGCTGCAATGCTTGCTGCATCATGATTCAGCAATTGCTGAATCATCATCCAGCAATTGCTGAATCATGATGCAGCAAACTTTTTTACCGGACAAAACGACATGAAACTCATATTAGCCAGCAACTCTCCACGCCGTCGTGAACTCCTTGCGGGTCTCGGACTTCCGTTTGAAGTGCGGGTCTTGCCCGGAATCGACGAGAGCTATCCCGCCGACCTGCGGGAGGGAGACATTCCTTTGTATATATCGCGCGCGAAAGCGAGTGCCTATCTTCCATCGTTGCAACCCGACGAGCTGCTCATCACCGCCGACACCATCGTGTGGCTGGACGGGCAGGTCATGGAGAAACCCCGTGACGAGGCCGATGCCTGCCGCATGTTGCGCCAGCTATCGGGCAAGACGCATCAGGTCTTCACTGGCGTCTGCCTCACCACCACAGAGAAGCAAGTGTCCTTTTCCTGCCGCTCCGATGTCACCTTCTGCCCGCTGGACGAGGCAGAGATTCAGCATTATGTCCGTGAGTATCAGCCTTTGGACAAGGCAGGTGCCTACGGCGTGCAGGAGTGGATAGGCTACATCGGCGTGGAGCGCATCGAGGGCTCCTTCTTCAATGTCGTGGGGCTCCCCGTGCAGCGCCTGTATCAAGCTCTGAAGCAATTCACAATTCTCAATTCATAATTCATCATTTATCACTCATCACTCATTATTCATCACTCATCATTCCTCGTTCATCATT
>JAFSZU010000050.1 GCA_017455585.1 Bacteroidaceae bacterium | reverse complement strand
GGCAATGGCGGTTGCAGCACCATCACCTTCAAGGGCAATGGCTTCCGCGACCTCTATGCGGTTGACCTCTTTACCGCGGTAGGCGATTCCATCCACTCCGTCGATGTCTCTCATGACAGCGATGCAGAGACGGCCGTGACCTTTGACTTCACAGATGCAAAACTGGGCGTGTATGATGCTGTCTTCCACTTCACGGAGGAAGATAGGCATGTTGCCAATGTCGTGACGGTAGAAGATGCGGTTGACATTGAGTTGGCAACGACAGTCACCTATCCCTCTACGTTCCTGAGGGGCACGACAACGACATACACCATCAGTCTCAGGAACAAAGGAAACATGACGGCGTACAATGTGCCAGTATTCTTATATTTCGATTGTCCGGGAACAGGATTGCCGTCTATCAAGATTAGAGGAGCTGGTCTGCCCAGTTTATATGACTATTTGGATACAGACGGATTAACGGATGAAGAGAAGCGTGCATTCAAGGACTTATCAGACAATCTACTAGACTCTCATTTGTTGATACCCACAGGCAATAATAATGGGAGAAGTACATGGTCGGGGATTATAAATGTGTCTGTCTCACCAGAGAGTGCAAAGAATATTGTGGTCAATGCAGACCCAGCGGGCATGATAAGTGTCTATGCCTCTGCACCAGATTCATGGGATGGTCTCACCAATAAAAAGGAGAATCTCAAGCACAAGTATTGCTGTATCCATGACCAGTTAGAATGTTTTTTAGATGGTGTCGCAATTAGTGCAGATGCAATAGCATTGGCTACACTTGGAGCAACAGCTGGAACAGGTGCTGCTGTGAGTGCGGGGGCAAAAATCACGGGTTGTGTGGCTAATGCTTTAGGTACGATTTCATCATATACCTCCATGTTAATATGTGATACCGACAAACCGCTGGCAGAGAAAATACTATCCTTCAATGGCCTTAAAACTGGCCTGTCAACGATTGGAACATTGGCCAGTTGCGGAGTGTTTAACAAAATCAAGAAGTTCAAGGATTTTGTTGATGCAGCGGAGAACTGGAGTCAGGCAGCTTCATTCGTACAAGCGGGCTTAGATTGTGTCCCAGCCTTAACACAGAAGCCAGATTGCTATCCTGCAGTATATGGTGGTTCTTCCACTCCCGTTCCTCCAGCCGACCCCAACGACATCTATGGTTATCTCTCCGAGGCTGGCAGCAAGTTCATTGCTGATTCTGTGGCGAAGGTGAACTATACCATCGAGTTCGAGAATGACACGGCGTTTGCAACGGCGGCCGCCCACACTATTGTTATTAAGGACACGCTGGACAGCCGCTACTTTGATTTAGAGGCGTTCTTGCCCACCAGCATTAAGTTGGGTGAACGGGAGGTGTTCTTGAACGAGGCTGAGGATGTGAAGACGGTAAACGGTGTAACTACCTTCCTGAAGACCATCGATGTGCGACCTGAAATCAATGCGATAGCACAGGTGGAGGGGACTTACGGCCAGCAGACGGGTATTGCAGAGTGGCGGTTCACGAGCCTCGACCCGATGACGATGGAGCCGACGGATGACCTGATGCAGGGCATCCTGCCGGTGAACTACGACGGCACGTCGGGTATAGGTGAGGTGATGTTCCAGGTGGGCGTGAAGCCGAACAAGGGCGACGGCACCGAGATACCGAACCGCGCAGGCATCGTCTTCGACTACGAGGAGGCCATTATGACGCCGACATGGGTGAACACGGTGGATGCCGTGGCACCGGTGAGCACGATACTGGGAGCCATCCAATCCACGGACAGCACGCTGGTGCTGCGGCTCGCGGGTGAGGATGAACGGTCTGGTGTGTGGAAGTACAACGTCTATGCCCAGATGGGCAAGGGTGCCATGTGGGTGCCTGTGGCCGAGAACCTGACGGATTCGCTGTGCGAGGTCCGCATCTATGAGGACATCGAATATGGCTTCTGCGTCGTGGCCACTGACTCTGCGGGTAATGTGGAGCGGAAGGAGATGACGCGTGAGTTTGAACTCACTACCTGTCTGCCTGGCGATGCCAACGGCGACGGTAAGGTGTCCATCACCGATGCAGTGTATGTGGTGAACTACATTCTGGGGCAGTCTGCCATAGACTTCAATGTGGTGGCCGCCGATGTGAATGGTGACGGGAAGGTGTCTATCACCGACGCCGTGATGATAGTGAACATCATCCTTGGTCAAGGAAAAACGGCTCAGGCAAATGCTTTGCCTGAGCCGTAATAAGTATGTCGTTTTGATGTATTAAACCCCAATCGGTCATTGGACTGTTTGTTGCGTAACAGCCTAATGACCGATTGGGGTTAAAGGTCTTAGTCCTCGCTCATCTGTGCGATGAGGCGGTATCCCTTGCCGTGGACGTTGTTGATCTCGATTTCGGGATCGTCCTTCAGGTGCTTGCGCAGCTTGGTGATATAGACATCCATGGAGCGGGCGTTGAAGTAGTTGTCGTCGATCCAGATGGTCTTCAGCGCCAGTTCGCGCTGCAGCACGTCGTTGGCATGTGCACAGAGCAGCATCAGGAGTTCGCTCTCCTTGGTGGTGAGCTTGGTCTGTCTGCTGCCGAAGGAGAGCACCTGGCGTTTGGTGTCGAAGTCGAAGTTGCCGATGTGATAGACGGCCACGTTCTTCTGCTGCTTGCCGTGGACGCGGCGCAGGATGGCCTCCATGCGATAGACCAGTTCCTCCATGGAGAAGGGCTTGGTGATGTAGTCGTCGGCTCCGATCTTGAAGCCCTCGAAGATGTCTTCCTTCAGGTTCTTGGCGGTGAGGAAGATGATGGGCACGTCCTGGTTGACCTGGCGGATTTCCTGTGCCAGCGAGAAGCCGTCCATCTTGGGCATCATGACGTCGAGGACGCACATGTCGTAGGAGTTCTTGAGGAAGGCCTTGTAGCCGGCTTCGCCGTCGGGGCAGAGGTCTGCGTCGAAGCCCTTGGCTTGCAGATATTCACGCAGCAGCATGCCGAGGCTCTCGTCGTCCTCGCACAGCAGGATCTTCAGTTTGGTTTCTTCTTGTGTCATGGTAGTGGCGCGGCTTTGCCGCAGTTTAATGTTTAACGTTTAATGTTTAATGATATAGGACCATTCTGCTTTCAACAACGGAAAACACAGAAACCATCTGAAATACCCGGAAACAATTCCGCTCTTTCTGTTTTTTCCGTTCTTTTCCGTTCTTTCTGTTGTTCTACTATCAACCCTCAACTCTCAGTCAATCAAGGGGAGGGTGATGACGAACTTGGTGCCGTGACCCGGCTCGCTCTCGGCCTTGATGGTGCCGTGCATCAGTTCCACCATGCCGCGGACGTAGGCCAGTCCCAGCCCGAAGCCCTTGACGTCATGCTTGTTGCCCGTGTGGACACGGTAGAAGCGGTCGAAGATGTGCTTGAGGTCATCGTGCTTGATGCCGATGCCGTTGTCCTCGATGGTGATGACCAGATGCGTCTCGCCTTGTTGGCGCGTGGAGACGCGGAGTTGCAGGGGCACATCGTCGCGGCGATACTTGACGGCATTGTCCAGGAGGTTGAAGATGACGTTGGTGAAGTGCATCTCATCGACATAGATGGCGGCGTCCTCGGCATCGAGGTTGGCCGTGAGCTGGCCTCCGCTCTGCTGCACTTTCAGCGTGAAGGTCTTCACCACGTCGTCGATGATCACATTGGCATCCACCTCTTTCTCGTTGAAGCGTATGTTGTTGCGCTCATAGAGCGACATCTGCAGGACCTTCTCCACTTGGTAGCGCAGGCGTTTGGTCTCGTTGACGATGACGTGCGAGAGGTTGCCAATCATCGCCTCGCTCTTGGGTATGCTCTTGTCGCCCAGCATCTGCGCGGCCAGTGAGATGCTGGAGATGGGTGTCTTGAACTCGTGGGTCATGTTGTTGATGAAGTCGTTCTTCATCTCGGTGTCTCGCTTCTGGCGGACGATGAGCCACACGGTGAAGCAGAAGGTGACGAAGAGCATGACGGTGAAGAAGAACGTGGGGATCATCATCCCCGCCACGCTGAAGATGTAGCGGTCCATGTCGGGGAAGTGCACGCGCAGGGTGCCCATCTTCTGCGACGGGTCGTTGCGGAAGAGTGTCTGCGTGTAGCTGTAGTCCGAGCCGCGTTCATCATAGTCCTCACACCGATAGACTTCCTGGCCGTTGGAGTCGAGGACGGTGAAATGATAGGGCAGGGTGATGCCGCCGGCCTCCAGCTCTGTGCGCAGGTTGGAATCCAGCACGCGGAAGTCCATGCGCTGGCTGAAGTCCTTGTCGCTGGCGTTATACAGTATGGTGTAGATGACCTCGTCGAGCACGCCTTTCTGATAGAGGTAGGCGTTGCGCACAAATTCCTGGAAGCGCAGACTGGCGGCATCCAGCGAGGTGGAGGGTCGCAGGTTCAGGCCTCGCGGCAGGCGTGACGGGTGCATGACCTGCGAGTCCAGCTGGAACGGCATGGAAACGGAGAGCGTGTCGCCCAGTGAGAGGGCTGCCTGAATCTGTTGTTTGGTGAGTGCGCTCCCCAGGTTATCGGCCTCGAAGTCAGTGTTTTCTGCCACCGTCTCCAGATAGCGGAAGGTCTCGTTGCGCTCCATGTCCCGGCTGGTCTGGTCCAGGGCCCGGAACACGCTCTCGTCGAACTGCTCCTTGCGCATCTTGACCATCGCCCTGATGTTGCGGGCCTGCAGAAACAGCAGCCCGATGAACGAGATGCCGATGATGAAGCTGATGATGCCGATGGTGGTTCTTTTCATGTCTGGGATTGCCGACTGGGGTTGTTTGGCGAGGCAAAGGTAGGAAGCGTGTTGCATTCCGCCAAACGACATGGCCCTGGCAAATTTTCATTTTAACAATGTTAACAGAAGGAATTGGTCAGATTGGACATATATGAACATTCTCCTTCCCGTCTATACAATAAAAAGACGTAAACTCACGCCTCAACAAAAGATTTTTGTATGGAATGATGGCACATAACGAGAAAAAACGTATCTTTGCGCCAGCAACCGTGTCCACGGTATCACCTAACTCACCTGAAGCATCTCCCTAATTGTTCAACCTGTTTCACCCGAATGGTCATGAATGCACATGCACGTCTTTTCATTATTCCATGGTCACCGAATAATCATTCGGTCATGATGGAATAATCATTCGGTCATGATGGAATAATCAATTCATCTGTTTATGCGCACCTTACTCCCCGCCCTCATCGTCTCTTTGGCTGCGTGCTTCTGCCAGCCTTCAACCAGTCATGCTCAGCCGGCAACAGCCCCGCAAGTGCTGTTCCAGACCTACGATGCCTACCGCGTCCCCTACCGCATTCCCGCCATCGCCGCCACCCGCAAGGGTCATCTCCTGGCACTGGTGGACCGCCGCTATTGCCACTTGGACATCGGCTACGGCAAGATAGACCAGGTCCTGCGCACCAGCCGCAACAACGGTCGCACGTGGAGCGCAGACACCGTCATCCAGCGCGGCTCCGGCGTGGAGGGAAGCCGCGACTGCGGTTACGGCGACCCCGCCATCGTGGCCGACCGCACCTCCAACCGCGTTCTGTGCCTCTCGGTGACGGGAAACGTCATATATATAAAAGGTACGCGCGAGAACCCCAACCGCATCGCCCGATGGTACAGCCCCGACGGCGGCCGTTCATGGACGGCGGCCGAGGACATCACCGAGCAGTTCTACCGTCTGCTGCCCAACACACGCACGATGTTTGTGGGGTCTGGCCGCATCATGCAGAGCCGCGTGGTCAGGACGGGAAAATACTACCGCCTCTACTGCTCCGTCCTCACCCGCACACAGATGGG
>JAFSZU010000007.1 GCA_017455585.1 Bacteroidaceae bacterium | reverse complement strand
TCATCAGCAACCACAGCACAGCTACGGCGAGCAACGTGCCCGAAGCACGCTGGTCTGAGAGCGCCCACAGGCGGCTGAAGTTGAGTCCTGCACTGGCCCTCAGCTGAGGACGGCGATTGCCGTCATCGGTCATTGTGATGGAGAGGTAAGCCGTGTCGCGGATCAAAGCATCCTGGATGTGGCTACGATAGACGCGGATGGTGTCTGCATCAATGCGATCCGGCTCACACTGATGCAACACCATTGCCAGTGCGCGGTTCACATCCTGCTGTGCACGGTTCCCTGTCCTAACAAGGCTGTCTATGCCGGCAGCCACCGAGGATGCCAGCAGGATAAAGAAGACAAAAAAGACATGTATGCGTTTCATATTATCTGAAGTCTGCCCAATCATCGGTGCGGAAGGGGCCAACGGGCAGCCCTGAAATGGTGAAGAGGTTACAGGTGGGATTGTCTGCCCAGGCATAGCGAACGGCCACAGGGCAGGGCACTTCGGGGCACTCCACGACGACGCGCTGCATGAAGCGCTCGCCCTCGGTGTGTGCCTTGGCCACGTGCCAGACATGGTCGGGACCCGCGATGCTGAAGCCCTTGATGTCCTCGTTCTGTGCCAGGGCGTCACTGCCCGCAACGGGGCGGAAGCTGAGGATGGCGCGGCCTTCGCTCACACGCATTTGGTAGTAATCAGGTGCGGCACAAGCCTCTTCGCGGCCGTAGGTGCGGTTGAGGGCCAGCAGTGCCAGACGGCGACCCACCTCCTGCTTGTTCTTGGGGTGGATGTCATTGGCCATACCGATATCTATATTCACCATCATGCCCACGCCGTCAAGCTGCTGGGCCTTGCGCTGCACCTCGCGAATGGCAGCCCACTCGGATTCTGGTTGCAGGTCTTTCTGTTGTAGATAGTTGGCAATCTGCACGAAGTAGAAGGGCAGCGCCTTGCTATCCTGTTGGGGCATGAAGCCGCGACGGCGTTCGCCCTGCTGCGGGGCGGGCTTGGGGTATTTGGCCACTTCGGCGTTGCGGTTGAAGCGTGCCTGCCAGTCCAGAATCATGCGCTGGAAGAGGCTCTCATATTGTACGGCGCGCCCCACATTGGAGCAGCCCTGATACCAGAGGAAGCCGCGGATGGGCATATCCAGGAAGGGAGCCACCATGGCGTTATAGAGGTTGCAGGGGAACCATGGGTCATTGGGCTTCTTGGGCTCCACGCGCCCTGCCTGAGCCTTGATTTCGGAGGCACTCATGCTCTTCTGCCAGCTCCATGCTCCGCCAATGGGAATGGTGGTGTCGCCGGATTTCAGGCAAAAGTCATTGGCATCTCCACAGAAGCCGCCATCAACGCCGCTGTCGTAGATGCGCACGGTGAGGATGTTGCGTCCCGGCTTGAGCAGATGAGCGGGAATGGTGTAGTGGCGGGGAATGTTCCAGCCCGATGTCATGCCCACCAGTGTGCCATTCCAATAGGTGTAGTCCTCATCGTCAATGGGCCCGAGTTCCAGTTTCAAGTCCTTGACGGCGAGCGGGGCGGGTATGTCAATCATGCGGCGCAGCCACACGACACCGTCGAAGTCCTTCAGCTCGTCGGTGAGGTTCCAGTGCATGGGCTGGCCCATCTTCTGCCATTGGCTGTCGTCGAATTCGGGCTGTGCCCACGGAGCCTCTGTCGGGTTGCCGTCGCGCAGTCCGCGGTCGTTGCCGAAGACTTCTTTCAGCCACTCCGTGCGCTCATCTTGATAGAGCTGGTTGATCTTGTCTTCATCGAAGCCCGTCTCCATGAGCCGCCGGGCGTGCTGCTCAAAGCCGGTGACACCCTGTATGGCCTCCAGACTGATCCAGCTCTCCGCCGGTGTGCCGCCCCACGAACTGTTGACCACGCCCACGGCAATGCCCAGTTGTTTTGACACCTCGCGGGCGAAGAAATAGGCCGCGGCAGAGAACTCGGCCATCGTCTTGGGCGAACTGACGGCCCAGCCTTGGGTGTGCCCCAGCGGCACGCGCGTCTGCGGGGTGTGTGCCACCACTTTATCTACTTGGAACAGACGCACCAACTGGTGCTGGGCATCGGCCACCTCCATCTGCCAGTTGTTGACCTTGCCCCAGCCCTGCACAGGCATTTCCATATTGGACTGCCCGCTGCAGAACCATACCTCACCAGCCATCACGTCCTCGAGAACGGTCTGTTTGCCGTCGTCGAAGGTCAGCGTGTAGGGGCCTCCGGCAGCCGGCACTTGCAGGTCAAATTCGAATGCACCTGTTTGTTTGTCGGCCTTCACGGTCTGTGTCTTTTCATCCCAGGACGCGGTAATTTTGACATTGGCTCCGCGCTTGGCGGTAGCCTTCAGATGCATGATGGTGCGTTGCTGCAGCACCATGTGGCTGCTCATCCAGCCTGGCAGCTGAACCTCGGCCGTTGCTGTCATGGTCATGACAGCCATTGCCAGTGAGAGAATTTGCTTTTTCATGTTTCTATGTTGATGTTTCATGTTTCTACCACGGAAGGCAGGGGAACCACCTGAAATACGCGGAAACATTTCTGCTTCTTTTCCGTTCCTTTTCCGTTCCTTCCATTTATCTACTTGAAAAAGTCTAATTTGGCCTGTCGCCCTTTCGGGGCTTAAAGGTAACTAACTGATTCACAAGAAGGGGTTACACCCCTCCCTGTGGTCACTTCGTCCCTCCGGGACTTTTTCAAGTGGACTCTTCCATTACTTTTCCGTTCCTTCCGTTACTTTTCCGTCTTTTCCGTTGTTCAGTTGTTCAGTTGACCTCTATGAGAACCTCGGAGAGGGTGGGATGGATGTGTACGGTCTCCCTGAGTTGGCGCAGGGTGGCACCGAGGGTGATGTATGCCGTGACTTCTTGCACGAGGTCGGCGGCATGAGCCCCGAAGACGTGGGCACTGAGGATGCGGCCCTCGTCGGGCTCACAGCACAGTTTGACCATCCCCTCGGACTCTGCCATCGCCAGTGCCTTACCGTTAGCGCGGTAGAATGCTTTGTGGCACTCGAAAGGCGTGCCGGCTGCCTTCAACAGGTCTTCTGAGGGTCCCACACAGGCCGCTTCGGGGGCGGTGAAGATGGCAGCGGGCATGACATCGAAGCGGATGTGGTCCTCGCGCCCGAGAATCTGGTTCACCACATGGATACCCTGCATCTCCGCAGCGTGTGCCAGCATTTGGCGGCCGTTGACATCACCGATGGCATAACACTTTCCATTTAGCCATTTACCATTTACTATTTGGTAATTGTCATCCACAGGGATGGTGCCGTTGGGTGCCAAGGTGATGCCCGCGGCCTTCAGGTTCAACCCTTCTGTATTCGGTTTGCGGCCTGTAGCCATCAGGATGACATCGGCTTCCACAGAGAGTTCCTTGCCTTTCTGGGAGAAGAGGACAGAATAGGACGCAGGAGAAGCGTCGGGCACAGCCTTCAGTTTCTCTATGCCAGCCCCCATGAAGAAGGTGACACCCGCCTTCTCCAACTGCTTGCGCAGACGCTTGGCAATGTCGCCGTCCAGCATGGGCAGACACTCCTTGAGATATTCGATGACGGTGACTTCCGTCCCGAAGCGGTTGAACACACTGGCAAACTCCATGCCGATGACGCCCGCACCGATGATGCAGAGGCGGCGGGGCAGTTCACGCAGCTGGAGCAGTTCTGTGCTGCTGACCGCCAGGTCGGCCCCTTCGATGGGCAGCATCTTAGCCGTGCTGCCGGTGGCAATGATTACATGGTTGGCGGAGTAGGTCTGGCCATTCTCACCGCGAACAGTATGTTCATCGATGAATGAAGCCCGCTCGCGAACGAGGGTAATGTCGGGATTCGACAGCAGCGTCTCGATGCCACTGCGCAACTGTGTCACCACTTGTTGCTGCCGTTCCACTGCCTCGGCAAATGTAGCAGAGTGAACATAGGTCTTCGTGGGGATGCAACCCACATTGAGGCATGTGCCTCCCACGTGTTCTCCCTCAAAAACAATCACCTTCAAGCCGTGCCGTGCGGCGTGCAGCGCAGCCTTGTAGCCGCCAGGTCCTGCACCAATAATAATAAGGTCTGTCATGCTAATAGCGGTTTTTACGCGACAAAAATACAGCTTTCTCGCGGAACGACCAAGGAAATCACCGATTTTCTTTCTGCCGCCTTTGCATTGACCGGCGAGGCGACATTCCCTCTTGTATCCGGCGACGGGTTGCGCTTTGTTAAGAATTCATGCCACTCAGACTTTTTCTGGCCAGATAAGAGTTGACATTTCAGCATTTACTCTTACCTTTGTGCCGGAATTAACCCTTATCTCCAGAAGAGCCATCCCCCCATGTATGGCCAAATGAACATGAGCTTTATCAAATCTTTTCCCCTCAGCATTCTTGTCACTCTGACCGTGGCGGCACTCTCGCTTCTGCCCATTGGCCGCGTGGAAGTGGCGGCAAACGTGCCACTGGCGGACAAATGGACCCACATGGTCATGTATGCCGTGCTGACTGCCGTTATCTGTTGGGAGAGACACCGCAGACAGAACGCTGTCAGTGCCCTCCCACTTATCTTTGCCATTGTGTATGGCGGTGTCATGGAACTGCTGCAGGCCTATTGCACGACCTATCGCTCCGGCGAGTGGCTGGACTTCGCGGCCGATGCCATCGGTGCAGTCCTTGGGTTCCTTTTGTGCCTTATCCACCGCCATAGCTGTGCATGCCACCGAAGAGGTAATTGACACCGAAGTAGGTCATCAGCAAGGTGAGGAAGGCAAAAACCATGTAGGCGTGGTAGGCGGCCGGACGGCGCAGTCCCGGCAACGAGGCGCCATGGAGCGGGACGGCATAGACCATGAAGGTGATGAGAGCCCACGTCTCCTTGGGGTCCCAACTCCAGTATGTGCCCCATGAGACGTTGGCCCAGATGGCTCCGATGAAGATGCCGATCCCGAGGCAGACGATGGCGGGGTAGAGGAAGAGGCGGGAAAGCGATGAAAGTAGGGAAGATGACAGTTTCTCCTGTGTGGAGCGACCTGACACGGTGGAATGGTCCAATCGCGAAATGGTCCAATTGCGGAATTGTCCGATAAAGTACGTGATTCCGCAGAGAGCGGTGAGTGAGAGGAGGGCGTATGCCATCATGATGACACTCACGTGCAGCGTCAGCAGGGGCGATTGCAGCACGGGCATGAGGGGTGTCATCTGTGGGTTCATCTGCGCCAGATGGCTCACCAGCAGACAGAAACCCGCCAACAGGAAGCCAAAGGTCTGCATGAGGGGCGCCCAGCGGCGCAGCACCATGGTCACCAGCAGAATCATCCATGCCAGCACCAGCTGGGTCTCATAGCCGTTGGCCATGGGCACGTTGCCAGTGATGACCCATCGCAGGGCCAGGCACATCGTGAGGGCAAGCAGACAGAGTGCCATGACGGCGTTCAGCGCACGGGTGACACGTTTTCCTGTCAGCCCGAACGCGGTTGCGAGGAACGCCAGCAGTCCCATGAACAGACAGACCATGAACAGGATGGTGGCAAAGGGCACGCGGTTGTAAAGATGCTCGGCACGGAGGCGTGTGACACCGGGCACAGACGTCCCGCCAAAGGTGTGCTGATACTGCTGCAAGCGTTCCAGATTCCGGTCCACCACGTCCCAATCGGCATCCTGCACGGCACCGTTGAGCAGGGTGAACAGCTCGCGCATGTAGCGGCGGTGCTCAGGATCCATGGTCGCGGGCAGTTCGTCGGTGGGTGCATACCAGATGATGTGCCCGCGGTCGGTGTAGGGGAACAGGCGAAGCGGCCGTCCGGTGTGGATGGCGGTGAGCAGATACTCGCGTTCCTCAGGGTGCTTGACCTTGGCACGCACGATGGGGCTGGCGGCCCACTGGTCATAATAGAAGATGAATCCCGCGAGCACCTGCACAGGTGTGTAACCGTCGTAGGAGCGCTGTCCACACAGTTTCTTGGTGAAGTCCAGCGCATAGGTCTCCACAGGGCAGACGCGGTCGTTGTGAACCATGAGCACGCGGCCCATACGGTCGGCGGTCTCGGGGGGAATAGAAGGGAGCGGCTCTCCACTCATGGTCTTTATAGGGAGGGACCCTCGCCCTACCCTCTCTGTAGGGAGGGAGCTGTCACTTTTGCTGCTTGAAGAATAAATGATAAACGACAGAATCATAATCACCAAGAAGCCGAGACAGCTGATGATGATAAGAGATCTGTCCTTTATAGAAGAGATGACAAGCTCCATTAGTGACCGCCCCCTCCCCATAGGGTGTCGGGAAGGAAGAACAGATGGTTCTTTCCGGACGGGCTCGGAGGATGGGGATGGAGAGTCTGGCGCGGCTTCCTGCCTCAACAGCTGACGGAAGGTGCCGCGAGGGTCTATGAGCATCCACAGGAGCGAGAGGAAGAGCAGCGCATAGCCGGTGTAGGTGACGGGGATGCCCCACGGGTCGCTGTTCACACTCAGGACCGAGCCCCGGCCGTCCTCGTCATAGCTGCTCTGATAGAGGCGCACGCCATGTGCGGCGGCGATGTGGTTCATGCTGACCACGGTCTGCCGCCGCTCCTGCCCATCGAGGATGGTGAGGTGCGATCGGAAGTCCGAGGGTGCCTGCGTGCCTACATGATACTGCACCTGGAAACTGTCCAAGGTGAGTGCAAAGGGCAGGTGATGCACCCGCTGGTCAGGGGTGACATAGCGGTCGGTGGTGTCGCCCGTGCGCAGATGGAGGATGCCCTGCCGTGCTGTCAGGTGTGTGAGCAGGGCTCCCAGGAGGATGATGACAAACGCCGTGTGCAGCGCCACCGTGGAGGGGCGCCGCACACGGCGGCTGAGGAAGTAGATGACAGCGGCAGCCGTCAGCAGTCCCCACAGGGCAGAGAACCACCAGGCACCGTAGATGGCGGTGCCGATGAACGCCGTGCCGCGGCTGTTCTCCACCATCGTGGCACCCGCCATCACGGCAATCACCACCATATAGAGGACGATGACGATGCGCTTCATCCTGTTTATATGGCTCTCAGGAACTTGACCACGGCATCGCGGTCGGCCTTGGGCAGACGGTAGAAGCGGAGCGTGCTGGCGTAGGCATCGCTGTTGCCGGAGTAGCCATGCCAGATGATGGCCTCGATCTCGTTGCGGGCGCGGCAGTCATGCAGCCTGTCCTCGGCACCCGTGTTGATGAGCGAGAGGCCGCGCCCCCAGAGCGGCGTGGTGCGGCACCAACTGCCGTGGATGCCGTTCTTCATGTAGAGACGGTGCTGGATCATGTCTGTGTAGGGCCAGATGGTCTGGTTCTGGTAGCGGGGCAGCTGCAGGTTCTGGCTGGCAATGATCTGCGGGTTCCAGTAGTCGTCCTTGGTAGTCTTCCACGACGGGCGGTGACAGGTGGCGCAGCCGATCTGGTTGAAGACATCCTTGCCACGCTGCACGTCGGGGTCTTGCAAGTTGCGGGCGCGTGGGATGGCGAGTCCGCGGTGCCACACCTGGAAGGCCCAGAAGTTGTTGTCCGACATCTCTGGCTGGAAATTATGCCAGGAGTTGTCGAACTGGTTGGTGGTGGGATCCAGCAGGTTCAGCACGGCATCGGCGATGCCCTCCTCTGTGCCGTCGGCATAATAGGGCGAGGCGGGGTCGCCCTTGATGACGGCGATGACCTGCGGGTTCACGCTCATGGCCTTAGCCCAAGCCTTGGTGGTGTAGAGTTTGGGGCGGTCACTGCGGCTGACGTTGGTGATGTTCCAGATGGCGTTGGCTCCGGCACCGTCCTGCAGCGAGCCGCGTGTCATGGCGTAGGTGAACTTCTTGAGGCGGTTGACCTGCTCCACGCCGCTGGAAGCGTTGACATACATGGCCGAGGCGGCGAAGTCGTTGGCCTCCTTGTCCCAGAAGGCGGGGTTGAGTTCCACGTATGGAGCCTCACGGCGGTATTGCTCTCGGATGCTGTCATCGGGGATGGCATCCATCAGACCTGTGCCGATGATGCCGATGGTGCTCTCCAGGCGGAAGGCCACGGCCCCGTTGCCCGTCTCCCAGGGTGTGGGCGAGGTGTTGAAGGCCGAGCGGTCAATGCTGAGTTCAGGATAGATAAGCTCGTAGGCCTCGCCGTCGGGGAAGTGTGTGGGCGAGATCTCACTGCCATCGGCCATGGCGGTGACGGGCAGCCAGTCCAGATGAATGCCCTTCTCATCCACAGGTGGCAGGAAGGGGCTGACGGCGCGTGTCTGCGGCATACCGGTGACCTCGCTGACGTAGGGGCCGTCATCGCTGTTCTGCCCATCCACAGGGTGATAGATGACGAGCAAATAGCCATTGCCCCACTCGGCGGTATATTGTGTGACACGCTTGCCGTGGCCGTAGGCGGGGTGGCAGTCGAGGCATGACTTGCGCACGTAGGCCGGCCCCAGGCCGTTGAAGGGTGCCTGGAACTCGGTGACGTTGCGCTCAAAGAACTGCTCGCCGCGGTTGAAGGCCTCGGTCAGGCCCATCTCGGTGACGGCGGGTGTCTCGTCCTCGTAGCAGCCCTGGGTCACGTTCATGGTGGTGCCCTTTTGCCCGCCCACGAACCACTCGTCGGCGGAAAAGTTGCCCACGGCCTTGCCGATATAGCTATCCTCGTTATCTATCGGGGATTCCTCCCCTCCATGAGGGGTCAGGATTTTCTCCTCGTCCTGACATGCTGTCATGGCGCACCCCGCAAGGGCCGCCACGACCAATAAATGATAATGTCTCTTCATTATTACTTAACTTTTGTAAGTTTATTACACCACAGATTTCACAGATTAAACAGATCACCTGTCCTATGATTATGAAATGCCTTATCTGTATTTCACAGATTTCTGAGCAGCACGCGCCATTCCCGACCTCGGTCGCCCGCTCGACGCTTTGCGACACTCGACCCTTCAAGCGCTCGACCTCTGGTCGCTTCATACTTGAAGAAATATCAGACAAAATCCGATGAATCCGTGTAATCAGTGTAATCCGTGGTAAATAATCATGCGAAACTAGAATATCATTATTCTTACTTATTAGTTCGCTGCAATCCACGAGGCGGCCTCGTTGAGTGCATTGTCCAGTGCGTCGATGGCGTCCATCGCGCTCTTGGCGTTCTCGCTGTGCGGGTCAAGCACGAAGGGTGTTCCTGCCTTGGCCGTGTTGAGGGCGCTGAGGGCTGCGTCGAGCTTGGTCTGCAGGTCGGCGGCCATGGTGGCGTTGTACTTCTTCAGATAGTTCATGATGGAGTTGTCGTGAACCGTGGTGGCGTGCTGTCCATAGAGGCTGAACTGGATGCTGCTGATATTGTCGAAGAAATCATAGTAGGAGCGCTGGCTGTAGGGCGACTCGATATAGTCCTTGTCGGCACCCGTGTAGGCCTGGCCGATCTTCTGACCGGAGACCTCGGCACAGATGCCGCTGCATCCGCTGACGAGGATGGTGCTCATCACCTTGCGCCAGGTGGTCATGGTGCTGCCGGCCTTGGTGGCGTTGAGCATGTTCTCGCCGTAGGAGGCATCTCCGCCCGCGACGGTGCAGGGGAACTCACACTCCTCCACGCGCTCCCGGTGGGTCTTGGGAGCCAGCTCACCAAGCCAGCTCACCTCCAGCTGGAAGCACTTGTCGCGCAGGTCACCGGCCACGGCGGCGGCGAAGATGAGCTCGGTCAGGCCCGTGATGTTGCGTCCGGAGAAAGCCTCGTCCGTCTCCACGCCCTGCAGGGCGGCCACAGTGCGGTTCTGGCCCTCGCGGAAGATGATGAACTCGATGCCGTGAAAGCCCAGTTGCTGCTCGCCCACGAGAGCACGGGCATTGTCGATGCCGGCAATGGCGCCTTCCTCATCCGCCTCCAGGTCATCCAGTTCCTCCACAATCTCGCTGCTGCTGAGGGCTTTGGCCAGTGCCGTGCGATCCAGGGGCCATGTGTCTATGTGCGGGTCGATGCCGAAGTCGGTGGCGGCACCGTAGAGGAATGCCTCGCTCTGCTCCCAGGCGGAACGTGCGGCCAGGAAGGTCGTGCAGAGCAGGTCGATGTCGTCTTGTCTGAGCGTGCCGGCCTTCAATCTCGCCTTGGCATCCACCAGTTGGTCGAAGAGCGTGGCGGTCTGGCTGGCCAGCGCAGAGTAGATGGGGAAGATGACGTGGTTCACATACTGAGTGGTGAGGGCCTGCATGGCCTGTTCCTTCTCGGTCTGCAGGTTTTGATTGTCATTGTTGTCATCGTCTTTGTCACAGGCGGTGAACGTAAGGCCCATGGTCAGGGCCATCATCAGATAGAAAATCTTTTTCATTCTTGTAGAGTTTTTATCGTGTTTTTAACCTTTTTGATTATGCTGGATGATTGATGATGGGAAACGCAGCGGTCTGATCCTTCACCCGCCACGTGCGGGGGTGTGCTTTGCTGAATGATGATTCAGCAATTGCTTGATCACGATTCAGCAATTGCTGAATCGTGATCAAGCAATCACAGGAAGAAGCCCTCATAGGCGATGCCAACGTTCAAGCTTGGCTCATCGTTGTAGGGGTTCTTGAGCAGGCGGCGGCTGTAGTCGGCCTTGATCACTACCTGCGGCACGGGATGATAGTTGACACCGAAGGCAATGCGGTTGACGTTGGTGTAGTCAAACATCTCCTTGTTCTTCTCGGGGATGTAGCTGTCATAATACTCATAGCGGCCGAAGACATAGAGCTTGCGCTCGCTGTTGCGCATCTGTGCTATCTGCGAGAAGATGTCATAGCCCGCCTCTATGCCCATGCAGACGGCATTCTTGCCAATCATGGCACTCTTCACGGGCGAGTTGCTGGCGTGGGCCTTGGCATCCTTGATGATGTTCAGTTTCTCTGTGTCGCCCACGTAGCCGTAGTCGGCCTGTCCGCGGACAATCCAGTTCCAGCGGTTGAGCGTCAGGTCGAAGGCACCGATGGCCACCGTGCCCTTCACGTTGTCATAGGGTTTGCCGTCGCCCTTCAGGTCATTGGGATAGGTGTTGTGGGCCGAGTTGCCGTAGTAGCCGCTCACGCCGATGCGCAACCCGGGCATGAGGCGGTAATCGACCCGCGCCGCAAATCCATACTGGTTGGCGGGCTTGAACTCGAAGGGCGAGCCCGCCCCGTGGTGGATCCAGCGGTCGCGGTTGAAGAGCATGGCATTCAGGCCGGCCAGCAGCTCCACCTCATAGCTGAACTTGCCCGAGCGGCCCCAGAAGGAGATGCCTGTGTCATGCCACGTCGAGGGCAGGATCATGTCCTCACCCTCGGGGCGATAGACGGTGAAATAGTTGAGCGGCTCGTGGTGCGCGTTGTTCAAACCCACGGGCACGATGATGTGTCCCAGCTTCAGGTTGGCGGCACGCGAGAAACGCTTGTTGATCCAGAACTGCTCCAGCTCCACCTCGCCGCCTTTCTCCTGTTCGCGCTCCCACTCGGCGGCCTCGTCGGCCTCGTTCTCGATGGCGGAACCGGTGCCGGTGTGCTCAAACTCGATCTCTGTGCCGAGCGTCCAGCCGCGGCCGAAGTCATAGCCCAGGTAGATGACGGCGTGGGGGATGTCGAACCTGCCGTGGCTGGGATCGTCCTTGTAGTTGGCAGGACTGCTGTAGCGGTTGACGTGGTCGCTGTAGAACTGGCGGCTGTAGGCCACTTCGCCGTAGCCGCCAATGGACAGGCGGTTGCCTCGCACGTGCTGCATCACGCTGTCACCGGCAGAAGTTTGCGCCGGCACTGCTGTCGGCAGCAGCACCAGCGCCCAAAGACCAAAAAACTTGTTACATTTCATCATATTCAATTTCAATTCTCAATCTGTGGTTGATTCGTTTGCGGCGGCAAAGGTAGGGCAAAAAACAAAGGCTTGCAAGGGCGAGTCGGCAAAATACTCACATTTAATGAGCGGCGGGACAAAGTGAACGCAGCCAGAGGCGCAGACGAATCACATTTTTTAGGTATGAGGGGGGAAAAACGTGTGCATTTTGGCGTCCCGACACAGATTTCTTGCACTTTTCCTTGGCTCAAACGAAAATAAAGCGTACATTTGCCGCGCAAAACGCAAGAAATAACCTATTCATAACATTTAAAACAAACAAAACAATGAAGAACATTTGGAAAGTATTGGCAGCAATGATGGTCATTGCACTGCCCTTTGTTGTAAGCTCTTGCAGCAGCGATGATGACGACAACGGTCCTCTCACCTATTGGTCTCAGTTAGAAAATGTAAATCGTAATGTTTCTGGTGATAAGTTGATACAACTTGGTACAGCCATCAACACTTTAGATCAACTGATGATTGATGCATACAAGAACGCAGGATTCAAGGTGGAAAAGATTGATGATGGTAATAGGCTTCAAATTTCCATTGAGTTAACAACGAAGGATGACCTCACCATTCTCCGCCAAGACTCCAAGGTGAGTGATGTGTTCACCAAGTTGGCAGAGTCTGCCGCTTTCCAAGAAGCCGCTAACAAACTTGACGGTGATCCCAAGATGTATATCTGGCGTGATGGAAAGGAGATTATCCAACACATCAACATTAAGATTCCCACACAGCAATAATTGATATTGCACCATTGTTCTGCCCGCCCCTGTCACACGCAGCGGGCGGGCTTCTCATAAATAGTGAAATCGTCTAATCGTCAAATCAAACCGTGCATTTCACAGCAAGCGCTCACATGAGCGACCTCATCCATGACGACTACCGGTTGCTGCAAGTCATCTCGCGCTTCGGTGTCTCACTGGGCTTCGGCGACCAGAGCATCGACGCGGCCTGCAAGGCCAGCGGGGTCGATACGGCCACCTTCCTCGCTGTCGTCAACTTCATACAAAGCGAGGGGCACGCCCCCGTGGAGGATCTGGCAGAGGAGGTCAGTGTGGCCGAACTCATGCGCTACCTGCAACGCTCCCACAGCTACTTCATCGACTTCCGGCTCCCTGCCATACGCCGCAAACTCATCGAGGCCATCGACTGCTCCGCCAAGAACCAGATTGCCTTCCTCATCCTCAAGTTCTATGACGAGTATGCTGCCGAGGTGCAGCGACACATGGACTATGAGAACACGCATATCCACACCTATGTGCAGCAACTGCTTGACGGGAAGATCCCTGCCGGGCGTGACAACTACAGCGTCCTGGCACACCAGCATCATGACAACCACGCCAGCCTCACCAAGAGCAGCCATGAGCTGAAGAGCATCATCATCAAGTACTATCCCAGTGACAGCGACACGCAACGGCTGGCAGACACACTCATGGACATCTATATCATGGAGGAAGACCTGTTCAGCCACTGCCATCTGGAAGACACGCTCTTCGCCGAGGCGGTGCACCTGTTGGAGGTCGAAGTGAAGGAACGCGGCGGGCACCACACGCCCCGTCCCGAGGAGGGACGCAAGGAGGCCGTTGCCGACGAGCTTTCCGACCGCGAGAAGGAGGTCATCTGTCTGGTGGTGCGCGGCCTTTCCAACAAGGAAATAGCCGAGAAACTCTTCATCTCCACCAACACGGTGATGACGCACCGCCGCAACATCGCCCGCAAGACACAAATCCACTCGCCCGCCGGCCTCACCATCTATGCCATCGTCAACGGCCTCGTCAACCTGGGCGACGTGAAACTGTAACCAACCACTATTATTCCATCATCACCCTTGGACCAAGAACTCAACAACCTCATACATTCCACTCCCTCCCTCGAAGGGAGGGCGGGGGGAGGCTCTGCTTCTGCTGCCAACGACTTCGAGCAGGCCCTGCGCCCCTTGCGCTTCGAGGATTTCGCGGGTCAGCAGCAGGTGGTCAACAACCTGAGCGTGTTTGTGGAAGCCGCCAAGTACCGCGGCGAACCGCTGGACCACACCCTGCTCCACGGCCCTCCGGGCCTGGGCAAGACGACCCTGAGCAACATCATCGCCAACGAACTGGGCGTGGGATTCAAGATCACCAGCGGCCCTGTCCTCGACAAACCGGGTGACCTCGCTGGCATCCTCACCTCGCTGGAGCCGAAGGATGTGCTGTTCATCGACGAGATACACCGCCTCTCACCCGTGGTGGAGGAGTATCTTTACTCGGCGATGGAGGACTATCGCATCGACATCATGATCGACCGCGGCCCCAGCGCACGCAGCATACAGATAGACCTCAACCCCTTTACACTGGTGGGGGCCACCACGCGCAGCGGTCTGCTGACAGCCCCCCTGCGTGCCCGCTTCGGCATTAACCTGCATCTTGAATATTATGATGCCGACACACTCCGTGGCATCGTCCTCCGCTCGGCCGGCATCCTCCAGCAACCCATCGATGTGGAAGCTGCCGCCGAGATTGCACGCCGCAGCCGCGGCACGCCACGTATCGCCAACGCGCTGCTGCGCCGCGTCCGCGACTTTGCGCAGGTCAAGGGAAACGGGCGCATCGACTTGGAAATCGCGCGCTTTGCCCTCGAAGCCCTGAACATAGACCGTCACGGCCTCGACCTCATCGACCGCAAGATTCTGCTGGCCATCATCGACAAGTTCAAGGGCGGACCCGTGGGTGTCAACACCATCGCCACCGCCATCGGCGAGGACCCCGGCACTGTGGAAGAGGTCTATGAGCCGTTCCTCATCAAGGAGGGATTCATCAAGCGCACCCCTCGCGGCCGCGAAGTCACCGACCTGGCCTACGAGCACCTGGGACGCTCACCCCTCGCCACCTCCGACGGCCAAGGCAACCTGTTTGATTAACCTCTATAGCTTCTATAGCTTCTATAGTCTCTAAAGACTCTATAGTTTCTATAGCTTCTATCGTTTCTATTCCTATACATTATGCCCCCCACCCTCTCTTCTGTACGCTCTGACTTCCCCATCCTCGCCCGCACCGTCCACGGCCACCCGCTCGTCTATCTCGATAACGGCGCCACCACGCAGAAGCCGCGTTGTGTCATTGATGCCATGACGGATGAATACCTGAACGTGAACGCCAACGTGCATCGCGGCGTGCATTTCCTCAGCCAGCAGGCCACGGAGCTGCACGAGGCCGCCCGCGAGACCGTGCGCCGCTTCATCCACGCCCGCAGCACAACGGAGATTGTCTTCACCCGCGGCACCACAGAGAGCATCAACCTGGTGGCCGCCACCTTCGGACAGGCATTCTTGCATGATGGCGACGAGGTCATTCTCACCGAGATGGAGCACCACTCCAACATTGTCCCGTGGCAGCTCCTTCAGGCGCGCGCGCATATATATATAAAGGTGTGCCCCATCACCGACGACGGCCGACTGGACCTTGATGCCCTGCAACGCCTGTTCACCCCCAAGACACGTCTGCTCTCCTGCACCGCTGTCAGCAACGTCCTGGGCACCGTCAACCCTGTTCAGGAAATGGTGCAGATGGCTCATGCCCACAACGTTCCCGTGCTCATCGATGCCGCACAGGCAGCGCCTCATCAGCCCATTGACGTACAAGCCCTCGACTGTGACTTCCTGGCCTTCAGCGGCCACAAGGTCTATGGTCCCACCGGCATCGGTGTCCTCTATGGCAAGGAACGATGGCTTGAACAGTTGCCACCCTACATGGGCGGCGGAGAAATGATTGGCAAGGTAACCTTCGAGCACACCACTTTCAACGAGCTGCCCTATAAGTTCGAGGCCGGCACGCCCGACTATGTGGCCACCACGGGTCTGGCACGCGCCATCGACTACATCACCGCCATCGGATGGTCCGCCATACAAGCCCATGAAACCGACCTCACGCAGTATGCCCTCCGGCGGCTCAGAGAAATCCCCGGGATGAGATTATTCGGGCCAGCAGATGAGGCGGTTATCTCTTTTCTCGTGGGCGACATCCACCACCTCGACCTCGGCACCCTGCTCGACCAGCTGGGTATCGCCGTGCGCACGGGTCACCACTGCGCCCAGCCACTCATGGATCGGCTGGGCATCCAGGGAACCGTCCGTGCTTCGTTCGCCCTCTACAACACCCGTGAAGAGGTGGATGCCCTTGTCGCAGCCATCGACCGCGTGCGTCAGATGTTTTAACTTTTCTGGTGGGAAGGTCCTTTACGCATCATCGCTTCGGCCACAACGAGGTCGAAGGGAGTGGTAATCTTGATGTTCTCGCGATTGCCCTCGACAAGGGTAATGGGATGACCAAGGGCCTCGACCACGGAGGCATCGTCTGTGAAGGCGGGGCGGTAGGGCTGTTCATAGGCAAGCCGGAGCAAAGAGAGCTGGAAGGTCTGCGGTGTCTGAACAAGGCGGTAACGGTTGCGGTCGCGAGTGACGGATTGCGCCGTGAGAGCACCTTCCTCACAGTGCGGGGAGAGAGGTGAGGTGATCTCACGGACGGTTTCCACAACTGGAATGACCGGCACGGCAGCACCTGTGACACGGGCGGTGTCAAAGCAGCGGCGGATGACATCAACAGATACAAAGGGGCGCACGCCGTCATGAACGCCAACGAGGCCCTCTCTCCGTTCTTGCGGAGAGAGGGCCTCGTCTATGGCTTTCAGCCCGTTCAGGACGCTGTGGAAGCGCGTCTCGCCACCGGTGGCGATGGTGTGTGGGAGGGTGAAGGTGTGGCGGACACAGAGGTCACGCCAGAAGTCCTGCTGGTCTGCTGGCAGGACGAGGATGAGGCAGATGCCGGGGACGGCACGCGCAAAGGCTTCGAGGGTGTGCATCAGCACAGGCCGCCCGCCGATGGGCAGGAATTGCTTGGGAAGATCTGTGCCCATGCGCAGACCCTTGCCCCCGGCAACAATGACGGCATAATTCATTTCACCTCGTTCCATAGCATCCCTGCACGCAGGGCGTCGGCTGTCTGCTTGTCCTTCATGAGTTCGACAAGGGTGTAGCCGAACTCAAAGACGGCAGCAGGGCCCTTGCCCGTGATGAACTGGCCGTCCACTTCCACGAGCGCACCGGTGCAGGTGGCACCTTTCAACTGTTCCTCAAAGCCAGGGTAGCAGGTGGCACGCTTTCCTTCCAACATTCCGAGGCGGCCAAGGATGAACGGTGCTGCACAGATGGCAGCCACGGGACGGCCGATGATAACGTGGTCTTTCAGGCGTTCAATGAGGGTGGGGCAGGCGGCGAGGTTGGTGGCACCGGGCATGCCGCCAGGAAGGACAAGGAGATCGGCATCCATGAAATCGATGTCCTCGATAAGGGCATCTGTCTGCACGTTGATGCCGTGGGCACCTGTGACGGTGAGTTCTCCCGTGGTGGAGACGATTTGCAGTTCAAGTCCTGCGCGGCGCAGGATGTCGGCAGTTCCGAGGGCTTCCAGCTCCTCAGTGCCAGTGGTGAAGAAGAGGAAAATCATAGTCGTTTAAAAGACCCGCCCCCTGCCCTCCCTTGTAGGGAGGGAGCAGATTCCGTTGTTAATTCTATTGTGCTTTATTATTTATTCGGTGACCACTCCCTACCTACAAGGGAGGGTGAGGGAAGGGTCTCCAATTGCTCTAAGTATCTTTGGATGGTCTCCTCAAGTCCGAGA
Organism: Bacteroidaceae bacterium; assembly: GCA_017455585.1. Lineage (GTDB taxonomy): Bacteria > Bacteroidota > Bacteroidia > Bacteroidales > Bacteroidaceae > Physcousia. The sequence goes on along the minus strand of JAFSZU010000007.1, from coordinate 8,458 downwards.
TAGAGGGCATCACAGATGAGGGCATGGCCTATGCTGACCTCATCTGTCCAAGGGATTTGCCGGTGGAAGTAGGCGAGGTTCTGGAGGCTGAGGTCGTGACCGGCATTGAGGCCAAGGCCCAGTGAGCGGGCGGCCTCTGCGGCACGGATGAAGGGCTCGATGGCCGCGGCACGGAGTCTCTCGCCCTCGGGCGAACCCTCGGGCACGGTAACGGGATATGCGGCCGCATACGGCTCCGTGTAGAGCTCCACACGGTCGGCACCGGCACGGGCGGCGTAGTCCACCATGTCCTCGTCGGCATTCACAAAAATGGAGACACGGATGCCGGCCTCGTGGAAGCGGGCGGTGACATCGGTGAGGAAGTTGAGGTGCGTGCGGGTGTCCCAACCGTGGTTGCTGGTAATCTGGTCATGGCCGTCTGGCACAAGGGTCACCTGCGTGGGGCGGTTTTCCAGAACCAGGGCGATGAACTCGGAGATGGGATTGCCCTCGATATTGAACTCTGTGGTGAGCAACGGCCGCAGGTCGCGCACGTCCTGATAGCGGATATGCCGCTGGTCGGGCCGCGGATGCACGGTGATGCCTTGCGCACCGAAACGCTCACAGTCCTGTGCCACGCGCTGCACATCGGGATTGTTGCCGCCACGTGCATTGCGCAGGGTGGCTATTTTGTTAATATTTACGCTGAGTCTGGTCATAAAATAGGTCGTTATGATATTTTCTTGTGCAAAAGTAGATAAAATTCGAGATAAATGCGTACTTTTGCGGCGAAAAATATGTAAAAAGATGATGCCCACGCTTCGTTTTGCCCTTTTCGGCAATACTTATCAGGCCAAGAAGTCGGCCTTGGTGCAGAAACTGCTCTGTCTTTTGGAGGAACGCGGTGTCGAGGTGCTCATTGATGAAGCGTTCTATCATTATCTCATCAGTGAGTGGAAGATTTCCGTTCCTGCGGGCTGCCAACTCATTAACGGTGATGACTTCCAGGCCGACGTGGCCGTGTCCATGGGCGGCGATGGCACGTTCCTGGAGGCGGCCCGGCGAGTGGGCGACAAGGGCATCCCCATCCTTGGCCTGAACATGGGACGGCTGGGATTCCTGGCCGATGTGACGGCAGACGAGGTGGAGGCCACGCTCAATACGATTCTGGATGGCACCTGTGCCACCGAGGAGCGCAGTGTCCTGCAACTGGCATACAGCACCGGGCAGCCAGAGGGCTATCCCTTTGCGCTGAACGAGGTGGCGGTTCTGAAGCAGGATGTCTCGTCCATGATCTCCATCCGCGTGGATATCAATGGTGAATACTTGACGACGTATCAGGCCGACGGGCTGCTGGTGAGCACCCCCACAGGCAGCACCGGCTATGCGCTGTCAGTGGGCGGACCCATCATGCAACCGGGATGTCACACGCTGGGTCTCACGCCTGTGGCTCCACACTCCCTGACGGTGCGTCCGCTCGTACTGACAGACGATGCCGTCATCCGTCTGCATGTGTCCTCGCGCAACCACCGCTTTCTGGTCTCGCTGGACGGACGCAGTGAGACGTGCTCAGAGGACGTGGCACTTTGTATCCGCCGTGCGCCCTATACCACCCGTGTGTTCAAGCGCCCCGGCAGTTCTTTCTTCAGCACACTGCGGACAAAGCTGATGTGGGGAACAGACCCGAGGGAGTGAAGAGGTGAAAGTTGAAAGTTGAGAGTTGAGAGTTGAAAGTTGAGAAAAGTAAATACAATACGCGGCAACTGCTGGTGTGGTTCTTCCAAGTATTCCGGCGCGTAAAGCTGCAATCGTTCATCAATGCGATGAGCGGCATCCTGCGTGTGGCACTGGACTTCGCCTTCATCTGGGCCACCAAGCAAGCAATCGACGTGGCCACGGGTGTCCAGCACGCCGCCAACTTTCAACTTTCAACTCTCAACTCTCAACTTTCAACTTTCAACTTTCCCTTCGTCCCACCACGCTCTTCTGGGCCGGCGTCTTGCTCGTTACCATCATGGTACTGCAGATGGCCATCGGCTATGCCGGCCGCTGGATAGCCGCCCTACTGGGGGTGGATGCGCAGAACCGTATGCAGCGCCATCTCTTTGACCACCTGCTGCGTTCACAGTGGAACGGGCGTGAGACGCGCCACAGCGGCGACGTGCTCAACCGCCTGATGAGCGACAGCCAGACCGTGGTGAACGTGGTCACAGACACCATGCCGCAAGCGCTGGCCGTGCTCGTCCGCCTCGCGTGCGCGTTCCTTTTTTTATATAGTATGGATGCGATGCTGGCCGTCAGCGTGACGATTATCCTGCCCGTGTTCATTCTGCTGAGTCGTCTCTACATCCATCGCATGCGCGCCATCACACGTGAGGTGCGCAAGACAGAAAGCCGCATCCAGTCCACCCTGCAGGAGAGCATACAGCATCGTCTGGTGCTGAAGACGCTGGAGCGGGTGCAGACACTGGTTGGCGTGGTCTCTGACATGCAGGCAACGTTGCGACGGCAGGTGCGCCACCGCACGCTCTTCTCCTCCACCTCCAACCTGGTGCTGAACACCGGCTTCGGAGCGGCCTATCTCTTCACCTTCCTGTGGAGTGCCAACCGTCTGGCAGAGGGCACCATCACCTTCGGCATGATGACGGCGTTTATCCAGCTGTGTGGACAAATCCAGGGACCGTTCCGTGAACTCACGCGCTTCATCCCAACTATTATCACCAGCTTCACCGCCGCCGAGCGACTGATGGAACTGGAGGAAACACCGCTGGAGGAGGACGGCGACCCCATCCGCTTCCCCGCCGGTGCCGGCATCCGTGTGACCGATGTCTCCTATGCCTACGACGACTACAGCCGCGAGGTGCTGGAACACCTCACACTGGATTTCCCGCCCGGCTCCGCCACCGCCATCCTGGGCGAGACAGGGGCAGGCAAGACCACCCTCATCCGTCTCATCCTGGCACTGCTGAAACCCGACAGCGGCACCGTGGAGATGTATGACGGGCTACAGCCAGACGGCCAGAGGCCAGCACGCGCGATACCCGTGTCTGCCCGGACACGCTGCAACCTGGTGTATGTGCCACAGGGTAACTCACTCTTCAGCGGCACACTGCGCTGGAATCTGCAGCTGGGCAACCCCACCGCCACGGATGAAGAGATGAACGAGGCGCTACGGCTGGCGTGTGCAGACTTCGTCTTCGGTCTGCCCGCTGGCCTGGAAACGCCCGTGGGTGAGGGCGGAGCCGGACTCTCCGAGGGTCAGGCACAGCGCATTGCCATTGCACGCGCCCTGCTGCGACGGGGCACCATTCTCCTCCTTGACGAGGCCACCAGCGCCCTGGATCAGCAGACAGAGGCGCAGCTTCTGGAGAACCTGATCGAGCACCACCGTCAACTATCCGTGCCGCCAACACTCATCTTCATCACACATCGCACGGCCGTGGTGGATCACTGTTCACAGGTGATCACGCTACAGAAGATAAAAGAATAGAGATGAGGAGCGTCATGGTCTTTCTGAAGAATTGGACCCTGCCTGTGGCTATTGCGGTGGGGTCGGTCTGTTATCTGCTGTTTGCCTTTGTGCCGCCACTGGACGCAACGGGCGAGGCGCTGCTGCCCATCTTCGAGACACTGCTGCCGCTGACCATCTTCCTCACCCTTTTCGTCACCTTCTCCAAGGTGGATTTCCACCTGATGTGTCTGCGCCGCTGGCACGCCGCCGTGCTGCTCGCACAGCTCCTGCTCGTGGCGTTGCTCGTCGCAGCCATCATCGTTCTCACGTCCCAACTTCCCGATCGAACCGGCTCGCTTGAAACATCGAGCACCTTCAACCCTCATTCTTCATTCTTCATTTTTCATTCTTCCTTCCCCACCTCCAAGCTCCTCCTTGAAGCCATTCTCATCTGCATCATCGCTCCCTGCGCCTCCGCCTCACCCGTTGTAACAGCCAAGTTAGGCGGCGATCTCACACAGATGACCACCTTCGTGCTGCTGTCCTCCGTCATCGCTTCCATCCTCATTCCCGCCGTGTTCCCCATGATAGAGCCGCACGAGGGCGTCACGTTCTTCACAGCCTTCCTGGTCATCCTGCGCAGACTGGCCACGGTGCTGCTGCTACCCCTCATCCTCGGAGTCCTTGTCCGCCACCGAGTCAAACCGCTCTATGACTGGTTCGTGCGCACACCCGACCTGGGCTTCTACCTCTGGTGTGTCTCCCTGTCCATCACTGCCGGCATCACCGTGCGCAACATCGTGCACAGCCGCGCCGGCACGACACTCCTGCTGGCGATTGCCGTCTGCACACTGCTCACCGCCCTCCTGCAATTCCATATCGGACGCCGCATCGGTCAACGCCATGGCGAGTTCATCTGCACCGGCCAGGGCATGTTCCAGAAGAATACCGGCCTCGCCATCTGGATTGCCTACGTCTATCTCACACCCGTCGCCTCCATCGGTGCCGGCTGCTACGTGCTTTGGCAGAACCTCATCAACAGTTACGAGCTCTGGCAGCACAGATGTCAGCACACCGCAGGCACCTCAATTTGTGAGCCGTAGCGGTGATACTCGTTGACGATGCTTTGTTCCTGGAGATAGCGCATCAGTTCAATGCGCCCGTTGCTCACGGGCGGCACGGGGATGATTACCCGGCCGGCCGCCATCACGGCTTCCATGACCTCGGGCGGCACGTCGTGCGAGATGGAGCGCACGCGCTCATAGTTCTTGACGGCCTGGCAGAAGGAGTGCACAGACTCGAAACGCCGTGTGACATACTTGCAGTTGACGCTCTGGCAGTTCATCATCTTCTGGATGATGGGGTGGTCCTGGTCCAGCGAGATGGTGAGCGGTGTGCGCACCGTGCGGGCGGCCTCGATGACCATCTGCACCTGCTCCACGGTTTCACCTCCGAAGAAGCGGAAAATCATGCCGCCCCCAGGCAGGGGCCGATAGCGGAAGATGTTCTGCTCGCCACGTATTTCGGGGTGCAGGTTGCGGGCGCGGGCGAACTCCCGTTCATAGCACTGGGCGTAGGAGTCGTGGAAGTTGGTGGTTGAGCCGGGCTTGTCATAAATGTTGGTGAATTGCAGCAGATAGTTGGGGCCTCCGCTCTTCAGGGCCACGACCTCTGGTGTGTCGCTCAGCAGGCCGAAGGGCTGCCGTCCCACGACGGCTCCAGTGATGCCTCGGTTGATGTAGAGGTTGCCCACCCGGATGTTGTCCTTCCAGTAGCGCTGCTCTTGCTCGTCCAAGGATTGCAAGCCGCTGGTGATGCTGCCGAGGCCGTTGACCATTGCCACCGCCTGTTCCAGGGTATCGAAGGGTGTGACAGCCAGTAAGGGTGCGCAGAGCGGTGTGCGGAAGGTGTAGGAGCCGGGCTTCACATCGATCTTCACCGTGGGCCGCAGGATGCGGTGCTCCTCGTCCAGAAACTGCGGTTCCACCAGCCAGCGCTCACCCTCGTCGAGGTTCAGTGCGCACTGCAGACGTGCATTGTCTGCCGTAATCATGGGGCCGACCACGTTGCCTGCATTCCAGACGGGACCGCACATGAGTGACGAGGCGCAGTCCTTCAGCTTCTCCATGAAGTCGGCGCTCTCATAGACCGAGCGCTCCACCAGCAGCAGCGAGCAGGAGGCCGTCTTCTGCCCGGCCCCCGTGAAGGCCGAGTGGCACGCATTCATGATGGCGTGACAGCGGTCGCCCTTGGCGGTGAGGATGATGGCATTCTTGTAGCCTCTGGGTATCACGATGTCAGGTGTGGATGTCTCGTCGAAGTGCAGTTGCTCCTCCGTGTATCCTGCTGCGCGGAAGGCTTTGAGGAAGAGACGTGCCACGGGCGCGGCGGCCACGTCGGCAGTCACGGTGCAGGTGTTGCCCGTGACCAGTGCTGCAGCCAGATACCCCACGGGCGAGGCCAGCGGCGCGTTCCAGGTGACAGAACATGACAGTTCACCCCGGGGCACCAGTTCCAGGTCACCCTGCTCCTGCAGTTGCCTGTAGCCGATTGCATAGTAGCGGCAGTAGTCCATGGCGGCGGTGACCTCGGCATCGGCCTCCTCGACGGTCTGGCCCACAGCGGCCATGAGGCAGCCGCAGAGGTCGGCACGCATCTGGCCGAGGATGTTGGCGAGGGAGAAGAGACCTGTTCCCTCAACACCTTCAACCGAAGGCGTTGAGGGAACCCCGCCTTGCCACTTCTCAATGATCTTCTCCACCCACTGCTGGTTGCACTCGCGGTCGAAATCCGTGGCAGGCTCATTCACAAAGGTTTCCTGCGGTTCCTGCCCGACGCAAGGCTGATTACGGTCCTGCGTCCTTGTGGGCGTGTGACTCAGGTGATCCTTCATGTTGTAGGCGTCGTTGAACTGCTGTTGCAGGTCGCGCCACTCCTGGGTGTCGGGCTTGAGCGAGAAGCTGTGTGTCAGGAAGTTGTCGGGTGCGGTGTTCTCGTCCATGCGGCGCACGAGGTAGCTGATGGCGTTGAGGAAGTTCTCTTTCTTCACCACGGGCGTGTAGAGAATCACGTGGTTGCCCAGCCGCTTCTGTGCGCGCCAGACGTGGTTAGCCATGCCCTCCAGCATCTCGAAGCAGAAGCAGTCCTTGGGCGTCTGGTAGCGCTGGGTAAGCAGGTAGGCGTAGGAGATGGTGAAGAGGTTGTGGCTGGCCATGCCGATGTGGAGCACGCGGGCGTTCTCGGGCTTCAGGCCGCGCTCGATGATGTGCAGGTAGTTGGCATCCACCTCTGTCTTGCTCTTGCGCACGGGGTTGGGCCAGCCGCGCAAGTCGCTGACAATGTTCTCCATATCCAGGTTGCAGCCCTTGACGATGCGCATCTTGATGGGCGAGCCGCCCTCGGCCACGCGCCGTCGGGCGAACTCCAGCAACTCCGTCTGGAACCCTTCGGCATCGGGCAGGTAGGCCTGTACCACGATGCCGGCTTCCAGGTTCTTGAACTGCGGCAGTGAGAGCACATCCTTGAATACTTTCATCGTCAGGTGGGCGTCCTTGTACTCCTCCATGTCCAGGTTGATGAACTTGGGGCGTGTCACGCCACCCGCATCGGTGTAGGGGTTGTCGATGGCAGCCTGGTAGAGGGCGGAGATGCGGCGGATGAGCTCAGGGTAGCACTCCTTATAGTTCAGTGCGTGCGTCTGCGCGTAGATGCCGGAAATCTTGACAGAGATATAGTTGATGTCAGGCTCCCGGAGCGCGTCGAAGTAAGAGTGGTAGCGCTTGTCGGCCTCGGCATTGCCCAGCACCACCTCGCCCAGGAGGTTCACGTTCTGGCCTATGTCCTCGCGGAAGCGCGTGGCCAGGTGCTGTGTGAGGCTGGGGCGCGCGGCGTTGATGATGACGCGGCTGGTGTCCCTGCGCAGCCGCCACTTGATGATGGGGACGGCCGCCCAGTTGAACAGCGGCTTATAGGCAAAACGCTGGTACATCCTGAACAGGGCGTGGTCTGTGCTGTCCAGAAAACGGGGGATGCCATACTGGTCAATGAGTTCTTTCACGCGCAGTGCCAGCTTCTGGCGGTCGCGTATCTGGCTGGTCTCGTCCAACATGCGGACAATGAATTTCTTGTCGGTGGGCGTGGTGACCATCGTCCCGTACATGTGCTGCTCGCTTTTCTCGGTGGCGGTGAGGCCCGAATAGCTCTCGTCATAGAGTTTCCGCATCCACGCGAAAACCTCGTCAACAGTCGGTAGCTCTTGTCTTTCCATAAGGTAAATGGTTGTCTAAACTTTCAACGTTATTGTTCTGTGCCCGCAAAGATATAGATAAATAGTGATTTGCCCGCAGTCTTGCTCGTTTTTTTTTGCTTTTCCTTTTCTCTTTTGACTTTTCATCTCTTTCTGCACCTATTTTCACCAGACAATACACTATCTGAGGCTGCCATGAGAGAAAAAACGGCTTGTGAACTACTGCTGGCTATCGCCATGCTTGCATGGTGAATATTTGTCAAAGCTGCGGCGAACCGAAAAAGTTAGCTACATTTCTCACGTTTGGCGTAAAAAACTTCTTTTCTATACCCTCACTTCATCGGAATTTTGTACCTTTGCGCCAAAATAATATAATTATCCATTACCATCATGCTGATGAAAAGCCCCAAACATATCGTTGTCTTGATGATATGCGCCGTGCTGGCCTTGACGGGCTGCACAGGCCGAGGCGGTAGTGTGGTCGGCGGTTTTGCCGCCGACAGTATCTATGCGTGGGAAAACATCCGACAGTCGATGATGGAGGAGCCGGAGCATGCGCTCGGGCTGATTGACACCGCCGAGATGCGGGGACTGGCCGACGTGAACTACGCCAACTGGATGCGGGCGCAGGTTTACTACGGTTCACCGAAAGCCGAGGACTTGGACAAGGCCCGCGACTATTGGCTGCAGGTGCTTGAGCGTCAGTATCCCGCTGCCGACAGCGTGCAGAAGTTGAAGACGCTCTCGCTGTTAGTGAACATCTGCGCCTATCTCCCCGACAC
>JAFSZU010000049.1 GCA_017455585.1 Bacteroidaceae bacterium | reverse complement strand
TGCCGATCTGCCTGCCCTGTACCAGATGGCCGAGGTCTTTGTCTATCCCTCCCGGTTCGAAGGCTTCGGCATCCCACTGCTCGAAGCCTTGTGCAGCGGCACACCGGCTATCGGCTGCACGGGTTCCTGTCTGGAAGAAGCCGGTGGCCCGTCATCATTGTACGTGAATCCAGATGATGCTCCCGCACTGGCCGCCGCCATTGACCGCGTGCTGAGTAACAGGGAGCTAAAAGAAAGGATGATAGCCGACGGTCACACATGGGCTGACCGCTTCCAGCCCGCAATGCTGACCCACAAGCTGATGTGGGTCTATGGCCAAATAGGTTGAACCTTGGTATCTCGGAAAACGGTCAGCACCGTCTTCCATCTACTGCGGAAGAGGTCATGTTGTAACAGCTTCTGATTGTCCTCGGCCTCACCCCAAGGCTGGCCACGATGCAGCACATCCCTCATGAAACTTGCTGAGGTAATGCCCCATTTGCGGAGGAATTGTGTGCTGCCATCATTCTTGATAATACGATGAGTGGAACGTGCCTCGAAATGATATACACGACTGCGGTCAACGCCCTTGAAATAACGCACCCCAGCATGATAAAGCTTAGCCGAGAAGTCTGGGTCAGAATACATTCCTGGGCTGTATTCCACACTATATCCCCCCACTAAATCCCAGATGTCACGATGCACAATGTTGGGTGGCCATGTAGCACCCTGCCAATCACCATGAGGCAACGTGGCGAACTCTCGCAATAACCTCTCCTCGTCAAATGTTTCCACACTTTGTCCATAGTCGGCAGGGGCGATTACACTCTTGCAGAAGAACGGGCGTGGCTGTATCAGTGTGGAAGAGAGGAAGAAGCAGTTATCTGGTAATGACCGTATTTCTTCCCACAGTGCATGATCCCATCCCGGACACACATACATGTCATCATTCAAGAAAAGGACATAATCCGTTGTGACGAGTGGGCGCAGTCCATTCAGAGCATAGCACACACCAATATTCTTTGCTGAGTGCCTATATTTCAGCCCCTGTTCCTGGACCCACTGTAAAGTGCCGTCACTGCCATCGTTAACATGAATCAGGAACTCGTGATGATAGGTAGAGTTCCTACGTAGGCTCTCGATACATAGTTTGAGGAAAGCCAGATTGTTCCATGTTGGAATTAAGATAGAGAAAAGAGGTTTTTCCATTTACGATTATCCGTTTGATACTTGTTTGCTCCGCTCATCGGCTTCGATGGCCTTGGCCACCTCAACGAACTGATAGAGAGCCGCCATGCCAGCTTGGACAAGTCCAGGACGTCCGTCCAGGAAACCGAGTTTGAGAAAATAACTGCGAAAGAAACGCCACGCCGGACGCAAGCATAACGCCCAAATACTATTGCGTCTGCCAGCGTGCTTCAGGACTTCATCGTCGGTGTAGCGGTCGGTTTTCTGCAAGAGTTGGCTGATGGACTCATCTGCCAGATGGATGAATCTCACATTCTTTTCCCGAACAGGAATCCGCTCCGTTTTTCCCTTCACAATAGGAAAGGTGTGGACATGCGTCGGCCACGTGGTTCCCTCTTTTCTGAAGAAACGCAGTTGATGATCCTGGGCGATGCTGCGGGTGTAATGTCCCATGAAGCGATTATGCCGAGGAATATACAAACCTGCTGGACAATCGGGATCCTGTATGCGCCGATAGAGGTAGTTTCTGAGTTCGGATGTAACCAGCTCGTCGGCATCAACAACCAGCACCCATTCGCTGGAAGCACTTTGAATAGCAAAGTTGCGAGCGGGTTCGGCACTGTTATGCTCTCCCTTGGGGAACATGACGATGCGGCAATGATGCGCCCGAGCGATATCCAAGGTTGCATCGGTACTTTCCATATCACAAATGAGCACCTCGTCGAAGTCCTGCACGCAAGCGAGCACCCGCTCCAGATGCTGGGCGGCATTGCGCGTGTTGATTACCACGGAAATCCTATCTTTAGGCTGCTTCATGCCACAAAAGTATGTAAAAAACGGTGCATTGACAACTTTTTGGCAAAAAAACGATTCTTTGTTGGCAGGTTTATGGCAAATTTGCTACTTTTGCCACGTATTTCATATCATTAGACATGTCTATATCCTTTCTTGAACGCAGTCGGACGTTCTTTGCCAAGCCCTTCTTCTCCGACCGTCGTACCACATTTTCCTTGTGGATGCTACTTGCAGTGGCAGCTGCTGTGGCCAAGCTACATAGCTGCAATAATTTTCTCATTTTCCGTGGCGTGTTCTGGCACACCATACACCGGACTTCGCTTTATGCACCCTATCCAGAAGAGTACTTCGACATGAATCATTATGGTCCGTTGTTTTCGCTCATCATTGCCCCCTTCTCGGTGCCCCCGTTGTTTGTGGGTTTGCTTACATGGCTCTTAACACTCACAGGGTTCCTCTATGTGGCCGTCCGTTGGTCACAGTTCACCTGGAAGCAGCAACTTTTCGTGTTTTGGTTTTGTGCTCATGAATTACTGACAGCTCTCTTCATGCAGCAATTCAACATCGCCATAGCTGCCATCATCCTTCTTGCCTACTACTGTATCGAACGTGAAAAGGATTTCTGGGCGGCCTTCTTCATCATTTTGGGCACTCTTGTCAAGCTCTATGGCATTGTTGGTCTGGCCTTCTTCTTCTTCTCCCGCCACCGTGTGCGATTAGTCCTTTCGCTGCTGTTCTGGGGTGTCGTTTTGTTTGCTGCCCCCATGGTCATCAGTAGTCCTGAATATATTCTTGGACAGTACCATGAATGGTATGTAAGTCTCACGGAGAAGAACGCAGACAATATGTTCGGCAGCGGAACCAACATTTCTCTTTTAGGTCTGGTGCGTAAGGTGACGCATTGCGCCACGTATTCCGATGCGTGGCTCATACTCGGCGGTCTGGTGCTGTTCGCCATTCCCTATCTGCGTCTGTCACAATACAAGTACACAGCCTTCCGCCAGACCTTGCTGGCTTCTGTGTTGATGTTTGTGGTACTGTTCTCCACAGGTAGCGAGTCCAGCGGCTATATCACTCCCCTGATAGGTGTGGTCATCTGGTACACGGCTTCGCCGTGGCAGCGTTCTCGCTGGGATATCGCCTTGTTGGTGCTGGTGTTCATACTCTCCAGCATGTCACCTTCTGACCTTTTCCCTGCCTACCTGCGTAAGCAATGGGTCCAACCCTATGCACTCAAGGCACTGCCTGTGACGATTGTGTGGATGAAGCTGTGCTATGAGATGACTTTCAGAGACTATGGTAAACCCCTATCTGCCTGAATAGCGTGTCGAAGTGACAGAAATTGTTCTCGTCCAACATGGCATCTGCGGCAGGAATCCACCAAATAGGCACACGATGATACATCGAAGCCACCAGCGAGAATGTACTTGGAGCACCTATAATATAATCACAATGTGACAGCACGCACAAATCTTCGCCGGGATTACCTGCAGGAAAGACGAAGGTTGCCTTTGGGACTGCCTCTCGGTAGGCATTTTGGTCAAGCATCGGGTCATTACCGCAGACGTAAACCACAAGCTTCTTGTCCCTATGCTGTTGCTGGAACTCGCTGATGAAGCGTTGCATGGTGGCATCATCATAGAAATAGCGTCCTCCCATGAAACGGGCATAGTCCCCGCGTCTGATATGCACCCCCAGTTTGATGACACCCTGCTGCGTCAGCCACGGCAACATGCGGCTCTGTGCCGCTTGTTCCACTTCAGGCAGGAAAGCAAACAGGGCGCGTATCTCATCAATATATTTGGCAAACAAGTCATGGAAGTGAACAGACCACCCATCAACCCATGCCCAACGATGACAACGCAACAAACGATCCATGCCCGTTTCATCAGGCTGCTTGTCAATATCGAAATCCACCGTTGGCAGCAGGTGCACCTTGGCAGCGAATTTGGCCAATGCATAAACGGTAAACTTGTGCCACGGGGTTTGGCAGATGTGAAAAAACTGATACTTATAGGCAAAGCGCACAGAGATGGCATGTGCATCATTCTCTCGCGCCCAAGCATAGATATGGCCAAATTGCAGAATGTTGTTGCACATCTGCCCGCGATCGTGAACGAAAAATGTCTGCGCTACCCGGTGAATGAAGACGTAGCGCAAAAGCAGGAAGTTGATGGGCACAACAATGACCATCACCAGAATGGGTGCCAGGAACTGGCTCAGACCCATCCAGAGGAAAACCTCCAGCAGCACGATCTCAAGAATGTAGTTTAGTATGTGGCTGCCAATGAAGCCAGCCAGGTTGTTGCGGCTGGGATGGCGCTGGAAGGTGAAGTATGTGGTCAGCGCATAGTTGCAGATCAGTCCCACGGCGTAGCCCACGGTGTAGGCCAGTGCCGCTCCCGTCCAAGTGATTACGGCGCAGTAGGCGGCATAATGGATCAGTGATGACACAGTTCCCGTGATGCCGAAACGAACCACGCGCCAGAAGTCCTGAACGCGGTCTGGATAGCGGTTGCGGAGTTTGTCAATCCAGTTTGTTGCCATCTTGCAGAAGTAAATCCTTGATGTGATATAGAGGTCGGCGTTTCACCTCGTTGTATATCTTACCGATGTAGATGCCAGCCACACCTATCCCGATGAGCACGAAGCCTCCCACGAGCCAGATACTCAGGATGAGCGATGCCCAGCCTGGCACAGCCGTCCCGGCGATGAGCGCGTGAATAACGTAGATACCGATCAGCACACTCACAAAGAGGAAAAGCATCCCCGTGTATGTGATGATATATAATGGCTTGATGGAGAAAGAAGTGATGCCGTCTAAAGCCAGTCCCATCATTCGGCTGATGTTGTACTTGGACTTGCCGGCTGTGCGCTCACTGATGACATCGTCCACCGTTGCCGATGGGAGCCCCAGCAAAGGAATCAACCCCCGAAGGTAGATATTGCTCTCGCCGTATTGTGCCAACATATCAAGTGCGCGACGGGACAGCAGACGGAAGTCGGCATGGTTGAACACGCTATCCACCCCCATCGATCTTTGCAGATGATAGAACGCCTCTGCTGATAACCGTTTCAACAGCGGATCGGCTGTCCGGGACACCTTGACACCATAGACAACCTCGTTGCCTGCTGCCAGTTCCTGGAGCATCAGGGGGATGGCGGCGAGGTCATCTTGCAGGTCGGCATCGATAGTGATGACCGCATCGGCCCAGTGGCGGGCTGTCATCATGCCGGCCATGATGGCATTCTGGTGACCGCTGTTGCGTGAGAGGTTGATGCCGCAAACGTAGTGGTTGCTTTGTTGCAGCTGCTCGATGATTGACCAACTGCGGTCTGTGCTGCCGTCGTTGACAAAGAGCATCATGCTGTCCGGGGTAATCTGCTGGTCAGCAACGAGGTTGTCAAAGAGTGCGGTGAGACGTTGCACAGAGGTGGTGAGTGCCTCTTCCTCATTGTAACATGGAGAGACGGTTGCGAGTCGTATCATATCATTTACAATTTGGCGATTTGCCTTTATTATTCATTTCACAGTCCACAAACTCATGATAGGTGATGAATCGGTGACCGCCGCTCTTCAGCATCTTGATGAGCGCATCCAGCCGCTGGCACATCTGCTGTCCACTGTGGTTGCGGATGATGAAGGGCATGCGCAGTTCGGGGTGTTCCTTCAGGTCATAGAATTCCCAGGGATGGAAATAAGTGACAAAGTAGCCGTCGTGGCGGAGTGTGCGGCGCACCAGGAGATGATACAGCCATTGTGGCAGGTTGTGAAGTGAGAGCCAGAAGAGCGGGAAACGCAACCACGGGGTGACGGAAGCAGGAATCTGCATCACCTCCTCCTTGATGAACCAGGTGCGAGGAGCTGTCAAGTGCATGTATCGCCCGGGAATGAAGGCGGGATTCAAGGAAGAATTATACACATAGCCCGCCTTCTGGATACCCTTGTCAGAAACAGGGAACATTCGTGGCTGACGATAGCCATATACCTTTTGTCCCGTTACACGTTCCACAATCTCTTTTGAACGATGCACATCAGTGGGCTGAGGATTCCAGTGGTCCACGCCGTGGCATGCCACCTCGTGCCCTTCGTTCATGATGCGCTGCATCACTTCTGGTGCGTGCTCGGCAAAATTGCCTGTGCAGAAGAAGGTCGCTTTCACGCCATTTGCTTTGAGTACATCAAGGATACGGTTTGTGCCAATGACAGAGACTTCCATGCCCTCTGTCAGCGTGTCATAATCCACGCCGTGTTCGCGTGGCACGTCAAACTCTTCTGTATCAAAACTCAAAAGTATCATAAACTATGTCTATTAAGATATACTGCCATATGGAGATATAACAAGATGACCGACTCACGCCTACCTACGAACGAGGTCTTCTGATGCCAACTGGAGTACAGCTTTGGTCGTCTCAGCCATGCGCTGGGCATCGGGGCTGGTGCTCTCGGTGATGCGCTCTGCCGTCAGGTCATAGAGCATGAAGCCGGTGCTATCGACCATGGAGATGCCATTGTTGAACATGTGCACGGCAAAGGGGTAGCGGTATCTGCGGCTGGTCACGTCACGGCTGAAGGGGAAGTCCTCATGGGCGATGCCCATTTGCCCCAGTAGCGTGGCCGCCAGGTCGCTCTGGTTGCAGATCATGTCGAGTTGCCGGGCCTGTTTCACGGCACCGCCCGTCCAGATCATGGGAATGCGGTTGCGGTCCGGGTGCTGCTCTGTGTATTCATGGAAGTCGATGCTGTGGTCGGGCAGGAAGACAATCAGCAGGTTCTGCCATTGTGGAGACTGCCTGATTTCTTCCAGGAAATCGCCGATGCAGCCGTCCACGTATGCGAAACCATTGTGTTCCTTGTCAATATACTTCTGCACAGGGACATCCCACGGCTCATGGCTGCTCAGGGTGGAGTAGCCGATGAGAAACGGTTGTCCGTCGGTGTGTCTGCGTATCATCTTGCTCAGTGTCTTGAAGGTGATGTCATCCCGCACCCCCCACTTGGCTGTCTGCTGTTCCTGGGGCGTGTAGTCTTCTTTCCAGCACAGCTGCTGGAATCCGGTGCTGATGAGATAGCCCTTCATCTTGGTGAAGTTGATGTCACCGCCGTAAAGGTATTCTGTGGTGTAGCCCTCACGCCGCAGACTGCGTGCGATGGCGGGCAGGTTCTCCACCTTGCTTGACATCTTCATCACGGACATGGTGGGAAAGGAGAGGTAGCCGCTCAGGGTGCTCACCGTGCCGCGGTCTGTGCGGTAGCTGTTGCCATAGCAGTTGGTGAAGTCCACACCCTCTGCTGCCGCCTTGCGCAGGTTGGGCATGACCTCCAGGAACATTTTGCCGCAGCTCTCCAGAAGGATGATGACCACGTTGGGCCGCCGTGTGGTCAGCAGTGTGTCTGTGCTGTTTCCCGTGGTGGGATAGAGAGAGGCCGTCAGTTGCTCCATCTCCTCGCCTGTGTAGAACTGATAGGTGATGTCCTCGCTGGCCGTCTTCTCGAACGATGCCAGGAAGCTGAATACCGGGTTCACTGCTGAGTGGTTGAGGAACTGGTTCTGTGAATAATAGACCTGCCCGATGTTGGTGGTCGATTCGCCCACTCCGCCACGGATGCCAATGAAGAACACCGGAACCAGGAGCATGGCGGCAATCAATTCCATGACAGGCCGCCGGCTTTTGGATGGAACCCACTTCACCTGTGAGAATGCCCAGTAGAACAGCACCGCGAGTGCCACAATCAGTAGAAGTCTGCATATCAGATACCCCACCGACACACTGGCCATGGCCTCCGTGGGTGTCTCCAGATACTGCAGACAGGTGGCATCGAGTTTGAACTGCCAGAAGGGATAGAGGCTGGTATCTGCCACGAAGGCCAGCGCCAGTGCCACGGACACAATGGCGAAATATGCTTTCAGGACAGCACCCAGCACCTTGGCCTTGCTCCAGAAGATGCTGACAACCACCACAAGGAACGGCAGAATCAGGAAATAAAGAGCCGTGCTGAGGTCGAGGGTGATGCCATGCCAGATGACTTGCATGACATCTCCCGGTGCAAAGGGGTGCCCTTGGCCGTTGCACAGCATGAATGCCACCTTGGCACCCACGAACAGGCACACTGTCAGTACATAGGTCTTGAGGAGATATAGAATCCGTTGCCACATAGCCTGTCTGTCATTTTTACATCTTGAACTTTCCCGTCACAGGGTCTATCATGGTCTCATATTCCTCGCGCGTGCGCTTCCAGCGGTTGTGTGTCCACAGCCAGAGATGTGGCTGGCGGCGGATGCTCTGCTCCAGACGGTGGAAGTACTCGCGCGTGATACTCAGTTCGGGGGCATCCTTGGGCGCATCGGTCATCAGTTGGAACTCGGCCTCGTAGTAGCCCCGGCGCACACGGCGGATATCGATATAGACACAGGCCATGTTGTAGCGGCGGGCGATGCGTTCGGTGCCTGCCAGCACAGGTGTGTTCTCGTGGTGGAGGAAGGTCAGCCAGTCACCGATGTTGTTCCAGAACGGCACCTGGTCGGCAATGAACCCCATGACCACGGGACGCCCCTCCTCCTTGTTCTTGGCGATATAGCGCAGGACATCCATCACCGCCACATTGTCCGGCCCCATGCGGTGGCGGGGGTAGAGCAGCAATTTGTCCATCACGGGTGATTCCAAGACGTGATAGACCTGTGAGCCAGCATAGTTTGGGCTGTTGAGCCACAAGGGAATACTCGATATCCATTCCCAGTTGCAGTAATGTCCCAGATAGAGTGCCACGCCCTGTCCGCGCTGTATGCACTGATCCACCACGTCGCCCCCCTTGAAGACCATACGCCGCCGCATCTGAGCCTTGCTCATGGAGAAGAGCTTGAGCGTCTCCACGATGTAGTCACAGAACCAGCGGTAATATGCCCGCTCGATGGCAAGTCGCTCGGCTTCGTCCTTCTCCGGGAAGCTGTCCGCCAGATGCTTGCGCACCAGCTTCTTGCGATACCCCACCACATGATAGACCAACCCATACAGTCCCGTCGATAATCCATAGAGCACACACAGCGGCAACAGGGAGATCGCGTATGCGACACCGAAGAGGATGCCGTAGGCAATGTGCTGCCAGCAGGTGAAGGTATAGGTTGCTCGTGCCATAATTATGATTTCTTCCTGATGAAGTTCGGACGGATATTGTCACCATTGCCAGGCATGGCGAGAGCGTCGAAAGTGAGGGTGGAACCGTAGGCCGTGCCTACAGGACTGATGGCGTAGGCTCTGGCATGATAGGTGGCCCCTTCTGTTAAGTCCGTGAGGATGGCAGTGAAAGTGCCTTGTGAGGGGACATCCGTGAGAGGAGTGATGTCAGAAACGGTTGCTGCCTTCTGGTCTGCAGTGGTGGGCGCGGCTGTTTGGGCATAACAGATGCCGTATTCCGTGATGGGGAACATCGAGGATACGTGCAGACACTTCATCGTGAACTGCAGTTCCACTTGGTTCAGCCATTGCAACTCGCCAACCACAGGCAGTACTCCTGCTGCTTGCATGACATTGATTTCTGCCTTTATCGGAAAGCCTTCTGCTTCAACCAGAATCTTGCCGGTGCGTGATTGCACTGTATAATTGTCGTTGCAGTGGAAGGTGATGTCTGCATCGCCTGAGCCGCTGTCAGCAGAGAAGGCCGTGAGCCATTCCTGCTCTGTTCGGATGGTCCACTTGACGTTGCTGCTGATGGTGAACGCGCTGGTGCTTTCCAATGCAGGAAATGTCATGCTGATGGGCGTTACCTGCATTCGTGCATCGCTGCCTAACTGTCTTATGGTCAGGTTCCGACGTATGCCACCTTGTGTGGTCAGCGTGACGATGGCCGTGCGCTCTTCAGACCATGTGTTGTGCGTCGTAGTCAGGCGCAGGTCGCCAATGCCGTGTCCCTGATGGGTGGAGAGGGTGAGCCAGTCGGACTGGGTGGTGGCCGTCCACGAGCAATTGGTTTCCATGGGAATCACGCCTTCCGTGGCCTCTGCCTCCAGTGTGACTTCGTTGGTGCGTAGCAGGTCGGCACTGGGCGTGGCATCCATGGGGTCGTTGTCGTCCCAACAGGCTGTCAGCAGACAGGTGAGCATGACGATCATGCTGAAAGTGTATATTCTTCTACTCATAGTGTCTCAGGTCTTGTCAGAAGTCAAACGTCAGTCCTGCCGTGAGGGCGAAGCCGCTGGCAGAGAAGTTGCTGACGTCTGCGGTGTGTTTGTAGTATGTGTCCTGACTGAGTGCCAGGGCGTATTCGGGTGTCAGGAAGACGCTCACCGGTGGCAGTAGGCGGCATTGCACCCGCATTCCGAGGGTGAGACTGCTGCTGTGGGCACTGTGCCCATAACGGCCTTCCCCCTCGTCCTGTTGCCCGCTGAGGGTGTGATAACTGTAGCCCAACTGGGGTGTGATGATGAAGCGCTGTCCTGCGGGCAGACGATAGCCATAACGCACTGCGAAAGTCTGCTGGCGGTACTTCATGGATGAGAGCCAGATGCCGTCGTCGTCATACCAATAGACGGGATCGGACTTCTGCAAACCCAGCGTGTAGCTCAGTTGCAGGTCATGACGCTGATAGGCCACTCCTGCCAACAGCGTGACTCCACCCAAGGAACGAGCCGTATAAGCGCCACCCAGATAGAAACTCACGGGCGGCTCTACGTCGGGCCGTTGCTGCTCCTTCAGCTGTGCAGAGGCACTGGCGGTAAGAAACAACAGGCTGAATATGAATAATAATCTATAACTGTTCATGAATCCGTGTAATCTGTGAAATCTGTGGTATGAGGGTATCATGGTTTGACCAGCTTCTGTCCGTTGCGGATATAGACGCCTCGTCCGGGTGCCGTCACGGGCAGCCCTTGCAGGTTGTAGGTTCGTCCTTCCGAGAGTTTCCGCTGCACGTCCTCGATGCCTGTCTGTGCGGCTTTGAGGTCGTCGGCAATCAGCATCATGCGCACGCCGGCATCCGTGGTGGTGCGGTAGGCCTGGAAGGGTCGAACTTCCCCGTAGCCCCGGATGAAGGCACTGCCCTCGTTCTGTCCTTCCGCTTCCTCGCCCACGTTCAAGGTGAACACCTCCTGCGAAGCCTCCACACGCTCGAAGGTCGGGTGGAAGGTGGCGTTGCCTCGATGAGCCACAGGCCAGGTGGTAGCGGGCACGTCGGTGTCCCTGGCAGAGAAGTGGATGCCGCCGTTGATGCGGTAGAAGGGTGAGTAAGCCTCGTTGTTGGGCATAGAAATAATATAAGGTTCGCACGCGCGTATGCTGTCGGCATCCTCGAAGCCCTGTTCCGTCAGGCGGCAGAGCCAGAACGGACGCTTGCCCGCCTCGTAGCCGAGGAAGGGCACAGCTCCGCCATTGCGCTCGTGTTCAATGTGTTGCACGTTGAATGGCAGGACGATGGTCTCCCAACCGCGGCACTCGCCTAAGCCCGTGATTTGGTTATAGATGTGGTCGTAGGTGATTTCACCAGCGACGTGGAAGGCGTAGGGTACGTAGAAGTTCGTGTTCTGTTCGGGGTTGTCGCCGTCTGTGAGGGTGATGCTGGTTGCCACGCTTCCCATGACGATGTTACGGATGCTCACATCACGCACTTGGGCATGTTCATTCACATAGAGCAGCAGGTTGGGATTGTTGATGCCCGTGAACACGCGGTCGGCCACAATCTCGTTGCTGCGCCATACCACGGTAGCCAGGTTCGGACAGTCGGTGAATAGCCCGCTACCTGTGCTGATGACTGTCTCAGGCAGTTCCACACACACCATCTTGGGCAGTCCCATGAAGATGCTGTCCCGCAGGGCATCGTTCTCGATGGTGGAACGTCGCAGGTTCAGGTA
>JAFSZU010000048.1 GCA_017455585.1 Bacteroidaceae bacterium | reverse complement strand
TGCCGCCTGCTTCTTTCAGATTCCGCCTCGCGACGGACACCCTTGCTCTTGGCTATGTGATTCCCGCTATTAGGGCTCACTCGGGACTTCCACCCGTTAGACAATGCTCATGCCGAGCATACCAAACCGCCGGGACTCTCGGTTGAGAATCTCGGCGGATATTACGATCTTAGGGGAATGTGGACTGCTCAGAGCAGTCCGTTCATTATCATCCAACGACTTTCTGGAGGCGTAAGCCACAAATAAATGAGTGCTATCAAGCACGGAAGTTCTGGCACACTCACCCAAGCGTGTTGATTATTCCATGAGCACGGGATGATTATTCGGTCATGATGGAATGATTATTCGGTCATGATGGAATAATTATTCGGTCATGATGGAATAATCAACATATTCTTGGTTGCTTTTACTTTTGCGTACAGAACTCACTGTTCTATCTCAGCGATAATACTTGCCAACGGCTTGGAGGAACTGGCGCTTGAGTTTGCGGAGGAGACGGGGATGAGAGGCTGTGATGTCGGTTTGCTGTGAGGGATCGGCTTGGAGGTCGTAGAGTGTCCAGTCATCGAGGTTGCCCAGTTCGTTGTCTGTGACGTTGCGTTTGGGGCCTTTGTTGGGAGGGATAAGGGCGTAGCGGCCACTGCGGAAAGCCAGTCTCCCAGCCGCCTCCACCACCATGCTCTTGCGACCGCGCTGGCGCTTGCCGAGGAAGGTGGAGAGCATTTCCTGGGAGTCCAATGTGTCTGGCACCTGCCGCCCGATGAGACATCCGAGGGAAGCTACGAGGTCCTGCTGTGACACCAGTTGGTGGTTCATGACGGGACGGATGTGCCCCTGCCAATAGATGAAGAAAGGTACGCGTGTGCCGGCATCGAAGAGGCTGTACTTGCCGCCTCGCAGGCCGCCTTTGGGGTCGTGCAGCGGTGCCGATTCCCGTGCGCCATCCACATAGCCGTCATCCAGGACGGGGCCGTTGTCGCTGGAAAAGATGATGAGCGTGTTCTCCATCAAGCCTTTCTCCTCCAGCTTCTGCAAGAGCTGTCCCACACACCAGTCGGCCTCGGCAATGACATCGCCGCGAGGTCCCAAGGCGGTGCGACCGGCAAAGCGCGAGTCCGGGATGCGAGGCACATGGGGCTGGTGCAGACCATAATAGAGGAAGAAGGGTTGCTCGGTGGCTGCTGCCGTGCGCTCATCCAGATAGCGGAACACCTTGTTTAACAGGTATTGCGCCATCTCGTCGTCCTTCCAGCGTGCAGCCTTGCCACCTTTCATGAAGCCGATGCGGGGTATGCCGTTGATGACGGTGTTGTTGTGGCCGTGACTCCATTGCAGTTTCACCAGTTCGGGGTTGGTCTTGGCCGTGGGTTCGCCCTCGAAGTTCTGTTTATAACTCACTTCGATGGGGTCATTGGGGTCCAGTCCTTCCACAAGTCCGTCCTCTACATACACCGTTGGCACACGATCCACCGTGGCTGCGATGACGCAGGTGTAGTCAAACCCAATCGCATTGGCAGCAGGCGAGATGCGGCGGTTCCAGTCGATCCTCCCCTCCCCCATTCCGAGATGCCATTTCCCGATGGCCGCTGTGTGGTAGCCTGCCTGCTGGAACATTCGCGGCATGGTGAATTGCTGGGGTGAGATGAGTAACGGCGCGTCACCAGGCAGGATGTGTGTGCCCTCTTTCTTCCAGGGATACATGCCTGTGAAGAGGCCGTAGCGGGATGGCGTGGAAGTGGCCGAGTTGGCATGTCCGTCGGTGAAGCAGACACCGCCGTGTGCCAGACGGTCGATATTGGGTGTCTGCACCGTGGTCTGCCCGTAGGCGCTTACGTCGCCATAACCCAGGTCGTCGGCAATAATCAGAATCACATTAGGCCGTTGCTGCGCGGTGGCCGTCTGTGCTGTCAGTATGGCAAAGGTAATCAGGGAAGTCTTCATGGTGTTCTTGTTTCCGACGGCAAAAGTAGATATATTTGCTGAATACGCACACATTTTTCCTCCCGAAATGAAGGGACTAGGATAATATTTCGTAATTTTGTCGCCAAATTCATCCTACAACACTATGAAAAAGGTCCTTATCTCATTATTCTTGCTGGCCACTACGGCATCGGCTCAAGAGAAGTATCCGTTCCAGAATCCTTCACTCCCCCGGGAGCAACGTGTGGAAAACCTGTTGTCCTTGCTGACGCCTGACGAAAAGGTGGGGCTGATGATGAACAAGTCCGCCTCTGTTGACAGGCTTGGCATCCCGAGCTACAACTGGTGGAGCGAGGCATGTCACGGCGTGCGGCAGGGAGGCTACACCGTCTATCCGCAACCTATCGGCATGGCGGCGGCGTTCAATGCGCAGCTGGTCTTTGATGTCTTCTCGCAGGTGAGTGATGAGGCTCGTGCCAACTGGAACCGCACGGACCACAACGACCCGAAACTGTTCAACGTTCCGCAGGGCGTGACCTACTATCCCGGAAACCCGGAGCTTTCTTTTTGGTGTCCGAATGTGAACATCTTCCGTGACCCGCGCTGGGGACGGGGACAGGAGACCTGCGGTGAGGATCCCTATCTGAACGCCGTGCTGGGTGTGCAGACGGTATTGGGTATGCAAAACCCCTTCGTCTCTCAACCTTCATCCCTCAATTCTCACAACCCTCAACTTTATTACAAAACCCACGCTTGTGCCAAGCACTATGCCGTACACAGCGGACCAGAGCCTCTGCGCCATTCCATGAACGTAGAACCCTCGAACCGCGATCTTTGGGAGACGTACCTGCCCGCTTTCAAGGCACTGGTGAAGAAGGGAAATGTGCGGGAGGTGATGTGCGCCTACCAGCGCTTCGAGGGCAAGCCGTGCTGCTCCAGCGACCGTCTGCTCATCGACATCCTGCGCAACAAGTGGGGGTATGACGGTATTGTGCTGACGGACTGCGATGCCATCAACAATTTCTTTAATCGTGGTCAGCATGAGACACATCCGGATGGACTCTCGGCCTCTGTCGATGCCGTTCTCAACGGTACAGACCTGGAATGTGGCAAGGTGTTCATGTCACTTGCCGAAGGTCTGCAGAAAGGACTCATCAAGGAAAGCGACCTCGATGGTCACCTGCGCAGGACACTGATGGGCCGTTTCGAGCTGGGTATGTTTGACCCGGCCGATATGCTGCCGTGGTCAAAGATCCCCGCTTCGGACATCAGCAGTGAAGAACACGATGCGCTGGCCACACAGGCTGCACGCGAATCGATAGTGCTTCTACACAATGAAAAGTTCTTGAAGGGTCAAGCGTCACAGAGCGCCGAGCGAAAAGTGAAGGATGAAGAATGGGGAGAGACCGTGCTGCCTTTGCCCAAGACGCTCAAGACGATTGCTGTCATCGGTCCCAATGCCGACGATGTGGGCATGCTGAACGGCAACTACGGCGGCACGCCCACAGAGGCACATCAGCACTCGCTGCTCAGCGGTATTCAGGCCGCCGTGCCTGGGACAAAGATCATCTATCAAAAGGCCTGCGAGTTGAATGATGAGTATGCCACCGTTCATCACTTGCAGGACTTCAACGGCGGCAAGGGGGTGAAGGTGGATTTCTTCAACAACAAGGAACTCGAGGGCGAGCCTGCCAAGACCGAGTATTATAACGAGCTGAATTTCTCCACTTTCGGTGCCTGGGGCTTTGCACAGGGGGTGAACCGCGATACGCTTTCTGTGCGGGTCAGTGGCCAGTACAAATCGACTTTCACGGGTGAGATGAAATATACGCTGACCACCGACAACGGCTACGTGCTGAAGGTCAATGGCGAAGTGGTTGAGGAGAACACGGGCGGTGGCCCTCGCCGTGGTTTCGGCTTCGGTCGCCGTGTGGAATATAAGTCGTTCCCTGTCGAAGAGGGCAAGACCTATGACGTGGTAATCGAATATCGTCATGGCAACGGCCAGTTCGCCATGCTGCGCGGCGACATCTGCGAGCGCAAGTTAGTGGACTTCACTCCGCTTGCCAACGAGGTGAAAAGTGCTGACGCCATCATCATCATCGGTGGCATTTCTGCCCGCATGGAAGGCGAAGGTGGCGACAAGGCCGACATCGAACTGCCCAAGGTGCAGCAGATGCTCGTCCGCGCCATGCACGCCACAGGGCGACCCGTCATCTTCGTGAACTGCTCCGGTTCGGCCATCGCCTTCGGCAGCGTTGAGGGTCAGTATGACGCGCTCCTGCAGGCCTGGTACCCCGGACAGGGCGGTGCCAAGGCGTTGGCCGAGGTACTCTTTGGCGACTACAACCCTGGTGGCAAGTTGCCCGTCACCTTCTATCGCTCAAATAATGATTTACAGGATTTCATGGACTATTCCATGAAGAACCGCACCTATCGCTACTTCACGGGTGAGCCTCAGTATGCCTTTGGCTACGGCCTCAGCTACTCCACCTTCACCCTTGGCAAAGGCAAGCTCTCAGCCAAATCCGCCAAGGTTGGCAAGTCCGGGAAAACTGCTAAAGCCTTCTGTACCCTCATCGTCCCTGTGACGAATACAGGCCAGCG
>JAFSZU010000047.1 GCA_017455585.1 Bacteroidaceae bacterium | reverse complement strand
GGACCCCGTTTCTCGTTTGCGGGTGCAAAGGTACGGCAACTTTTCCATTCCTGCAAGCCTTTCACCAACTTTTTTTGCCGCCACACCCAAATTTTTCACTTTTCCTTGAGACACGTCAACCCCCTCGCGCGCGAACCTTTATTATATTATACCCGCACGCAAGCAGGCAGGCACGCACGGAATGGCAGGCACTTCGGCACGAGATGACAGGCACTTCGGCACGGAAAGGCATGCACCTCGGCACGGGATGGCAAACACTTCGGCACGGGATGGCAGGCTCTTCGGCACGAGATGACAGGCACTTCGGCACGGAAAGGCATGCACCTCGGCACGGAATGGCAGGCACTTCGGCACGGAATGGTAGGCACGTCCGCACAAAAAGACGATCACGTGCGCTCGTAATCGCCTTCACGAGCGCACGAAAAGACGATCACGTCCGTATGTGCAGCGGCTCACCTCCATATTTTTTTCAAAAATATCGTTTGTCTCGTCTGAAACCGCTATCTTTCCTCTAAAGAAAACTTAAATTCTTTATCGGACTGGCTTATATTTCGCGATATTTATCTATATTTGTGGCCGTATCTGAATTGAAAGATGATGTTGAAGGCATTTCACACACAAGGCGTGTTGGAGGCCGGCTGCGACGAAGCGGGGCGCGGTTGTTTGGCGGGTCCGGTCTTTGCGGCAGCGGTGATTCTCCCGCGGGACTATGAGAATTCCCTGTTGAATGACTCCAAGCAGTTGAGTGCGGCGAAGCGGTATGCACTGCGCGAAGTTGTCCAGCGCGATGCCCTTGCGTGGGCTGTGGCCGAATGCTCTCCGGCCGAAATCGACCAGATGAATATCCTGCGCTGCTCGATCCTGGCGATGCAACGTGCACTGGATCAACTGGCTGTGCGCCCGCAACATATCATTGTGGACGGCAATCGCTGGAGTCCTTATCAAGAAATACCGGCCCACACGATTGTCAAGGGCGATGCCACGTACATGAGTATTGCCGCGGCCTCGGTGCTGGCCAAGACCTATCGTGACGACCGCATGTGCGCACTCGCCAAAGAATATCCTGAATATGGATGGGAACGAAACTTCGGCTATCCTGCCAAAGCACACCGTGAGGCTATCCGTCTCTATGGCCCCACGCCTTATCACCGCATGACTTTCCGTTTGCTGCCAGACACCCAGCTCACGCTGGATTTATAGCCATGCTTAGTAGAAGGTGACCAATGGTGACTCCGGCGGGATTCTAACCCGCGACCTTCGGAACCGGAATCCGACGCTCTATACAGCTAAGCTACGGAGCCAAAAGCGGACGCAAAGTTACGCTTTTCTGCTGACGCGGCCAAACATTTTGGCAAAAAAACGTGATGACCGCTCTTATTTGAGTGATTTCGCTATAGCGGGCCTCCCTCACGACGCAGTTGCTCGGTGTATGCACTGATGCGCTGTAGCTCGCGTGGGATGCGTATTTGCTGTGGGCAATGCACGGCGCACTGGTTGCAGCCGATGCAGTGGTCAGCCTGTCGCAGCCGTGGCACCCTGCGGTCATAGCCCACGAGGAATGCTCGTCGCTGGCGCCGATAGGTGGGCGAACCGCTGCTCTGTGGTGTGTTGCCCTCGCGGATACAACGGTTGTAGTGTGCGAAGACGGCGGGGATGTCGATGCCGTAGGGGCATGGCATACAGTACTGGCAGGCGGTGCAGGGTATCTCCTTCTGGCCGAAGATTTCCTCTGCAATGTGCATGAGGAACTCATGGTCTTCCTCGCTGATGGGCTGGAGAGGTGAGTAGGTGGCGACGTTCTCCTGCAGATGCTCCATGAAGGTCATGCCCGAGAGGACGGTGAGGACGCCCTCCGGGGTTCCTGCGAAGCGGAACGCCCATGATGCGATGGTGGCTTCGGGGTCGCGCTGCTTGAGTTCTGCGGCGATGTTATCGTTGACACTGGCCAGTCTTCCTCCCAACAGGGGTTCCATGATCACAGCGGGGATGCCGCGCTTGTGCAATTCGCCGTAGAGTGTGACGGCATCCACGTTGCTGCCATTGATCTCGTTGGCATAGAACCAGTCGAGGTAGTTGAGCTCGATCTGCACGAAGTCCCAGTGATAGCGGCCCTCGTCATGCAGACGCATCAGCAGCTCAAAGGCGCGATAGTCGCCGTGCCAAGAGAATCCCAGGTTGCGTATGCGGCCGGCTTTTTTCTGCTCCACAAGCCAGTCTGTGAGGCCGTTGTCGATGAAGCGCCGCTGGCAGACATCGAGGCCGCTGAGGTTCTCGCCCGTCTCAGGGTCGCGGCCTCCGCCGCCAGTGCTGTGGAGAAGCAGGTAGTCGATGTAGTCTGTCTGCAGTTCCTTCAGGGAGTTCTCGAACATGGCCTGTGAGGCTTCGAGTGTCCACTGTCGGTTGTCGAAATTGGAGAGCTTGGTGGCAATGAAGTAGCTCTCGCGGGGATGTCGGCTGAGAGCTATGCCTGTGCAACGCTCACTGAGTCCTCGGCAATAGACGGGGCTGGTGTCGAAGTAGTTAACGCCGTGTTCGAGGGCGTAATCGACTTGGCGGTTAATCATGTCCTGGTCGAAGGGACCCGTCTGCGGGGCATCGGGTGTGCCCTTGGGGAGTTCCGGGAGGCGCATCATGCCGTAGCCGAGGAGGCTGACAACGTCGCCGCTGTTGGGGTTGATGCGGGTGGTCATGGAGGAGCCGGCGCGATTACGCGCCTCACCCGACCGACCGCAGGATGAGAGGAGGACTGGGGCGGTGGCTGCGGTGGCCGTGGTGCCGGCCAGGTATTTGAGGAAGTTGCGGCGGGAAAGAGGCTTGTTCATGGGGCTTTGATGGTGGGGATATAGATTAAATAGAGGCTATAGAAGCAATAGATGTTATAGAAGCTATAGATTTTATAGAAGCAATAGATTTTATAGAGGCTATAGATGATATAGAGGATTGATGATGGTTTATATTTCTTTGTGCTGCTCGTGGCCCTCGACATAGATGGCGGAGAAGGGGCGGGCGGGACAGAGATTCTCACAGGCACCGCAGCCGATGCACTTGGCCTCGTTGACGGCGGGGACATAGGCTCCGGTCTCGTCGTCGGGGTCGAGGGGCACCATCTGTATGGCACCGCTAGGGCAGACGCGGGCGCAAAGGCCACATTCCACTTCATCTCTGAGCACCACGCAGTTCTTTTTGATCCACACGGCATGACCGATTTGGGTGGCGGTTTTCTCTTCCAAGGTGATTGGGCGGATGGCCTCGGCAGGACAGACGGTGGAGCAGCGGTTGCATTCGGGACGGCAGTAGCCGCGCTCGTAGGACATCTCCGGTTGCATGAGGGTCATCAGTCCTGTACTTGGGCGGAGCACATGGTTGGGGCACTGTGCCACACAGAGCTGACAGCCCGTGCAGTGCTGGTAGAAGTGTCGGGCAGAAAGGCTTCCGGGCGGTGTGATGGGTGTTTTCCGCTTGGGGGCCACTTTGTCCTCGATGTCTGCGAGGCCGCCGTCGGTCTTCACCTTCTCTTCTTGTGCCAGGGCGGCGGTGGTGACTAAGGCAGCGGTGGAGAGAAGGAAGGTGCGGCGGGAAGAAGGAGCAGCCCCAGCCTTGTGGCGGCGTGGTGCGTCAAACTTCAATGCCCCGAACTTGCAGGCATCGATGCAGTTGCCACAGACGACGCAGCGCGAGTAATCAACCGTGTGGTTCTTGAAGTCAATGCAACTGGCCTTGCAGCTCTTGGTACAGGCCGCGCAGTTGCGACACTTGTCCTCATCGAAGTTGACCTTCAAGAACGAGAAGCGGGAGATGAAACTGAGGATGGTGCCCACAGGACAGATGGTGTTGCAGTAGGTGCGGCCACCCCTCCATGCCAGCACGGCAAGAATGACGAGCGTGACAGCGGCAATCATGAATGTGGGCAGGCTGCGAATCCACACGTCGGTGGCATAGAAGGCATAGCTGTCAAAGTGCTCGGCGATGGCGGCCAAACCGTTGTTGGCCAGTTCATAGAGCGGGCGCAACAGGTTGGTGACGATGCGTCCGAAGCTGCTGTATGGTGCCAGCAGTGCGACAAAGGAGCCGACGCCGGCCAGCAGCGCAATGATGAACAGCACAAGCACGGGATAGCGCAGCCACCGCACCTCGGGCGAGAATGAATAGCGCCCCACCTTTTTATTCTTACGCGGGCGCAGATGCGCGATGACATCCTGCATGATGCCCAAGGGACAGATGACGGAGCAGTAGATGCGCCCGAAGATGAGCGTGAGTGCTATCAGGGCGATGATGACCCCTACGTTCAGTGCCAGCACGGCGGGGAGAAACTGCATCTTGGCCATCCAGCCCAAATAGATGTGCACGAAGCCGGAGATGTCCAGAAAGAGAAGGGTGATGCCGACGAGCGTGATGACGGCCAGCGTGGTTCTGATTCTTCTAAGCATAATGAAATGATGAGAGGTGAGTTGCTAACCCTCGGGAGAACCCTCGGGAACGGTAACGGAGGGAGAACCCTCGGGAACGGTAACGGAGGGAGAACCCTCGGGAACGGTAACGGAGGGAGAACCCTCGGGAACGGTAACGGAGGGAGAACCCTCG
>JAFSZU010000046.1 GCA_017455585.1 Bacteroidaceae bacterium | reverse complement strand
TCACACAGGACAGCCTACGCTATTCGCAGAATGCCCCGCTGAATATGTACGACGAGGTGAACACGCACTGCAACCTGCCCGCACAGATTGATATTGAGGCTTGTGAGGGCGCGGAATACCGCTTCGTCATGGTGGCCAAGGGCGGCGGCTCGGCCAACAAGACCTATTTCTACCCGATGACCAAGGCCACCATCCAGAACGAGGGCACACTCATCCCCTTCCTCGTGGAGAAGATGAAGAGCCTGGGCACCGCTGCCTGTCCGCCCTACCACATCGCCTTTGTCATCGGCGGCACCAGCGCAGAGAAGAACCTGCTGACGGTGAAGCTCGCCAGCATCAAGTATTATGACAGCCTGCCCACCACGGGCAACGAGACGGGCCGCGCCTTCCGCGACATCGATCTGGAGCAGAAGCTGCTGAAGGAAGCCCACAACATCGGCCTCGGCGCACAGTTTGGCGGCAAGTATGTGGCCCACGACATCCGCGTCATCCGTCTGCCGCGCCACGGAGCATCCTGCCCTATCGGCATGGGCGTGAGCTGCTCGGCCGACCGCAACATCAAGGCCAAAATCAACCGCGACGGCATCTGGCTCGAGGTCATGGACAGCAACCCCACCGAACTGATTCCCGAGGCACTGCGCCGTCCGGGTGAGGGTGGCAAGGGCATAGAGATTGACCTAAACCAGGGCATTGATGCCGTGCGCAAGGAACTGACCAAGTACCCCGTGTCCACGAGGGTAAACCTCCGTGGCACCATCATCGTGGCCCGCGACATCGCCCATGCCAAGCTGAAGGCCCGCATCGATGCCGGAGAACCCATGCCCGCCTACTTCAAGGACTATCCCGTCCTCTATGCCGGCCCCGCCAAGACCCCCGAGGGCTATCCCTGCGGCTCCATGGGTCCCACCACCGCCAACCGCATGGATCCCTACGTGGATGAGTTCCAGAGCCTCGGCGCCAGTCTCGTGATGATTGCCAAGGGCAACCGTAGCCAAGCCGTCACCGATGCCTGCCAGAAGCATGGCGGCTTCTATCTGGGCACCATCGGCGGCGTCGCAGCTGTCCTCTCGCAGTCGAGCATCAAGAGCATCGAGTGTGTGGAATATCCCGAACTCGGCATGGAAGCCATCTGGAAGATCGAGGTCGAGGACTTCCCTGCCTTTATCCTCGTGGATGATAAGGGCAACGACTTCTTCAAGCAGCTCAAACCTCTCTGCTGCAAGAACTGAACCCGCCCAATCAACATAACGTCAGCGGCGTCACAGAGTTTGCTCTGTGACGCCGCTGACGTTATATACCAGTTGTCTTGTTAGAATTTGTAGCCGTGCACGGCCTCCCACACCGGGTCGGCGGTCATGTGAAGCCCGACACTGCCAGTATCTTCTCCGCCGCCTTCATTGAAGAAACGGCCGGTGTAGCGCGTCACCATGTTGCGGGTGACGGGAATATTCTCGAAATATAACTCCTTGAGTGCATTGCCGCTCGCGTCCTGTGCCGTGACGAGCATCTTCGTCAGCAGATCCTCCTCGGCGTTGGGCAGCGTATAGACTTCGTAGATACCGTCCTCGGCCACGGGCAGTATCTCTGTCTGACTGCTCTGCTCAGTGCCGTAGCCGGTCGCGGGACTGAAGGTGGATGAGCCACCGGAATAGGAGAACTTGAACGTGGCCACATCCGCCGGGATGGCCTTGTCGGTGAGCACCATGCGGAACATGGCCACAGCGCGCCTCAGCGTCAGGTCATGGCTTTGCTGCTCCGCTGTCACTACGAGGTCTCCATCATAATAGAAGGTGTCTGTCAGTTTGTTGTCGGGGAATGTCACCTTCTCGGGGCTGGCGATGGTGGACGCCCCGTTGCCGTTATGTGCAATGACCACGAGGTGGTAGGTGCCGACAGTCAGACTCATGGTCACCGTGCCGTAGTCGGCATCGCCCTCCTGCTGTGACACGATCTTCACTTCCGCGCCGTCGGCATCAAACACACCGACGTCGAGGCGTGAGCAGATATCGGTAATATCCGTGGCCGCGCGGCTGAATGTTTCTTGTTCAAACTGTTTGAAATGCAGGATGACGTTGGCCTCTGTAGCCAGAGCATCGTCCATGTCATTGTCAAGAGTGGGTGAGTCACAGGCATAGCAAAACATCGCCGCGAACAGCAACAGGGCCATTCGGGCGAGTGTGGCAGAGAAGACTTTCTTTACTTTCATATCATGTCTTATTAAATAATTTTCTCAACTACAGTGTTGTGCCAGCGTCTGCAGACGGCGCATGGCGGCGGCATCGTCCTTGGGACAGATCAGCAGAATGCCATCCTCCTCTGCAATAACGAAATTGTCCAGGCCACTGATGGCCGCTATATGCCCTGAAGGCAGACGGACGATGTTGCCGCGGGCGTTGTCGAAGAGAGCCTGGGAATGCACGGTCACGTTGTCACGGTCATCTGCCTTCACGTCGGTGGGGTGCTGCTGCGCGGTGTCCTGTGGCGCGTGCACGGCATCGGTCCCTATCCCCTGCCATGTGCCCAGGTCGGCCCATCCGAAGCGGCACCGGCGGACATAGCGGTGCCCCGTCTGCTCCAGCAAGGCATATTCCAGTGAGAGGTTGGGCAGAGCCGAGTAGAGGCGCGGTGCCACATCGGTGGTAGCCGTGGCTCCCATGTCGGCGAGTTCCGGAAACTCATCGCGGTACTCTGGCACGTGTTTGATGATATTCTGCAGCATATATTCTGCGGCAAAGACGAAGAGGCCCGTGTTCCACAGGAACTCACCGCTCTCCATGAACATGGTGGCAAATTCAATATTGGGCTTCTCGGTGAAAGTCTTGACATGAAAGACTTTGCCGTCGGCATTCTCGGCTTCGCCGGCCTGGACGTAACCGTAGCCTGTCTCGGGGCGCGTGGGCGGCACACCCAGCGTGACCACGCCTTCATGGTTGCTCACGAAATCCATGCTCACGAGGACATCGTCTGCAAAAGCCTGTTCATCATAGATGTCCTGGTCTGCGGGCGATACCACGATGCGGGCACCAGGGCATAGACCGGCAATGGCGCTTGTGGCCCACGTCACCGGTGCCAGCGTGCCGCGACGGACGGGTTCGGCCAGCACCTGACGGCGTGGCAACTCTGGCAGTTGCTCATGCAACAGCGGCAGATAGCTCTCTTGTGTGGAGACGAAAATGTGTTCGGCTGGGAGGAAGGAACGGAAGCGGTCATAGGTCTGTTGAATCATGGTCCGCCCTGTTCCCGAGAAATCCATGTATTGTTTGGGGCGCAATTCGTGACTGGCGGGCCAGAGACGGCTGCCTACACCGCCCGCGAGGATGAGGCAAAAATTGTTTTCTGAGAGGTTCATTAGTAGCTTTAGGTTGGTTTTCCGTTGGCTAAGGTAAGATGTTTTTCCCATTCGAGCAAGCATTTTAAACAATATTTACGCAAACAGGTGAGTATTTCAGATAAAATGACTACTTTTGCCGCGCAAATACAGAAATCCGAGCATCATGAACGTCAAGATGGAAGCCAGTTGGCTGCAACAATTGGCCGCAGAGTTCGAGAAACCCTATTTCCAGCAACTCGCAGCTTTCGTCCGGCAGGAATATGCCTCCGGTGAGTGCTATCCTCCCGGCGGTCGCATCTTCAATGCTTTCGCCCAGACACCCTTTGACCGGGTGAAGGTGGTGATTCTGGGGCAGGACCCCTATCATGAACCTGGCCAGGCCATGGGCCTCTGCTTCTCTGTGCCTGACGGCATCATGCTGCCACCCTCGCTCAAGAACATCTATGCCGAGATCCAAGATGAGCTGGGTGTGGCGGCACCGACTTCGGGTGATCTCACGCGGTGGGCCCGGCAAGGTGTGCTGCTGCTCAATGCCACCTTGACCGTGCGCCGCGGGCAGGCAGGTTCCCACCAGGGACGCGGCTGGGAGACGTTCACCGATGCTGCCATTCAGACGCTGGCGCGTGAGCGGGAACATCTGGTCTTCATGCTTTGGGGGAGCTACGCTGGTGCCAAGGCCGCCTACATCGACCCGCATCGGCACCTCATCCTGCGCAGCGCCCATCCCTCGCCTCTGTCGGCCTACCGGGGGTTCTTCGGCAATCACCATTTCCAGCTCTGCAATGATTATTTAATAAGGTACGGGCAGGAGCCGATACTGTGGTGAGCTTAGGGTTTAGAGTTTAGAGTTTAGGGTAGTTTAGAGTTAGCGTTGAAACAGATTCCTATATTAGAAGTGGGTGGCGTGTTGATTTCCACGTCTATCTTGACAGAGAAGTTCTGTTGTGACCTTGATGCTTGCGGCGGAGCCTGCTGCATCGAAGGTGATGCCGGTGCCCCCGTGACACTGGACGAGATTGGCGACATCGAAGCATCATTGGATGCCGCATGGCCCTATATGTCGGCGACGGCCCAAGTCGTGGTAGATAAACAAGGTGTGGCCTATACCGACCCCGAGGGCGAGCTGGTCACCAGCATCGTTAATGGCAAGGACTGTGTGTTCACCTTCTATGAAGACCGCTGCTGCCTCTGTGCGCTGGAACGCGCCTACCGAGAAGGCCGCTCCCGCTTCACCAAACCCATTTCCTGTGCACTTTACCCCATCCGCGAGAAACGCTTCGGCGGCGGACTGGTGGGATTGAACCTGCACCACTGGGCTGTTTGTGATGCGGCCTACCGGCGTGGTCGCGAACTGGACTTGCCGGTCTATCGCTTCCTGAAGGAACCGCTCATCCGTCGATTTGGACGGCAATGGTACAACGAATTGGAGCAGGTAGCGGGGGAGTTGAACAGCGGAAATAACGGAATGATAGCGGAAGAAACGGAAACGTTTCCGTGATGTCTGATGTAGAACAAGCTAGTAACACCATATCGATTATACAATGAAAATACTTCTTTTAGGCAGCGGCGGCCGCGAGCACGCCCTCGCATGGAAAATAGCACAATCGCCGAGAACACAAGCACTCTACATTGCACCGGGTAATGCAGGAACCAGCCAGGTGGGCACGAATGTGCCACTGAAGGTCAACGATTTCAGTGGTATCCGCCAATTTGTGCTGGAGAATGACATCAACATGGTAGTGGTGGGACCCGAAGCCCCCCTCGTCAACGGTATTGCGGACTTCTTCCTCGCCGACGAACGGTTGCACGCTATACCTGTCATTGGGCCGTCCAAGGCAGGTGCACAACTCGAAGGCTCCAAGGATTTTGCCAAAGCCTTCATGATGCGCCACGGCATTCCCACCGCGGCATATCGCACTTTCACGCCCGATTCGCTGGCTGAGGGCATGGCCTTTCTCGAAACACTGCAACCGCCCTACGTCCTCAAGGCCGACGGGCTCTGTGCCGGAAAGGGCGTCCTCATCCTGCCCACCCTTGAAGAAGCCAAACACGAACTGGCTCACATGCTGGACGGCATGTTCGGACAGGCATCGGCACGGGTGGTGATTGAGGAATTTCTCAGTGGCATCGAGTGTTCTGTCTTTGTGTTGACAGACGGAACACACTATAAGATTCTGCCGGAAGCCAAAGACTATAAACGCATTGGCGAAGGAGACACGGGACTGAACACGGGTGGCATGGGCAGTGTCTCTCCCGTCCCGTTTGCCGATGCCGCGTGGATGCAGAAAGTGGAGCAGCGCATCATCCGCCCCACCATTGAGGGGCTGGCGCAGGAACAGTTGGACTACAAAGGCTTTATCTTCTTCGGACTCATCAACTGCGATGGGGAACCCAAGGTGATTGAGTATAACTGCCGCATGGGCGACCCCGAGACAGAGACTGTCATGCTTCGCATCCAGAGCGACCTGGTGGATCTGCTGGAAGGGGTGGCGCAAGGCGACTTGGACAAACGCTTTTTAGGAATTGACGGGCGCAGTGCCGTCTGTGTGATGCTGGTCAGTGGCGGCTATCCTGGCAATTATGAAAAGGGTAAAGTCATTACCCTGTTACCAGAGGATGATGCCACTCCAGATACCATTGTCTTCCATGCGGGTACTGCTCTGGACACTCACGGGCAAGTGGTCACCGCTGGTGGCCGCGTGATAGCCGTGTCATCCTACGGCAAGGACAAGGCCGACGCCCTCGCCAAGAGCTTTGCCCGAGCCCAGGAGATACAGTTTGACGGCAAGTATTTCCGCAGGGACATCGGAGCAGACTTATAAAGTGAAAAGAGAAAAGTGAACGGTGAAACGCAGATTTCAGAATAAGATAGCCGAGAGTTCGGTGACACTGCCTACCGCTTGTGTGGTGGCCACACTCTTGTGGTGGCTGCCACAGGGCGGTTACTCCACAGATTATCTGCTGGGGTGGATCCTCTGTGCGCTCACCACGTATATCCTCATCGAGACCACGGCTGTCAATGTCCTCTTGCGCATCCGTTCGCGCATGATTTCCAGCCTCTATCTGTTCATGATGGCTGTCTGTGGTTTCCTGCATCCGCTGCAGACAGGAAGCATCCTGCAGTTCTGCATGGCATTGTCATTCTATTGTCTCCTGCGAACCTGCGAGAAGCCGCGGCCACAGACAGACACCCTGCACGCTCACCTCCTGCTCTCCATCGCCAGCCTGCTGTGGCCGCCGCTGCTGCTGCTCAACTTGATTCAACTATGGAACCAGGGTGTCTATCTGCGATCTTTGAGTTGGAGGAGCTTCGGCGCTGCTCTGTGTGGAATCCTCCTGCCCTATGCCTTCTGGGCATCTGGTGCCTTTGTGCTGTCCGACATCATGCCATTCGTGCATCATGCCACAGGCATCATCGCTCCCTTCACAGAACCTTTCTACTGGCAGTGGGCAATCCGGGAAGCGCAGACTTATGAGTGGCATACTTTCTGGAGCATGTTCCTTCCAGAACTGTGGATGCGGATATTGCATCACCCCGCGGAGGCGCTGGCGCTTGTGGTCACACTGCTCTTGGGGATGACGGGCTTCTTACACTATGTTCGCAAAAACTATGATGACAAAATCCGCGTGCGCATGTGCCACTATACATTCATGTCCATGCAGCTGGTCGTGGTGTGCTGGATTATGTTGCAGCCCACTGCCTTTCCCTGTCTCTTCCCGTTGCTCCTGCTGACCACCGTTCCGGCTGCCGCCCATTTCATGGCGTTGACACATACGTGGCTCACCAATGTCTGGACCGTTCTGCTCTTGACACTATTGGTAGGCGTTGGCGCATTCATCATCTGGTCAAACATTCATCTGTAGAGAATGCAACGATTATCCCTTCTACTTGTTTCGGTCCTGTGCTGCATTCACACATCCTTTGCACAAGAACCGGTGGAAGTCCTGCCAGACAGCATTGTCGAAGGGATAGACAAATCGTTGTTGAACCTACAGTTCTATCGGTCGAAGAACCCCGTATTCGTGGATGGAGAATACATATATGACTATTACATGCCTGAACTTCCGGTCTATAAACCCATAAAGTTCCGCAGTCTGCGCGAGCGAAAGAAGTTTGACCGCATGGTGTATAATATAAAAAAGGTATTGCCCATTGCCAAACGGGTGAACCTGATGCTGACGGAGACCTACGAGGTATTGGAGACACTGCCGGACAAGAAGGCCAAGGACGCACACATCAAGCAAGTGGAGAAAGACATCAAGGCACAATACACACCGGAGATGAAAAAACTCACTTTCTCACAGGGCAAACTGCTCATCAAACTTGTAGATAGGGAGTGCAACCAACAGGCATACGAAATCGTGCAGGCCTTTTTGGGACCTGCACGAGCGATGTTTTATCAAATATTTGCGTGGACGTTTAAGGCCAGCTTGAAGAAGAACTATGACCCCGAGGGGGAAGATGCACAGATAGAACGCATCGTTCGCCAGATAGAGGCCGGGCAGCTTTGAGTGTGACCGTCAGTCCTCCCAACTGACATCCCAGATACTTTCCGAGAGGTCTTCTTTGACGCGAGGGTCACCCGTGGTGCCTCCGCCATAACCGGCATCCCCGTCCATACTGTTCAGGCTGCTGGCAAGAATGGCATCTGTTTCATCTGCTTGGTAGATGCCAATAGCTGGCTGCTGATATTTATTTCTTTGAGCGTATTCCATTTCCCTATAGTTTACTTGATTACTTTTTTCCCGTTGCAAATGTAAATACCCTTGGTCGCGGGCTGATGTGAGAGGCGGCGGCCGTCCAGGGAGTACCACGCGCCAGTTCCGTCAGTGTGGATCGTGAATGGTGGCTGGTGAATGGAAGTGACTTCTTCGTCCCCGAAGGTCAGATGAAAGGAGCGCACGTCGCCTGTGGCATCTCCGGCACTGATGCCATTGAGCTGGAAGAATGCATGGAAGGGATTGATGGTCATGGCACCACTGGGATAGTAGAGTGTGCTGCCGGTGTGCATAAAGAGCTTGGTGTTATCGCCCTCTGACGGGATGACAATGGGATTAAAGGTGCCCAAGAAGGTGAGATAGCCGTCAGCAGTGGAGACACCTGCCGGTTCTGCACCTTCAATGGTCACGCCGCTGAAGACGGGATCCTGCATTTCTGTTGCACCGGGCACTGTCCATTTGACCACGTAGGGTTTGCCAGCCGTGATGGTGTTGACGGGACTGAAGTGAATGGTCATGGCTCCTGTGGCAGCGTCGAAACGGGTGGTCTGCACGTCAAGTTCCATGACCGTGGCACCGTCTAATGGTGTGCCAGTGAAGTCTGCAATGGAGAAGGGCAGACAGAGTGTGTTCCACTCTCCATCCTTGTAGAATGTCCTGCCGCTGAGGGTGATGTTTGCAGTCACACCATCATTTTCTGCGATGAGCGCAGTGTTGTCCGCTGCGTTCTGCAGAGCGATGGCTGGTGTGACCACCTTTCGATAGAGCTGAGGCAGCGATATGACACTGGATGTGGAGCCGTAGCAGGAGAAAATGGGATTCCCGTTGTTGGGGTTATAACGCAGTTCGTTGCGGCTATTGGAACCTTGGAAAATGATGGTGGCATCTCCACCGCTAATAGAAATCGTTGCTTGGGAATTAGCATCTGCCGTTGTTTGTGTGCGCAGCCAGTTCTTTGAACTACTGGCGGCATAGAGGTAACCCGAACCCACATTAAACAGATATTCTGTTCCTTTCTGCTCCAGTGTAATCACCTGAGCCTCATCATTGGCAGTGATACTCCCGTCTTCATGGAGGGTAACTTCAACAGTACCACGGTTGTTTGTGTTCTGCGTCGTACTCATGGCCAGTGCTGTTCCGTCATCCACGTAGGCAATCAGCAACTCATCACCGTCAGCCAGTGTGGAGGCATCTGTCACCAGCACGTAGTCGCCGTCGCCAGAGGGAACGGGCACAGGAGTTACCGCGCCTGATGCGTTGAAGACAAAGGACATGGTGCCGTTTGCATTCTGTGTGATCTGTCCCACTGTGG
Source organism: Bacteroidaceae bacterium (assembly GCA_017455585.1). GTDB lineage: Bacteria > Bacteroidota > Bacteroidia > Bacteroidales > Bacteroidaceae > Physcousia. Next base: position 9,427 of record JAFSZU010000046.1, on the reverse strand, counting down.
CATCCATCAAATAGCTGCCGTTCGTGTTCTTGTTGTAGAACTTGGCTGCAGGTGTGGTTTGGGGGCCGAAAGCATTGACACTGCCGTAGGGGAAGGGGTCGTTGGCAGCTCCAGAGGTTGTGTAATACTTGGTGCCGTTCATTCTCTCATATTGATAGTTGTTGTCGGCTGCAATCCACGTCATTCGCTGGTGGCTGGGGTCGTCGTTCGGCGTGTTGCTGGCCCAAACGTCGGTGTCATAATCCACATGAAGAATCAGCAACCCGCTGCCTGGAATGCCTGCGTCCCATCCTTCTTGCTGGCGGTTTTCCAGCAAGAAGTATTCATTGCGATTGCCGGGATTATAGATGATATAGCTCTCTCCGCCATCTGTGATGGCTTTCATGTTGCTGACCGTCAAGTCCTCTGTGAGTTCCACGGGTTCTGTCCATCCTGCCACCCAACGCTCATAGCTGGTATAGGCAGCAGGACAGAAGCCATCTCCATTGTAGGAGCCTGTATCCATGAGATCCCATTCGAACATTCCCTGTCCGCCACTGTAGTCAATATCATAGAAATCCGGGTAGCCCAGGCAGTGGCTGAACTCATGGCACATGGTGCCTATGCCGGCGATGGAGCCTGTATAGCCATCCAGTTCGGGGCCGCAGGCGTAGGTGTTGATGCGCACGCCGTCCAAGCGCTGCACCCCGTCGCCATCGCCGTATTCTGCAGCCTCGTCCAGTGTCCACTCGTGGGGCCAGATGGTGTTGGCGGCACCTCCGTCGGCCTCGCCTTTGCCGGCATATACCACATACACCTGATCCACCTCGCCGTCTCCATCCCAGTCATAGTCCTTGAAGTTGACCTGATTGTCCACCAGCTTCAAGGCTTCTATCACCATGGTGGCAGGATACATATCATCGCCGTTGCTATCGTTCTTTCCGTAGTAGGAACTGGCCTTACTAACAGTGACAGGCCCCACCACGTCAAAAGTGAGGTTGAATTGCCCGTAGCTCTGGGCAAGAAAGTAATCATGCATCGAGCCGATGAAGTTCCCGTCTGAGAAGTTCTTCTCGTTGGCAATGCGGTTATACAGTGCGTTGTTATTGGCCGACTTGAAAGAACTGTTGGAAAAGTTGACAAGAATGATGAGTCCTTTCTTGTCGCCGATGTAATTGCTGGTTTGTCCCACACGACGAGGTGCCAATCTCCTTGTTCGTCGCTGATTGACAGCGTTGCGCCGTTGCTGGGCTTTCTGGATAAGGGCATTACGGTTGACGGCACGATAAACAACAGCATCTTCTTGCTGCTGATATGCCTGTCCGTCCTGTCCGAGCCAGAAGTGGCCGTGCTCATCGCCCACAAGACGTGCTATCTGTGTGGTGCCGTCGGCGAGTGTTATCCTGCGTGTAATTCCTGGTTTGGCAGGAACCGCCCACATGGTTGCTGCTGTCAACAGCAGCATGAGAAAGAGAGAAGTCTTTCTAAGCATAAGGTAAATAATTGATTAGTGAAAAAAGATATCTGTACTGTTTACTTCCAGTCCGGTACCAAGGAACCTGTCGGATAGATCGCTGCCAATTGTATGCGGAAGCGGGCTGCACTGTAAGCTGGAATGACACCAGAGGCAGAAGAACCGTAGAAAAGCTCCTGCGGAATATAGACTATCCAGTCATCACCCACTACCATGTATTGCAGCGCGGTGGCAAAGCCAGAGGTGAAAGCCTTGACGGTTGCCAGCTGCGGCGCAGCCGTGGCGGGGTCAAAGTCACCATAGTAGGTCTGCGTGAAGGTGAGTTCCTCCTGCTTACCTTGTGCGTTGATGGTTGGCATGAGCCATCCTCGGAAGTTGACGCGGATACTGTCTGTATAATAAGGTGTAACGGTGCCTGTTCCGTGCTTGATAATATGCACACAGATGCTATCGGCTGTCTTGCCGCTCTGGAACGTAGGACTCATGTCCAGTGACTTTAGCATGAGCCATTGGCCGTCCTTGTTTTCCCGGGCAGAGTCAGCCTTCTGCTCGAACCATGCGGCATTGCGCACCTGCCAGTTCTCATAGGGGTCATATTCCTCAGTGTCACCACTGCAAGATGTCAGTGCCGACATTCCTGCCAGGAAGATCAGTGCGAGCATGGCCAGTGGCTGTCTGTATTCCATCATATTTCAGAGATTTAGTATTCGTTTTTATCGTCCTTGTCCTGCCAGAGACGGAACGTTTGCATGGCCTCGTCGCGCAGCATGGGGATGATGGGCAGTGTGCGCTCGGTGAGGGGCCGCTCAAACTCCTCGTAGATGAAGTCATCTGCAAAGCCTATCTCGCGGGCATCGGTGCGCGTGTTGGCATAGTAGATGCGGCTGATGCGCGCCCAGTAGATGGCTCCCAGACACATGGGGCACGGTTCGCAGGAGGTGTAGATGACCGCGCCCGTGAGGTCAAACGTCCCCATTGCCCTGCACGCGGCGCGGATGGTGTTGACCTCGGCATGAGCCGTGGGGTCGTTGTCCAATGTCACGCTGTTGGCACTGCGGGCGATGACGCGCCCGTCCTTGACGATGACGGCCCCGAAGGGTCCGCCACCACGGCGCACGCTGTCATTGGCCATGCGGATGGCCTCGCGCATATACTCGCGGTCTTGTTCCGTGATGGTGGTCATAGCAGTTTCTTGAGTAGGCTGGTGATGCTCACCTTGTCCTCGATGATGCCTTGCAGGTCGGCGATGGGCACGCGCTGCTGCTCCATGGTGTCGCGGTCGCGCAGGGTCACGCAGTGGTCGTTGAGCGTGTCGTGGTCGATGGTGACGCAGTAGGGGCAGCCGATGGCATCCATTCGGCGGTAGCGCTTGCCGATGGTGTCCTTCTCGTCATACTTGCAGTTGAAGTGGAAGCGCAAGTCATTGACAATCTGCTGTGCTATCTCGGGCAATCCGTCCTTCTTCACCAACGGCAGCACAGCCAGTTTCACGGGAGCCAGGGCAGCAGGCAGGCGCAGTACCACGCGTGTCTCGCCGTTCTCCAGTTGCTCTTCGCAGTAGCTGTGGCACATGACACTGAGGAACATGCGATCCACACCGATGGAGGTCTCGATGACGAACGGTGTGTAGCTCTCGTTGGTCTCGGGGTCGAAGTACTCAATCTTCTTGCCGCTATACTTGGCGTGCTGGCTGAGGTCGAAGTTGGTGCGGGAGTGGATACCCTCCACCTCCTTGAAGCCGAAGGGCATGTGGAACTCGATGTCCGTGGCAGCGTTGGCGTAGTGAGCCAGCTTGTCGTGGTCGTGGAAGCGGTAGTTCTCTGCACCGAAGCCTAGTGCCTGGTGCCAGGCCATGCGCGTCTGTTTCCACTTGGCGAACCACTCCAGCTCTGTGCCGGGCTTGACGAAGTACTGCATCTCCATCTGCTCAAACTCGCGCATACGGAAGATGAACTGACGGGCCACGATCTCGTTGCGGAAGGCCTTACCAATCTGAGCAATACCGAAGGGCAGCTTCATGCGGCCCGTTTTCTGCACATTCAGGTAGTTTACGAAGATGCCCTGTGCCGTCTCGGGGCGCAGGTAGATGGTGCTGGTGCCTTCGGCGGTGGAGCCTACTTCGGTCTTGAACATCAGGTTGAACTGGCGCACGTCTGTCCAGTTGCGGGTGCCGCTGATGGGGCAGACAATCTCCTCGTCGATGATAATCTGCTTGAGCTCGTCCAGGTCGTTGGCGTTCATCGCCTTCTGGAAACGCTCGTGCAGGGCATCGCGCTTGGCTTGCAGTTCCAGCACACGACCGTTGGTGGCGCGGAACTGAGCCTCGTCAAAGGCATCGCCGAAACGCTTCTTGGCCTTGGCGATCTCCTTGTCAATCTTCTCGTCGTACTTCGCCATTTGGTCTTCAATGAGCACGTCGGCGCGGTAGCGCTTCTTCGAGTCGCGGTTGTCGATGAGCGGGTCATTGAAGGCATCCACGTGTCCGCTGGCCTTCCACGTCGTGGGGTGCATGAATATGGCGGCGTCGATACCCACGATGTTCTGGTGCAGCAGTACCATCGACTGCCACCAGTACTGCTTGATATTGTTCTTCAGCTCCACGCCGTTCTGACCGTAGTCATAGACTGCACCCAGTCCGTCATAGATGTCGCTGGAAGGGAACACGAAACCATATTCCTTGCAATGTGAGATAATCTTCTTGAAAACGTCTTCTTGTTGTGCCATGTACTTGGCGCGGCCCAGGCCGCAGTTTAATGTTTAATGATGAGGGTTTAATGAAATCTGCCGCCCTGCGTGTAGCGGTTTTCGCACGTCGTGCGAGCAATTCGGGCGCAAAGGTACGGAAAAAATGATAAACATTGAGCGTTCAGATGCAAAAAGTTGCTAAAAAAGAAATATGTACCAATAATTTGTCGTACTTTTGTGCCCATTAAACGTGAAACTTTAAACATTAAACTCTAATCAAACACTGCGGGCCGTGCCCGCGCCGTTTATTTATTATGAAAGAATTTATCAAGTATGTGTTCGCAACCGTCGTGGGCATTGGTCTGTTCATGTTGGTTGCCGGTGTGATTTGTTTCGTCTCCCTCATCGGCATGGCCGCCAGCGAGGGTCAGACGGCTCCCGTCAAGAAGAACTCTGTGCTGCGCATCAACCTCAGCGGCGCCCTGGAAGAGCGTGCCGACGAGCAGAACCCGCTGGCCATGTTCATGGGCGACCAGTTCAGCAGCCTCGGACTGGACCAACTGCTCGACGCCGTGGAAGAGGCAGCCGAGAATGACAAGGTAGAGGGCATCTACATCGAAGTGGGAACCGGTTTCTCTGGCGGCACACCCGCCATGTTGCAGGAATTGCGTCAGGCACTGGTCAAGTTCCGCGAGAGCGGCAAGTGGATTGTCACCTACGGCGACATCTACTCACAGGGTGCCTACTACTTGGCCTCTGTGGCAGACCAGGTGGTGGTCAACCCCTCCGGCATGGTCGATTGGCACGGCTTCGCATCTGTGCCCATGTTCTACACAGACTTAATGAAGAAGATGGGTATCAAGATGCAGGTCTTCAAGGTCGGCACCTTCAAGAGTGCCGTGGAACCCTACATCAATACTGAGATGAGTGAACCCAACCGCCAGCAGGTCACTGCCTTTTTGAGTGGCATCTGGGATCAATATAAGGATGAGGTGGCCGCAAGCCGTAGCCTCTCTGTGGCGCAGCTCGATGCGCTGGCCGATACTTTTGTGCTGATGCGGCCGACCGAATATCTGGTGGAGGCAGGACTCGTAGATACCCTCGCCTACATCGACGGTTTCAAGGACTTGCTCAGGACTCGTCTGGGATTGAAGGAGAAGCAAAACATCAACTTCGTTTCTCCTGCCGACCTTGTGGCCGCCGCCAAGAAGAAGGACGAGAAAGACCGCGTGGCTGTCTATTATGCCTTTGGTGAGATTGTGGATCAAGTATCATCCAACCCTCTCTCCGGCAGTGATGCTTCCATCGTGACCATGCCCACCATCCGCGAGCTGCAGAAACTGCGCAAGGATGACAAGGTGAAGGCTGTCGTCATCCGTGTCAACTCCCCAGGTGGCAGTGCCTTTGCCAGTGAGCAGATATGGCATGAGATCCAGTTGCTGAAGGCCGAGAAACCCGTGGTGATTTCCATGGGAGGTCTGGCTGCCAGCGGTGGCTATTACATCAGCTGTGGTGCTAACAAGATTGTGGCCGAACCCACCACGCTGACCGGCAGTATCGGTATCTTCGGCATGTTCCCAGATGGTTCTGAGCTCATAGAGGACAAATTAGGACTGCACTTCGATCTTGTCAAGACCAACAAATACGCTGACTTCGGCGGCGCAGCCGTGATGAGCCTGGCAGCACGACCCCTCAACGCCGACGAGAGTGTACTCATGCAAGCTTATATCGAGCGTGGCTATGACCTCTTTATCTCCCGCGTGGCCGCAGGGCGTGATATCAGCAAGGACAGCGTGAACGCAATCGGTCAGGGCCGCGTCTGGACAGGTGAACAGGCCATCCAGCTTGGACTCGTGGATCAGTTAGGAAACCTCAATGATGCCATTGACGAAGCCGCCAAGCTGGCAGAACTGGAGAAATATTCCGTCGATACCTATCCTGCACCGGCCAACTTCCTCGAGCAGTTCCTGAACCAGAAGCAGGAGAGCTACTTCGACACCCATCTGCGTGCCGCCCTCGGAGATTTCTATCCCATGTTCTCCACCATGCAGTGGATGATGCAGAACCGCCGCATCGACCAGTGTGTCTATGCCCGTCTGCCCTATTGCTTACTCATGCAATAAGTCCACGGTCACATATCATTGCCCTGCATAACACCTTAATGCAATGAAGATATTGGTCACAGGAGCCTCGGGCTTCATTGGAAGTTTCATTATCGGCGAGGGCTTGCAGCGCGGCCATGAGATGTGGGCGGGCGTGCGGCGCAGCAGCAGCCGACAGTATTTGCAGTACCCCCGCACCCGCTTTGCGGAGCTGGATTTGTCCGACACCGGACGTCTCACAGCTCAGTTATTGGCCTTGAAGGCCGGGATGGGGGATGCGGGATGGGACTATGTCATCCATGCTGCCGGTGCCACCAAGAGTCTGCATCGCGAAGGGTTCTTCCGCACGAACACCGAAGGCACGCAACATCTGGTGGAGGCCCTTCGTGCAGCAGACATGATGCCTCGGCGGCTGGTCTTCATCAGTTCTCTGAGTGTGTTCGGGGCCATTAAGGAAACTGAAAACCCAGGAAACGCGCAGACAGACACCAGCGGATCTTCAATGCTCACCTCCCAATTGTATCCTTCCATCACGGCAGAGGATGCGCCGCAACCGAACACGGCCTACGGCGAGAGCAAGTTGGCGGCGGAGCGTTGGCTGCAGACGCAGACCGACGTGCCCTGGGTGATTCTGCGGCCCACGGGTGTCTATGGTCCTCGTGAGCGGGATTACTTCCTCATGGCGCAGAGCATCAAGCAGCATGTGGATTTCGCTGTGGGCTACAAGCCTCAGGAAATAACCTTTGTCTATGTGAAGGATGTGGTGCAGGCGGTGTTCCTGGCCTGTGAGCGCCCTGGAGCCGCAGTGCTGCACCATGCCTATTTTCTCTCAGACGGCAGGAGCTATAACAGCCGCGCCTTCAGCGACCTGCTGCAAAAGGAGATGGGTGTGCGACACGTCCTGCACATCAAGGCACCGCTGTGGTTCCTGCGTGCTGTCTGTGCCGTGAACGGCACGGTGTGCCGCTGGATGGGAAAACTGACGACGCTGAACATGGACAAATATCACATCCTCTCGCAGCGCAACTGGAACTGTGATATCGGTCCGGCACGCAGCGAACTGGGCTTTGACCCACAGTGGCCGTTGGAACGCGGCGTGCCAGAGACGGTGGCGTGGTATAAACAAGAAGGATGGCTGTGAGCGTTGAATGACTAATGGTGACAGCGCACAATGGCAGTGTGAACTGCCAAATCGTCTGCAAACCGGACAATTTGGCATGATAATGAGCAGGTTACATTATCGGATGTGTATTGGCACGCCTATTGCTTAATAAGGGGTGAACGTTGATAGTTTAGAGTTGAAAGTTTAGAGTTTAGAGTTAGCCTCTGGAATCTGAAACGTGAAACTTGAGACTTGAAACACAAAAGTAAGTCTAACCATTAAACAATAGGAGGTTACAATCATGTTACCAGTAATGTTTAGGAACAATTGGTTTCCAACCGTATTCGATGATTTCTTTAACACTGAGGTCGTGCCAACCACACATCGTACTGCACCTGCAGTGAACGTCAAGGAAGATGAAAATGCCTACACCATGGAGGTGGCTGCTCCGGGTCTGAAGAAGGAGTTCTGCCGCGTGAGCATCAACGACGAGGGCAACCTCACCATCGCCATTGAGAACAAACAGGAACACAAGCATGAGGACAAGCACCATCACTATCTGCGCCGCGAGTTCAGCTACGCTAACTACGAGCAGAACTATGAGTTGCCTGACGATGTGGCTCGCGACCAGATTTCTGCCAAGGTGGAGGACGGCATCCTGACCATCACCATGCCGAAGACCGAGCCGAAGGAGAAAGTCACCAAGGCCATTGAGGTCTCATGAGAAAAAGAAGGCTCAAATAACTAATCAAAGCCCGACCTGCAATCAGCAAGCCGGGCTTCTCTGGCCTTCAATTAACCCAACTTTGACGCTTCAAGTCTGATTTTTCTTGCTAATCAGCGACTTGCACATTCTCCAGTTGTAGTGTTCATTCCCACTCTCGGTCTCTTCCGGATAGTCGCGGTTGATGGCGTAGAACTCGATGCCTCGCTCGCGGCACCATTCAATGGCATCGTCCAGAAGTTTTCCCTCGCGCACGCTCCACAAGATGAGCCGATGATGGTCGGCAATCAGCATGCGCAGGGTCTGGACGGCGAAGGGTTTTTCTTCGCCTATTTCCGGATAGCGGTGCTCCACTATCGTTCCGTCAAAGTCTACTGCTATTGTCATTTCTTGATGGAGTTATCGTCTTTCAGGCCATAATGACTGTCGGCATACATACCATAATGGCCATAGTTCCCGTATTTTCCGTAGTTGCCATAGCGTCCGTATTTTCCGTAGACACCATAGCCGTAGTAGTAGCCGTATTTGCGGCGCGACATGTCAATGCCGTTGATGGCAATGCTTGCGTTTGGCAGTTTTCCTTCGGCTGCCAGTTGGTTGAGCAGGCCGAAACTTGACTTGGGCGTGTAGTCGGCCCGGCAAACCAGCACACAGCAGTTAGCATGTTCCGCAATCTGTAGCGTATCAGTGACAAGTCCCAAGGGTGCCGTGTCGAAGATGACATAGTCGTATTGTTGCTCCAACAGGCTTATCACCTGCTGGAACGTTTGGCGTACCAACAGCTCGGAGGGGTTGGGCGGAATGGGACCTGACAGTAGCAGGTGCAGGTTGTCGTTGACACCAGACTTAACTATCTGTCGCTGTACGTCATCGAGCGTGACCTGCTCCTTCGTGAGCAATGTGGTGATACCGAGATTCCTGTCTGCAATACCAAACAGCCGACCCAATGCCGGCTTACGTATGTCAAGCCCGCAAAGCACCACCCTCTGTCCCAGCAGAGCAAAGCTCATGGCCAGATTGGCGGCACAGAAAGTCTTGCCCTCGCCCGAGATACTGGAGGTGAAGAGAATTTTCTTCTCGTGCTCCTTCAGCAGGAATTTGATGTTGGTTCGCAAGGAGCGGAAAATCTCGTCCATCTGAGTATTCTTGTTCTCATGCACCACGATGCCAGCCGATGTCTTCACATCGTCGCTGGCCATCGGTATGTCGGCAATAATGGGCAGTTTGGTAAGACTCTGCACCTCATCGTGCCCCTCAATACGGTAACGCAGCAGACCAATGAGCCAAATAATTGACAAAGGCAAGGCAAACGCCAACAGCAGGGCACTAAGGAACACCATAGCCTTTTTGGGTTTCTCCTT
>JAFSZU010000045.1 GCA_017455585.1 Bacteroidaceae bacterium | reverse complement strand
TTTTTGTTGAAGAGGGCATCTGACAGCACCTCGGTCACGCCGAGCTGGCAGATGTAAACTTCCTTGGTGAGGAGCGTCTGCGTGGCAGTGGAGATGGTGACTTGTGTGCGTTGCGGTACGTTGACATACACACCCTGCTCCGTCTTGGTCTTGCTGCGTTTCTTGGTGGCGTCGGATTCCGGTTCTGGCTGTGGAAGTGCGCCCAGTGGTTTGATGGTAATCCAGACAGGCTCGCCGCTCAGGTCGTCATCGTCCACCAGTCCCAAGCGTCGCGAGAAGCGGCACAGCAACTGCGACTTGCCCAGCAGGCTGATCTCTGCCGAGGGCTCGTAGTCGAAGGACATCACCTCTGTGCTGGTGAGAGTCTGTCCCTTGAAGAGCGATTCCAGCGCGTCGATTTCGGCGGTGAGGTTGTCCAGCATCAGCTTGAGCTGCATTCCGTCTTTGGGCGTGTTGTCGGCTTCGCCGCGGATGAGGGCGTTGCGGCTGTCACGCAGTTCGTAGATGAACTCGGCAGTGAGTTGTGCCATCTTGGCCGTGCTGCCTGCTGCCAGGATCTCCTGTGTCATGTAGTCGCGGCCGTTGACCTGTTTGGGTGCCGGGGTGCCCTTGGGCAGTTCCGGCACCACTTCCTGTTCCACCCGTGTATTGATGCCCAGCAGCAGCCCCTCGTCGGTGAGGCTCACCAGGGGTGCCGAGGTCTGTGGACGCAGCTTGATGCTGTATGCCTTGGTGCTGTCTGGCACACCGTAGGGCATGAGGGCAATCTCCTTGATGGTCCATTCCGTGGATTCTGCCGTGGGCACGTTGGGCTGGCGCAGATAGCGGTCTGAATAGGCAGCGAACTCGCCGGGCTTGGTGACGGCTTTCTCTGCCGTCACCACCACCTCAAAGGTGGTCTTGGGGAGGAAATAGCACACGCCTTCCGTGGTGGCACCGGGCCGGAAGGGCGTCACCTCTGTCTGTGCCTGCACAGACGGGGGCGAAATGAAAAATAATAAATGATAAATGATAAATAATAATCGGGTGTAGGGTTTTGGCACCCGTGAATGCAAAAGAACTCCGAGTTGTCTCATTTCCATATACTTATTATCTATCATTTATCAATACCTCACTTGTTCTGCTTTTCGATTTCAGCGAAGATGGCTTCGAGCATTCCCTCCTTGGTCTTGCAGATGTCCCAGTCGAAGGTGTGGCGGATGCCCTCTGCGGCGAACCACTTGGAGAGCGGTTCCGTCTGGCTGTGATAGACGGCGAAGCGCTTGCGAATGGTCTCTTCGTTGTCGTCGGCGCGGCCTTCCTGCGTGGCACGGCGCAGCAGGCGGAACATGAGGACTTCTTCACTGACAATCAGTTCTATCATCATTCCCAGATTGTCTCCGCGTTCCTCCAGCATCTTCTTCAGTGCTTCGGCCTGTGCGATGGTGCGTGGGAAGCCGTCGAAGATGACTCCCTTGCCTTTGGGCAGGGCATCGTATGTGGTGGCCAGGATGTTGATCATCAGCTCGTCGGGGATGAGCTGGCCGTTGTCGATGTAGCCCTTGGCGAGCTTGCCCAACTCAGTCCCATTCTTGATTTCGGCACGCAACACGTCGCCCGTTGAAATGTGGCCCATGCCATAGCGCTGGGCAATCTCAGTGCTGTAGGTGCCTTTGCCTGAACCGGGGGCACCGAAGATAATAATGTTCTTCATTGTGGTTGTTCAATATTTTGTTATTACTTTTGTTAACAAGTTATATCGTTATCACGATATTACGCCTTCAACCCTAAACTTTCAACCTTCAACTTTAAACCAAAGTGTAGATGTCCTTGGTGTTGCGCCCGAAGCCGTCATAGTCAAGGCCGTAGCCCACGATGAAGTCGTTGGGAATGTCCATGCAGCGGTAGTGGATGGGTATCTGCACCTTCAGCGCGTCGGGCTTGACGAGCAGCGAGCACACCGAGATGCTGGCGGGGTTCTGCTTCTGCAGTGTCTCTATCATGTGGGCCATGGTCAGGCCTGAGTCGATGATGTCCTCCACGATGATGACATCTCGCCCCGTGATGTCACTGGCCAGGCCTATGACCTCGCGGATGGTGCCCGTGGAGTTGGTGCCCTGATAGCTGGCCAGTTTGATGAAACTGACCTCGCAGGGGATGTTCACCTCGCGCAGCAGGTCGGCGGCAAAGATGAACGAGCCGTTGAGCACGGGCAGGAAGAGCGGGTCGCGCCCCGCCATGTCCTTGCTGATTTCCGCAGCCACGCGCCGCACTTGTTGTTGAATCTCTGCTGCAGGGATGCTGATGGCAAAAGTCTTGTCCTTAACTTGCAGTGTTTCCATGAGTGTGAAGATTTGTGGGTGCAAATATACGGAAAAGTTGAAACTTGGTGACGGAAAGCCATAAAAACTTCACGTTGCAACCGTCATTCTGTTACTTTTTTGCCCGAATAGGCCCCTTTATTGCCGAAAAACCTGTACCTTTGCATTTGTTTTCAGACGATACTTCTGTTCTATGAAGATACTGACAGGCGGACAATTCCGCGAATTGGATCTCTACACCATCGAGCACGAGCCCGTCCCGTCTCTGGAGTTGATGGAGCGTGCCAGCCGTGCCATCGCCGATGAGGTGCTGCGTCGTTGGAGTGACCCTGCACAGCGGGTGATGGTCTTTGCCGGCCCTGGCGGCAACGGCGGCGACGGGTTGGCGGTGGCGCGCATGTTGGCCGAAGCCGGTCGTGATGTCACAGCCTACCTCTTTAACGTCAAGGATCACTTGAATCCCGACTGTGAGGCCAACCGTGACCGCCTCATGCAGACCGAGGGTGCCACCTTGGTTGAGATTACCCAGGAGATGGTCTTTCCCGAGTTGCGGAAAGACGACCTCGTTATCGATGCCCTCTTTGGCACGGGGTTGAGCAAGCCTCTCAGCGGCGGCTTTGCCCTCGTGGCTAACCGCTTGAACCAGAGCCATGCCACCATCGTGAGTATTGATATGCCCTCGGGCTTGATGGCCGAGGATAACACCTATAACGACACCTCTTATATAATACGCGCGCACGCGACGCTCAGCCTGCAGCTGCCCAAGCTGTCATTCCTCTATGCCGAGAACCAGCGTTTTGTGGGTGACTTCACGCTGCTGCCCATTGGGCTGAGCACCGAAGGGCTGGATCTGCTGAAAAGCCATCTGTGGCTGACGGAGGAGGCCGAAGTGCGCGCCATGCTGCGCCGGCGTCTGCGCTTCGCCCACAAGGGCACGATGGGTCACGCCCTGCTCATTGCCGGCAGTCGTGGCATGGCGGGCGCGGCCATCCTCTCTGCCAGAGCCGCCCTGCGCACGGGCGTGGGCAAGCTCACGCTGCACCTGCCTCATGCCTGCCTGGACATCTTGCAGAGCACTGTCCCCGAGGCTGTGATACAGATGGATTTGGACCCCGACATCATCACCACTGCCTTGGATGTCAATGATTATCAGGCCGTAGGTGTTGGCCCTGGCCTCGGGCGTGACCATCACACGGCCGCTGCCTTGCAGCGATATCTGAGCCAGCAAGAAGCCCCCATGGTCATCGATGCCGATGCGCTGAACATCCTCTCCGAGCACCGAGACTGGCTGGACTTGCTGCCGCCCGACAGCATCCTGACCCCGCATCCGCGCGAACTGGAACGCATCGTGGGACACTGCACGGGCAGCTTCGACCGCATGAACCGCGCCCGCAACCTGGCCATCGCGCACAAGGTTTTTGTCGTCCTGAAAGGACATTATACACAAATCTGCACCCCCACGGGCGATGTCCTCTTTAACCCCACGGGCAACCCCGGCATGGCCACGCCCGGCAGCGGCGATGTCCTCACAGGCATCATCACCAGTCTGCTGGCACAGGGCTATCTGCCCATCGAGGCGGCTCAGTTGGGTGTCTATCTCCACGGCCTGGCGGGCGACCTGGCTGCCGAGGCGCTGACCGAGGAATCCATGTTGGCCTCGGACATCATCAACTATCTGCCTACTGCTTTCAAGCGGCTGAAGGGATAGTGGCTATAGAAGCTATAGAGGCTATAGAGGCTATAGAAACTATAGAAGCTATAGAGACTATAGAAACTATAGAAGCTATAGAGACTATAGAAACTATAGATGCTATAGAAACTATAGAAGCTATAGAAGCTATAGAGGCTATAAAGGCTATAGAAACTATAGATGCTATAGAAACTATAGAACAGAAAATGAAGAATTGAAGACAATGGAAACAAACTTTATAGATTATGTCAAGATTGTCTGCCGCTCAGGCCGTGGCG
>JAFSZU010000001.1 GCA_017455585.1 Bacteroidaceae bacterium | reverse complement strand
GTGGGAATCTGCATGAAGCAGATTCCCACTTTCGCTTTCTCTATGCGGATTCTTCACTTCCTGAGCAGGTCGGGGCGCAGGCGGCGTGTGCGCTCCAGAGACTGCTGGAGTTCCCATTCCTTGATGCGTGCCTCGTGGCCGGAGAGCAAGATGTCCGGCACGCGCCAGCCGCGGTACTCGGCGGGACGGGTATAGACGGGCGCCGCCAGCAGGTTGTCCTGGAAGGAGTCTGAGAGGGCACTTTGCTCGTCGCCGATGGCTCCGGGAATAATGCGCACGATGGCGTCCGTCATGACGGCTGCCGCCAGCTCGCCGCCCGTGAGGACGTAGTCGCCGATGGATACTTCCTTGGTGATCAGGTGCTCGCGGATGCGGTAATCGATGCCTTTATAGTGTCCACAGAGAATGATGAGGTTCTCGCAGAGTGACAATTCATTGGCCATGGGCTGCGAGAACTGTTCACCGTCGGGGGTGGTGAAGATAATCTGGTCGTAGTGCCGCTCAGCGGTCAATGCGCTGATGCAGCGGTCGATGGGTTCACACTGCATGACCATTCCCGCGAAGCCGCCGAAGGGGTAGTCATCGATGCGGCGGTCTTTGCGCACGGCATAATCGCGCAGGTTGTGCAGGTGAATTTCCACGAGGCCGCGTTTCTGTGCGCGGCCTATGATGCTTTCTCCGAGGAATCCCTCGATGAGCTGGGGCAATACGGTGATGATGTCGATTCTCATATTTACCACTGGTTGGAGAGCATGTCAAGCATTTCTCGTGAGGTGAGTCTATAGTTCTGGTCGGCGCCTTCGAGGATGCTGTCCGAGAGGGCGCGCTTGCTCTCGTGGAGGCGCAGGATTTTCTCCTCGATGGTGTGGTGGCTGATAAGGTGATAGACGGTGACGGCCTGTGTCTGTCCGATGCGGTAGGCGCGGTCGGTGGCCTGTTGCTCGATGGCGGGGTTCCACCACGGGTCGAGGTGAATCACATAGTTGGCTGCCGTGAGGTTGAGGCCCACGCCACCGGCCTTGAGGCTGATGAGGAAGATGGGCACCATGCCTTTCTGGAACTGGGCCACGCGCTGCTCGCGCTGCTTCATGGCCACGCCGCCGTCGAGGTAGAGGTAGGGCAGGCGCGCCTCCTGCAGGGCGTGCTGGATGATTTCGAGGAACGAGGTGAACTGGCTGAAGACGAGCACGCTGTGACCGCCCTCCACGATGCTTTGCACCAGTTCCATGAAGGCGTTGACCTTGCTGCTGCCAGCCGTCCAAGTGCTGTCTGCCAATTCTGCACTGCACGCGGCGCGGCGCAGACGGGTGAGCTCGGCCAGGGCGTTGACGGTGAGTTGGTCGCCCTCCTCGCGGAACTTCTCTTCGGCCTGTCGGCGCATGACCTCGTAGAAGGCCATCTCGTCGGGTGTCAGCTCCACGCTGATGTTGATCTCGGTCTTCTCGGGCAACTCCTTGACCACGGCCTGTTTGGTGCGGCGTAGCATGAAGGGAGCCACCAGCGCCTGCAACTGCTGCTGGCGCTCGTCATCGCCCAGGTTCTCGATGGGTGTGATGTATTTCTGGCTGAACAGCTCATAGCTGCCGAGCAGCCCCGGATTGATGAACTGGAAGAGGTTCCACAGCTCGCCCAGGTGGTTCTGCACAGGCGTACCAGTGAGGATGAGGCGGTGTGCGGCCAGCAGTTGCATGCACGCGGCGCTGGTCTTGGTGCCGCGGTTCTTGATATTATGTGCCTCGTCCAGGCAGACCACATTCCACTGCTTGGCCGTCAGCAGCTCCTGCATGGGCACCATGAGTCCGTAGGTGACGATAATGACGTCCGAGGCCGCAGCCTCCTTGATGATTTGTGCGCGGTCGAAGGACTCGCTGAGGATATATACGGAGAGGGTGGGGGCGAAGCGCTGTATCTCATTGCGCCAGTTGGGCACCACGCTGGCGGGTGCCACCACGAGTGATGCTCCCTTGTGTGCTTGTCGCAGCAGGAACGCGATGGTCTGCACGGTCTTGCCAAGGCCCATGTCGTCGGCCAGACAGGCACCGGCGCCCCAGATGGCGAGCCGGCTCATCCATTGGAATCCCTCGACCTGATAGGGTCGCAGTGTGGCTTCCAGCTCGGCGGGCACGGCGGGCACCGCTTTGTCTGCTTCCTCGATGCGTTGCTTCAGTTCCTGGAATTCCCTGTCGTGATGGATGTTGATGTCTCCGTTGACAATCTCTGCCAGCAGTCCTGTCTGCAAGGCCGAGATCACGGGGCGGTTGTTCTCCGTGGTGGTGAGGCTCTCCAGCGCGTCGAGTTGCTGGCGCAATTTCTGTGTGAGCCACAGGTAGTCGCCGTTCTGCAGCTGTATGTACCCCCCGTGGCAGCTGCCCAGCGCCTGCAGCAGCTGCTGGGCGGTGAGCAGGGTGTTGTCGTCCAGGGTGACTTGTCCCTCCACCTCGAACCAGCGTCCGCGGGGCTGGAGGCTGATGTCCCATGAACCCTGCTTGGGCGAGCGCATCCGCAGTTTCTCGCCCTCCGGCCACTCGACGGAGCAGATCTCGCTGTGGCTGCTGATGAAGGCCAGCAGGTCCAGCACCTGGGACGTGGAGAGGTGGGCGTTGAGTCCCTCGGAAATTTCGATGCCGTGCTCGTGGCAGAACGCAAGGATGGACGCGAGGTTGCGCCCCTCGGCCTCGAAGTCGCGCTCCACGCGCACGCGCCCCGACTGCTCTGTCTGGTCGATAATGATGCGGTCGCCCTGTGCCGGGGTGAGAGCCATCTGCCCGCCCATGAGCGGCCGCACGAGGATAAAGGCGTCGAACATCGTCTGTGTGGTGGGGTCGGGTGTCAGGCGCACGAGGGTGGCACTTTGCGGCTCCAGCGACTGCAGCTCCTGTTCTTTGGGTATCAGGTCGCTGTGTATCTCGGTGGTCTTTGCCACCAGGGGCAGCAGCTGGCGCAGCTTCTCTTCTGCTTCGGGCGGGAAGTGAGCCACGGAGAGCAGTTCCTGCAAGATGGCGCGCTCGTGGCCGCTCATGGGGAAATAGATGTAGTGCATCGAGTCCTCGCGCCGATAGACATTGTTCTGCGAGAGAAGGTCCTGGAACATCACATTGGACTGCACAGTGAAGCCGTCCTCCGTGCGTTCTATGATAACGTAGGGTTTCTGCTGCTCGATGGTCACGCGCCGGAAGGGCGTTTCCTCGCCCGTATAGACGCGGTCCGACCCCACGAGGTGAGGCAGGATGATGCCCACGGTGAGGCGGTTGGCCTGGTGGAAGCGCACGTCGGCCACCACGGCCTGGTCCGTGCGGTCCATGAAGGGTTCTATGCCGCCGATGAAGCGGTTCCACGCCAGCGTCTTGCCGGTTCCCCAGCGGCCGTCTTTCAGGCGGTTCTGCTCGCGCAGCTCCACACTCTCGCCGTCCGAGAGGATGGTGTACATCACGCGGTGCTCGCCCTCGTCGGCATTGTTCAGCTGCTGTGTCTCGGCGGTCATCAGACGGTCGAGCATCATCTCCCACGGGTCCTTGGCCTTGGCAAAGGCGGCCACGGGTTTGCTGCCGAAGGCGTTGGCCAGCTGTTTCTTCTCAAAGCGATTGAGGGTGATATACTGTGCTGCCTCATGGCGCAGGAAGGCCGATGCGGGCTGGAAGTTCTCTGCCGATAGCTGCATCCCCGTGAAGTTGGCCGCCAGCAGTTGTGCCATGCGCTGTTGCAGCACGTACTCGCGGTCGGCGGGTTCGGCGGGGCTGATGAGTTGTGTCAGCAGCTCCATGTCCATGCGCTGGATGGGGTTCACCAGCGTGTCGGCCAGCAGCACGGCAGCTCCCACCTGGCGCCAGTTCGTGCCCTCGCGCGCCTGAGCCACGAAGGCTTTCAGGCGGCGGCGGTTGTCGGTCTGTTTGCCCGTCCAGGTGGCGATAACCCAGTAGAAGGCTGCCACGCCGTCGGTCAGGAATGTCTCGCCGTCCTTCTCCTGGCTGCGCCCTGCCTTGGTGCCGGCGGCTTCTGCAAAGACTTTCAGTGCCAGGTCGCTCTTGCCCTGTGCCATGGCGTGCACGCCCTTGAGCAGCAGTTCCGGAAGGGTCATTCTGATACTTGTGGGAGGTGTGTAGAGGCCCTTACATATATAATTATAATAGTTCACCTGGGCGTACATCTGGCGGATGTCTGGGTCGCTGTTGTCGAAGCGTCGCAACTCCATCTGCCGCCGGATGGTCTCCTCGGGGTCGGTGAAATCATCTTTCATCCACTTGCGCGTGAGGGCACCGATGAATGACGGAAAATCCACATCGCGAATCATGGTGATGAGACGCTCGAAGCGGCGGTCCTGCACCAGACTGAGCAGATAGGGCGGCATATCGGTGGTGAGCACCATGGGCGGCGGCACCTTGTTGCCTTTGAAGAGCGTGCGCACGGTCTTCTGCAGCAGGTCGAAGTGGGTGTAGCGCGTCAGTGGCCACTGGTCGAACTCCTTCAGCCAGTCATAGTGCTCCTCCATGCAGAAGAGCATCACCTCGCCGTAGTAGCGCGGGCGGATATATGTTTTCTGGGGGCCGAAATGGGTGGCGGGCTCGTGGATAATCAGGTTGTTCTTGATGAGTTCTGCCGTGAGGATGGGCAGCTCACCCATCATGCACGCGCCGTGCACACTCAGCTGCAACTTGTCGTCCTCTTTCAGGTCCTGCCCCATGTAGGCATATAGACACACCAATTTCTGCATGGCTGGCGAGAGGGTCGATAAATATTGTTTTATCACGCTCATGAATGAAGTTTCTTGCGTTTCGCGGCGCAAAAATACTACCTTTTTTTTATTCCCGCAAGAACTTGCACATCATTTTCTGATTTGTTCAATCATATTGCGTCTCAGTTCCTATTTGTCATTGGTCGTGAGTCGGCGGATGTGCTGCTTCAGAATGTGGTAGGCGGGATGTGGCATGGCACCGTGGTCATAGCCCTGCATTTCGTAGAGTGTAACGTCCTTGTGGCCTACAAGTTTCATCATTCGCCAGAAGTAGGCCTGCTCCTCATAGCGGCCGTAAAGCTCCAGCTCACGGTCACCCGAAATGATGATCATGGGCGGTGCGTCGGGACGGACGTAGGTGAGCGGGGCATACTGGTCAATGGTGGCTTGCAGGGGGCCAATACCCTGCTGTTTGCGTAGATTATAATGTGTGATACACTGTCCGCTGAAGGGAATGAGTGCTGCCAGACTATCGGCATCGACACCATACTTTGCCAGCCACTTCTTGTTGAGGCCGATCATATCTAAGAGATAGCCTCCGGCAGAGTGGCCGGCCACGAAAATCTTGCGATGGCTGCCGCCGTATTTCTCGATGTTCTTGTAGGCCCAGGCCACAGCGGCTGCGGCATCGTCCAGTATATCATCAATGTGAGCCTTGGGCAGCAGGCGGTAGTTGGCTGCCACGACCACCAGACCGCTGTTCTTCAGTTCCTGATCAATATGTTTGTTGCCGCCCTCAATGCCGCCGCCATGGAACCACACCACCACAGGTGCATCCTTGCTCTCGGTGGGATAATAGACATCGAGCTTGCAACGCTCCCGCGCGTAGGCATCGGTGGATTCTGTGTAGGAGATGTCATTCACCTGCTGGTACTGTGCCGCGGCAATGGCGGGGAGGAGCAGGAAGGTGAGGGCAACGATAATCTTTGGTCTCATAGTATGGGCATGATAATCACTCGAAGCGCATGACACGGGCGGGATGGATGCGTGAGACGAGATAGCTGGGAAGGATGAGGATGAAAAGTGTGATGCAGAGTGTGCCCGCATTCACGAGCAGGATGAGCAGCCAGGGTACCTCGATGGGCACGGCATCCACATAGTAGGTGGCAGGGTCGAGCCGGAAGAGTCCTGTCTGTTGCTGCAACAGCGCGAGGCCGATGCCGAGGACGTTTCCCCACAACATGCCGCGCCCCACCAGCAGTCCTGCAAAACTCAGGAAGACGCGGCGCAGCTGACCGTTGGTAGCTCCCAGGCTCTTCATCACGGCGATGAAGTTGGTGCGTTCCAGGATGATAATGAGCAGACCCGCCGTCATGGTGAACAGCGAGAGGCCCAGCATCAGTCCCAGAATGACATAGACATTGGTGTCCAAGAGGGCGAGCCATGAGAATAGGCTGGGGTAGAGTTCCTTGATATGGTGCACGGAGTAGGTCTGGCCAAAAGCGTCTTGTGTGCGGTTCTGCACGTTGGCCACTTGCATCGTGATAGCATCCAGCTCGTGGAAATCATTGACCAGCAGCTCGGCGCCCGATGTCTGTCCGTCCTCCCATCCCGCCAGCTTCTGGACAGCCTGCAAGTCGGTGAAGACAAGGGCGTTGTCGAACTCGCGGAGGTAGGACTCATAAATGCCTGTGACGGTGAAGCGGCGTGCCTTGACACTCTCTGAAAAGAAATAGGCATAGACGCGTTCTCCCACCTTCAAGCCCAGTTCCTTGGCAATCAGCTGGGAAATGGCAATCTCGTTGGAGGATATGGAATCGGTGAAATGCGGCAGACGCCCTGCCCGCAGATGGCTGGCCAGAAAGGTGGTGTCATATTCCTGGGCCACGCCGCGCAGCATCACGCCCTTGAAGGCATTTTCGGTTTTCAACATGCCCGATTTGGTGCAGAAACGCTGCACGTGACGGACGCCCGGCATACGGGAGAGTTTGTGCATCGTCAGCGCGTCCATCACAATGGGTTGAGACTCTGCTGAGTACAAGCTCTGGTAGTTGATAACCTCGATATGCCCGCCGAACCCCGTCGCCTTATCACGTATCTGCCCCTTAAAGCCGACAATGATGCAGATAGACAGTATCATCACCATCAGCCCCACTGCCACGCCCCACTGTGCAATGGTCACGGCAGGGCGGGAGATGCGTCGCTGGTCATCCTGGTGACCAAACAGGCGGCGGGCTATGGAAACCTCAAATCTCACTTTCTACAACGGAAAACACGGAAAACGTCTGAAATACACGGAAACTTATAGGAAATTATAAACGAATACAATCGGAAATCGGATGGGACGCTAACAGAAATATTTCCGTTCTTTCCGTTCTTTTCCGTGTATTCCGATGTTCAATTTTCCTTCCTCCCCGGATAAGCTTCCAATGCCTTTTGCAGGACGAAGAGG
The DNA here is from genome assembly GCA_017455585.1 of Bacteroidaceae bacterium. Taxonomy (GTDB): domain Bacteria; phylum Bacteroidota; class Bacteroidia; order Bacteroidales; family Bacteroidaceae; genus Physcousia. The sequence goes on along the minus strand of JAFSZU010000001.1, from coordinate 6,791 downwards.
GCGCGGATGAGGTCTTTTTTCTTCAGCACGTAGGCCAGACGCACCTCGTTGCGACCCAGGCCGGGCGTGGTGTAGAAACCGGCGGCGGGCGCCATCATCACCGTCTCACCCTCGTAGTTGAAGTCTCGCAGACACCAGGCACAGAAATCCTCGGCATCCTCCACGGGCAGCTTGGCCACCGTGTAGAACGCGCCCATCGGGATGGGGCTATAGACTCCGGGGATGCGGTTCAGACCGTCGATCAGGCACTTACGGCGTTCCACATACTCATCATAGACCTCACGGGCATATTCTTCGCCGGCATCTAAGGAAGCCTCGGCAGCAATCTGGCCGATGAGGGGCGGGGAGAGTCGTGCCTGGCAGAACTTCATCACCGCCTTGCGCACTTCCTGGTTCTTGGTGATAAGTGCCCCGATGCGGATGCCGCACTCGGAGTAGCGTTTGGACACAGAGTCGATGAGCACTACGTTCTGCTCAATGCCCTCGAGGTGACAGGCAGAGATATAGGGCGAACCCGTGTAGATGAACTCGCGATAGACCTCGTCGGAGAAGAGATAGAGGTCATACTTCTTCACCAGGTCGCGGATCTGGTTCATCTCGCGGCGCGTGTAAAGGTAGCCCGTCGGGTTGTTGGGATTACAAATAAGGATAGCGCGTGTGCGCTCGTTGATGAGTTCCTCGAACTTCTCGACCTTCGGCAGCGAGAAGCCCTCCTCGATGGTGGTCGTGACCGTGCGGATCACTGCGCCTGCGGAGATGGCAAATGCCATGTAGTTGGCGTAGGCCGGTTCCGGCACAATAATCTCATCGCCGGGGTTGAGACAGGAGAGGAAGGCAAAGAGCACGGCTTCTGAGCCGCCGCTGGTGATGATGATGTCATCGGGTGTCACGTCAATGTTGTACTTGGCGTAGTAGTTCACCAGTTTCTCGCGGTAGCTTTTGTAGCCCTGCGAGGGCGAATACTCCAGAATCGTGCGGTCGATGCCGCGGATGGCATCGATGGCGGCCTGCGGCGTGGGCAGGTCGGGCTGGCCGATATTCAGGTGATAGACATGGATGCCGCGGGCCTTGGCGTCATTGGCCAGTGGAGCCAGCTTGCGGATGGGTGAGGCCGGCATCTCGTGGCCTCGGACGGATATTGAAGGCATATCTTGTTCAGTATATCTTTTAATTTGGCGACAAAGGTACGTCAATCCGTGGAAAAAATAAAGCATTTTCACATTTTTTATGCCAAAAGGCTTGTCCGACTGAAAACTTTTGGCTTAATTTGCGCTATGATTGTCCAATATTTAATCGTTTACCTATGGAAGTAAGCTCTTTGTCCGGACTGAAACGCAAAGATTTTCAGTCCACTATCCAAGGCAAGCAGACAGACTTGTTCACGCTTGTCAACAAACACGGTCACGAGGTGAGTATCACCAACTACGGCGGCGCACTTGTAGCCATCATGGTTCCCGACCGAGACGGCCATTTTGCTAATGTCATCCAAGGCCATGACACCATCCAGGGCGTGGTAGAAAGCCCCGAACCTTTCCTCTCCACTCTTATCGGACGCTACGGCAACCGCATCTGCAAGGGACGCTTCCAGATCGACGGCATTGTCTATGACAAGCTCGCCATCAACAACGGCCCCAACCACCTGCACGGCGGCCCCACGGGCTTCCACGCCCGCGTGTGGGATGCCCAGCAGAAGGATGCCAAGACGCTGGTGCTGCGCTATCTGGCCAAGGACGGCGAAGAGGGCTTCCCCGGCAACCTGGAGGTGGAAGTGACCTACCGCTGGACCGACGATGACGAGCTGGCCATCGAGTACAAGGCCACCACAGACAAGCCCACTATCGTGAACCTGACCAACCACGGTTTCTTCTCGCTGGCAGGCATCGCCAACCCCACACCTGACATCATGGACTTGCAGTGCTACATCAACGCAGACTTCTATGTGCCTATCGATGAGGTGAGTATTCCAACTGGAGAGATTCGCAAGGTGGCTGGCACACCGTTTGACTTCACCAAGATGCACGCCGTGGGCGACATGATTGATGCCGACGACGAGCAGACCCGCAACGGTGCCGGCTATGACCACAGCTTCCTCGTCAACAAGCAGGAGTTCGGAGAGCTGGCCTACGCCGCCAAGATCTACGAGCCTCACAGCGGACGCTCCATGGAGGTGTGGACCACGGAACCCGCCGTGCAGGTCTATACAGACAACTGGGCCACGGGCTATCCCGGCCAGTGCGGCAGCACCTTCCCCCGCCGCTCGGCCATCTGCTTCGAGGCACAGCACGCTCCTGACACCCCCAACCAGACCCACTTCCCCTCCTGCATCCTGCGTCCCGGCCAGGACTACTGGCAGCTGACCGTCTATAAGTTCGGCACCAGCGAAGGAGCAGAGGACACCGGCCTCAGCGGCGACATCTGGGGATAATACCTATTATAAATAAAGGAAAAGCAAAACAACCAATAAACATTTATTCTATGAGTAACCAACAAAAACAATGGGGAGCTATCATCGTGATGATAGCACTCTTTGCTATGATTGCCTTCGTGACGAACCTCTGTTCTCCGATGGGTGTAATCGTGAAGAACCAGTTCGGCACCACCAACTTCATGGCCATGATCGGCAACTATGGCAACTTCATGGCCTATCTGATTATGGGCTTCCCTGCTGGCATGATGATTCAGAAGTACGGCTACAAGAAGACTGCCCTCATCGGTCTCTTGGTCGGCATCACCGGCATCGTGGTGCAGTGGCTCTCCGGCTGGGGTGGCATGGCTGTCTATCTGATCGGTGCCCTCATCTCCGGCTGCTGCATGTGCATCCTGAACACCGTCGTCAACCCCATGCTGAACCTGCTTGGCGGTGGCGGCAATAAAGGTAACCAGCTGATACAGACCGGCGGCGTGTTCAACTCCACGGCTGCCGTAGCTGTCTATATCATCATGGGTGCCCTCATCGGCGATGCTGCCAAGGCAAAGATCTCCGATGCCACACCTGCACTGATGATAGCCCTCGCCATCTTCGTCATTGCCTTCGTGGTCATCTTCTTCACCAGGATTGATGAGCCCCAGCAGTCTTCCGCTGCCAAGAAGTCCGAGAAAGACCCCCACAGCGCATTCTCCTTCCGCCACTTCAATCTCGGCATCCTGGCCATCGGCCTCTACGGCGGCGTTGAGATGGGTATTCCCGGCTATATCCTTCAGTATCTGACGGCTGCCGGTGACGCTGCCACACCTGGTCTCGGCATGGACGCCGGCTACGTGGGAACCCTGGCCAGCATCTACTTCCTGTTCATGCTCATCGGCCGTTTCGTGGGTGCCAGCGTGGGCGGCAAGGTCAGCACCAAGGCCATGATCACCTTCGTGGCAACCTCAGCTGTTATCCTGATTCTGCTGGGCATCTACCTGCCCACCTCCTCCACTGTCAACGTTCCCGGCATCGACTATACCACGATGTCTATTCTCTGGGGTGAAGTGCCAGTGGGTATCTTCTGCTTCCTGCTCGTAGGTCTCTGTGCCAGCGTCATGTGGGGCGGTATCTTCAACCTCGCTACCGAAGGTCTGGGCAAATACACCGCCATCGCTTCCGGTGCCTTCATGACCATGGTCTGCGGCTTTGCCATCATGGTGGGCATCCAGGGTCTTGTGGCAGACATGACAGGCAGTTACCTCACCAGCTTCTGGGTGCCCCTGCTCTGTGCTGCCTACATCCTCTACTACGCACTCATCGGTTCCAAGAATGTCAACACCGACATCCCAGTTGACTAATTCACAATGCGTAATTCATAATTCATAATTATATTAACCATGAACGTTGAAGGGTAAAGCCAACAACTTTCAACTTTCAACTTTCAACTTTCAACTCAAAGCACTATGAAACTGACTATTGACGACGTTCGCAGCCGCTTCATCAAGCACTTCGATGGCAGCACAGGAAATGTGTATGCTGCTCCCGGCCGTATCAACCTCATCGGCGAGCACACCGACTACAACAACGGTTTTGTGTTCCCCGGAGCCGTGGAGCAGGGCATGATTGCCGAAATCAAACCCAACGGCACCCGCAATGTGGATGCCTACAGCATCGACCTCAAGGACCGTGTGCAGTTCTCTCTCGACGACCCTGCAGGCCCCAAGGCCACGTGGGCTCGCTACATCTTCGGCGTGTGCCGCGAGATGATGGCTCTGGGTGTGCCCGTCGAAGGCTTCAACACCGCCTTTGCCGGTGATGTGCCCCTCGGCGCTGGCATGAGTTCCTCCGCTGCGCTGGAGAGCTGCTTCGCCTTCGGTCTCAACGACCTCTTCGGCGACAACAAGATCGACCGTCTGGAACTGGCCAAGGTGGGACAGCGCACAGAGCACAAGTACATTGGCGTGAACTGCGGCATCATGGACCAGGCCATCAGCTGTCTGGGCAAGGCCGGCAACCTCATGCGCATGGACTGCCGCAGCGGCGAAGTGGCCTACTTCCCCTGGAACCCGAAGGGCTACAAGCTCGTGCTGGTGAACAGCAACGTGAAGCACGCCCTCGTGGGCTCCCCCTACAATGACCGCCGCCTCTCCTGTGAGCGCGCTGCCGCCGCCATCCACGAGATTCATCCCGAGGTGGAGAGCCTGCGCGATGCCAGCTATGAGCAGCTGGACGAGGTGAAGGCCAAGATCAGCGAAGAGGACTACAAGCGTGCACGCTACGTCATTGGCGAGCGCGAGCGTGTGCTGGCCGTCTGCGACGCACTGGAGAAGGGCGACTACGAGACCGTCGGCAAGATGATGTATGAGACCCACTACGGCCTGAGCAAGGAGTACGAGGTCAGCTGCGAAGAGCTCGACTTCCTCAACGATATTGCCAAGGAAGAGGGCGTCACCGGCTCCCGCATCATGGGCGGCGGCTTCGGCGGCTGCACCATCAACCTCGTGGATGAACACTACTATGACAGCTTCGTCAAGGCCGCCAAGGAGAAGTTCAAGGCCAAGTTCGGCAAAGAGCCCGTCATCATCGATGTTGTCATCGGCGACGGTGCCCGCAAGCTCTGCTGATTCCGCCTGTCTCTAATAAGCATCTCGCCCGGCACAGGATCCTGTGCCGGGCGAGTCTTTTTTTGTGTGTGCACGGGGCTGGTTTGAACACGTCCGCATGTTCCGTCCATCACGTCCGCATGTTCCGTCCATCACGTCCGCACGTTCCGTGCATCACGTCCGCACGTGATTGTCACTTGCCTCCCTTGCTGATTTCCTTGAGTTTAGCCTCGTCGATGATTTTGATCTTGCGTCCGTCGATGGCCACGATGCGCTCGTTGGCAAAGGCCGACAGCGTGCGGATGGCATTGCTCGTGGTCATGTTGGAGTGGCTGGCCAGGTCCTCGCGGCTGAGATAGATGCTCAGGGTGGCGCCGTCCTCCTCCAGTCCATAGTTGTCCTTGAGGAAGAGCAGCGTCTCTGCCAGGCGGCCGCGGATGTGCTTCTGTGTGAGACTCACCATGCGCTCGTCGGCGTAGCCCAGGTTGCGCACCAGCCGCTCGATGAAGAACCACCCCAGTTGCGCATTCCCTTTCAAGAGCCGGATGACCACGTTCAGGGGTATCTTCACGACCACCGACGACTCGACCGCCGTGGCGGAGTTGACATAGAGCTGACTGGCGAACCCCGCCCTGTAGCCGAAGAACTCCACCGGCCGCACCATGCGGATAATCTGTGAGCGGCCGCCGATGCCCTCCTTGGAGACTTTCACCTTGCCTGTGATGAGACAGTGCATGAAGGACGGCAGGTCGTTTTCTTCATAGAGGACTTCGTTTTTCCTGTATATCTGGACGGCAATGTGCTTGACCAGGACGTCGCGCTCCTCGTCACTCAGCAGGTCGAGCATGAAACTGAGTGCGGGCAGCACTTCGTTGACTTTTATCTTCCTTTTTGCCATGAAAAAAGCTACTTAATAGATGTTGTTCGGCACAAAAGTAGCCTTTTTTAGTTGTTTCTCCAATCGTTTGCGAATTTTTCTTCAAAAATATTTTCACAGGTGACAAAAAATTTCTACTTTTGGGAACCCAAACCGTGTATTTACACCTTATTTATATATAATATATACCCAATCTATAAACATAACTAACTTATGAGCTATTTACAGTTTGACAAGACTCTGATGACAAACCTGGAGGAAGCTCTGAAGAAGGAAGTACTGCGCTCGAACCGATCCGGTGCCTACTCGTGTTCAACCATCCTGGACTGCAACACGCGCAAGTATCATGGTCTGCTGGTGGTGCCTGTGCCCGAGCTGGATGACGAGAACCATGTTCTCCTGAGCTCGCTCGACTGCACGGTCATCCAGCACGGCGCGGAGTTCAACCTGGGCCTCCACAAGTATCAGGGCGACAACTTCAGCCCTCGCGGCCACAAATACATCCGCGAGTACAACTGCCAGCAGGTGCCGACCACCCTCTATCGTGTGGGCGGTGTCATCCTCAAGAAGGAACTGATGTTCCAGCACTTCGAGGACCGCGTGCTTGTCCGCTACACGTTGGTGGATGCGCACTCCAAGACCACCCTGCGTCTGCAGCCCTGGCTGGCATTCCGCAGTGTGCGCGAGTTCACACACGAGAACCCGCGTGCCAGCCGTGACTATCAGGAGGTGAAGAACGGCATCAAGACCTGCATGTACCCCGGCTACCCCGAGCTGTTCATGCAACTGAGCAAGAAGGCCGAGTGGGTGTTCAAGCCCGACTGGTATCGCGGCGTGGATTACCCCAAGGAGACCGAGCGCGGCTACGCCTCCAACGAGGACCTCTATGTCCCCGGCTACTTCG
>JAFSZU010000044.1 GCA_017455585.1 Bacteroidaceae bacterium | reverse complement strand
GGGTGCAAAAGTAGTGATAAGGAAGCACACCGGAAATTCTTTTCAGCTTATTTTCATTTATTTATAAGCTATTCACAATAGGCCGTGCCTACGCCGGCTGATAGCGCCGGCGGCGGGCTGCCAGCGGCGAGATACCCTCCATGAGAAGTACCAGTTCAGACCATTTCATCGAACGGAAACCGATGCCATGGCGGAGAAATATGCGGGGGTGGAAGCGGCCTTGCTCCAGACGCTTGTAGTAAACAACATAACCCCCATACTCCCAGTGAAGGAGTTTCATCACCTTGCGGCTTTTGCCTACAAATATATACACATCACCATTGGTCGGTTCCAGGCCGACCCGGCGCACCTCACCACACAGCGTGTTCACGCCCTTGCGCATGTCCGTCGGATGCTGTGCCATCACGATGCGGTTGTCTTCATTCAAGTTGAACATAAGCGTTTTTTGACCGCAAAGGTAAGGCAACGATAAAGACACAACAAGTCGGCTCGTTTCGGATGGTTACACTGCAAGGGACATCATAGCAGCTTTAAGGATTTAAAGAAACAGATGAACCGCTATATCCGCCGCCTCCCTTTGGAGGATGTCATTCCGCCGTTGAAACTGAGGAAGAACCGAGTGCCGTTCATGGAACTGTATCAAAAGGTGTATGACATTGACAGCCAGAAACTGTCAAAACGCTATCAACAGTTGCTGTATCGCGAGGATCATGGCCACTTACGGGTAGGACGGGAGGCAGAATGCATCTATGACATCCGCCAGCATCTTCAGGAAGCCTTCGCGGGCTACAACGAGAGTTTCTTCCCCTACGCCATGACAGCTTATAGCCACCTCGCTATTGGTGCCGATCATATACACTTCGAGGGAGAAGCAAGACGTCTGTTAGAGTTGCAGTTCCAATAATTCAGTCCTTGCCGTCTATCTTCGACATCTTGTCGTTGGCGTAGTCAAAAGCGTAATAGGCTTTCTTGGGCTTGAGGATTTTGAGGAACTCTGTGTGGTACTTTTTCTTCACTTCCAGTTCCTTGGCGGCGCACTCGAACTTGGCATCCAGGAGCTGCGTGGCCTGTGCGTCGGTTAGGGTGCCGGCTTTCTCTGCACTCTTGTACTTGTCCTTGAGGTCGTCATACTTCTTCTCGGCGGCCTTCTTGTCGGTGAGGTAGGCTTTCAGCACGGGGCCGAACTTGGCCTCGGTGGCCTTGTCGAGTTTGAGGTTACGCAGGGTGTAGGCGTAGCGTTTCTCCAACTTGGACTGTGCGCAGACGGGTGTGGCGGCGGTCAACAGGGTGACTGCGGCTAACAGGGAAAGGATGAACTTCTTCATATTACTTAGATATTTAGTTTTTAATAAAGAACCACAGATGTCACAGATTACACGGATTCATTTTACGACTGCAATCAATGTTGTTCATCATTTCACAGATTATTAGAGCGAAAGGCTACGCAGCTTTCGAATGAAGGAAATCGGCAATCATTCAGCACTTGCATAACGTGCTGCTCAAAAATCTGTGAAATATCAGATAATAATTTCATTATCAGGTGGTATGTAATCTGTTCAATCTGTGTAATCTGTGGTGTATGAGCTGTACTTTCTATCGTTCATATATTGGACAATGATGTGGGCGATTGGTTTAATGGGACTTATGGGTTTATGAGAGTAGTCGCTTGAGCAGGTCGGGGCGGTTGAGGCGGTGCAGCTCGGCCTGGATGCGGCGGCGCTCTTCGGGCTTGTACCAGAAGAAGAACATGCGTTGTGCCTGCTTGTCGCGTGGCGTGCGGGCCACGTAAATCGGTTGCAGCGTCTCGGGGTCATAGCCCGTGGCATACATGGTGGTGGCGGTGGTCATGGGTGTGGGCGTGAAGTCCTGCACCTGCTCCAGGTGGAAGTCCATACGTCGGGTCTCGATGGCCAGCTCGGCCATGTCCTCGGTGTGGCAGCCCGGGTGGCTGCTGATGAAATACGGAATCAGTTGCTGGCGCAGTCCGGCCTGACGGTTGATGCGGTCGAACTGCTGCTTGAAGGCGTGGAAGAGGCGGAAGGAGGGCTTGCGCATGAGGTGCAGCACGCTGTCGCTGGTGTGCTCGGGGGCCACCTTCAGGCGGCCTGAGACATGGTGGAGGATGAGTTCGCGGGTGTAGTCGGCGGCAGCACGGTTCAGGGCCTCGTCCTTCCAGTCGTGCAGCAGCAGGTCATAGCGCACGCCGCTACCGATGAAGCTCTTCTTCACGGCGGGCAGGGCATCCACGGCGTGGTAGATGTCGAGGAGCGGACGGTGGTCGCCACACAGGTTGGGGCACACCTCGGGATGGATGCAGGACGGGCGGCGGCAGCGCTCACAGGCACGGGCGTTGCGCCCTTTCATGCCATACATGTTGGCCGACGGCCCTCCGAGGTCGGAGAGGTTGCCGCGGAATCCCGGCAGTTTGGTGATAGCTTCCACCTCGCGCAGAATACTCTCCTTGCTGCGGCAGACCACGAACTTGCCCTGATGGGCGGAGATGGTGCAGAAGGCACAGCCGCCAAAACAGCCTCGGTGCAGGTTCACGGAGAAACGAATCATCTCGTAAGCCGGGATGCGCTTGCCCTCATATCGCGGATGCGGCAGACGGGTGTAGGGCAGGTCAAAGCTGTGATCCAGTTCCGCCGTAGTCATGGGAGGGTAGGGGGGATTCACCACCACCCACTGGCTGCCTGTGTGCTGGATGAGACGTTGTGCGTGCACGCGATTGCTCTCTTCCTCGATATGGTGGAAGTTCTCTGCGTGCAGACGCGGCTCGCGCAGACAGTCCTCGTAGCTGTGCAGCACGATGTCCTCTGGCGTGATGCCGCCGGGGATGTGGGCCTGTGAGGTGTGAAGCGTGACGGTCTGGGGGATGGGTGTGCCGTCGCCACAATCGATGCCATTCACGGCATCACGCAGGGCGGTGGCCGTGAGCTGGGCGTTGCCCGCCTCGTCGTAGGCTAGGGCAGGATGATAGTTCTCCACAAGTTCCACGGCGCGGCGCGTCAGCTCCAGCGTGGGTTGCTCGCCCATGCCATAGATAATCACGTCTGCGCCGCTGTCCACGAGGATGCTGGGGCGCAGCCGGTCCTGCCAATAGTCATAATGCGTCAGCCGCCGCATGGAGGCCTCGATGCCGCCGAGCACCACGGGCACGTCTGTGTATATCTTCTTGAGAATCTGCGTATAGACGATGGTCGGGTATTCCGGCCGCAGGTCGTGCCGCCCGTCGGGGCTATAGGCATCCTCGCTGCGTAGGCGCCGGGCAGCCGTGTATTTGTTGACCATGGAGTCCATGCACCCCGGTGCCACGCCGAACCACAGCCTCGGACGCCCCAGCCGCTTGAAGTCGCGCAGGTCGCCGTGCCAGTCGGGTTGCGGGATGATGCCCACGCGCAGTCCCTCGGCCTCCAGCAGCCGCCCGATGACCGCCGCGCCAAACGAGGGATGGTCCACGTAGGCGTCGGCACTCAGCAGGATGACATCCAACTCGTCCCACCCGCGCAACTGCATCTCGCGGCGAGAGGTGGGGAGAAAGTCAAGAAGATTTGACAATTTACTATTAACGATTTACAATTTACTATTAACGATTTACAATTTACTATTAACGATTTACAATTTACGATTTTTCGATTTACGTTTTTTCGATTTACGATTTACACCTTGGGCCACCAGCCGTATGATGGCTCTCAGTCGGGTGCAAATATAGATGAAATTTCCGAGATGATAAGCCAGTCGAGATAAAAAAGTGAGCAAATTGCCCCGAAAAGATACAAATCATGTCTCACATG
>JAFSZU010000043.1 GCA_017455585.1 Bacteroidaceae bacterium | reverse complement strand
CGTTGGGCAATCCTTTTGTGACGGGGCGGCCGTTGTAGTCGAAGGTCTGATGGCGCACATAGATAACAGGTTCCTCGATGTCCCCCACCTTGTGGCCCAGCAGATAGACGGCCACCATGGGCAGTGCGTGCTGGTCGGCGCTCTCAGCAACGATGTTGCGCGGGTTCTCGTACTGCACACCCAGATACTGGCGGAAGCGCAGCGTCTCCGTGGGCAGCCACGTCTTCTGCAACTCTATGAGGATGAGGTGCTCGCTGCCGTCGGCCTCGCGAATGGTGGCTCCGAAGTCGATGCGGTAGATCGAGAGTGAGTCGCGTTGTGTATTGGCATATTCATGAGGACGCACCTGCACGCGGATGATGTCCTTCTTCAACAGCGCGGAGAGGATGGTGCGGGCGATGCGCTCATCTTCCATGAGGTATTTGAAGACTGCGTCATAGATGGGATTGGCAACGGTAATCATAGCTGGTTCTGTGTTTTGACGCGGCAAAGTTAGTCAGTATTTGCAGAACGGCCAAATAAAAAGAGTTAAAAGTTCTCCAAAGGGGTGATGACGTAACACATTCATGGGTGTAACAGGCTTACTGTGCCCTCTTGGCTTCCAACACGGGGTTGTCATCCTTGCCGGGCACGGCGAGGACGGTGAACTCCACGGCCTCGGTGACGGAGGAGGGCAGGGTGACGATGCCCACGGCGTTGCGGGCGTAGGCCTGTGCGTAGTAGGTCTGGCCGGAGACGAGGCCGGTCAGGGGGACGGTGACGAGTTGAGAATTGAGAATTGAAAATTGAGAAACTGTCTGGCTGTTGGCCTTGATGGTGTCTGGCCGCTCCTGCGCGGGGTTGCTGCGCAGGAGGATGCCGCACTCGGTGATAGGGAAGGTGTCATGTCTCACGGAGAATGTGGCGACGGCACTGCTGCGGGTGAGGTCGTCTATAGTGAGGTCGCTGGTGAATACAGGCAGTGTGCCGGGCAACTGTGTGACGGTGCGGGTCTCGGTGAGGGCGCTGTTGTCTGTGATGAAGGTGAGGGTGAGTGTGCGTTCGCTGAGGGTGGTGTTGGGCGCACAGCGGATAGAGACGTCGGTGGTGGTTTCCTGCTCGTTGAAGCCCTCCTGTTTCCAGATGCGCGACTGGTTGCTGAAGAGTCCGAAGTCGCCGGCGGTGATGCTGCCCGTCCACGCATGGTTGGAGGTGACGGAGAATGCACAGTCGTCGCCCAGCGGGGAGAGGGCGGTGATGGAAGCCGTCACGGTGAGGGTGGTCTTGCCGGGTGCCTGGCGCACATGGATGATGTTGGTGAGCCCTGTGGCGGTGGTGACGGTGAGGTCGGCCGTGCGGGCACTGATGTTGGTGGTGTCTGTGGGCTCGAAGGTCACGGTCATTGGTCCGTCGCCCTTGGAGGGGTTGATGGCCAGCCAGTCGGCACCGCTGGGCTTGCTGATGGTCCATGTACAGTTGGCGTTGATGTCGATGGACTTCTTCAGGTCTGTGGCGGTGAAGTCGAGGCTGTACTGCGAGAGCTTGAACAGCTCGGCGCTGTAATGGCCGTCGCCGATGGGTTCCACGTCGCCGCATCCTGTCAGGCAGATGATGAACAGGAAAATACAGGAATACATGAACATATCATTGCCATGTCGTTGACCATATAACAGACCATATAATAGTTTCGTGATTGCATTCATGGGTAATTTGTGTGATAATGATTAGAAATTGACGAGGATGCCCGCGGTGAGGTTGAAGCCGCCGACGGAGAAATCACCGGCCTTGGCGACGGACTCGAAGTCGGCATCCTTGCTGAGGGTCACGGCATACTCGGGCGAGAGGAAGACGTAGGCGTGGTGCAGTGGCACGGCCAGAATCTTCACGCCCACGGTGAGGCAGGAGGCAGTGGCTCCGTCGCCATACTTGACGCCGCCGATGTCTGGGAGCAGCGAGCCTGTGAGTTGCTGGCGCATATAGCCCACCTGCGGCGTGAAGCCCAGTCGGGGTAGCAACCCCACCTGATAGCCGTAGCGGATGGCGAGCGTGTTCATCTTGTAGGTGAGGCCGCTCTGCAGCAGGTCATTAGCATCGTAGGCATAGACATTGGAGGAGCTGGCAAGGCCGATGGTGTAGGACAGCGAGAGGTCATGGCTGTGGAAGACACCGCCAATCGTGCCGGTGATGCCGGAGAGGGAGCTGAGGGTATAGCCGAGGCCGAAGTAGAGGGCATCGGGCTTCACATAGCTGATAGGAGTAAGGCGGATGGTGTCATTGACGGTCTCTCCGCGGCGCACGTTATATTCATGCTCCTCAGGATAATAGCCCTTGCGGGAGAAGGTGAAGTGGTAGCGCCCCACGGGCACGAGGGGCTGTGCGAGGTCATAAGCCTTGTGGTTGGTCTCGGTGATGGTGACCGCGCGCGTGCGCATGAATATATTAAGGTATCCCGTGTGGGGCACGGGAGGGTTGGCGGTGACCCGTGTGAGCTTGCCGCGCTCCACGCGGAACGTGGTGTGGGCGGTGTCACAGTTGGGACGGGCGGTCAGCAGCTCGTAGGTGCCCTCGCGCAGCTCGTCGGTGTACCACGAGCCTTCGCCGCGTTTCTGGCCTCGGAAGATGATCTCGGCATTGTCGGCGGCCGTCACCTCCACACGTCCCATCAGCCCGGAGATGTCCTGCAACTGCAAATCGATGCTCATCAGGTTGCCGTCGGTGATGACGAGCGTGGTGTCCAGCTCGAAGCGGTCATGCATGGCCTGTGCCCGCAGGTGACGTTGGCCAGACGGGAGAAAGAGGTTGCGGACAGGTGCCTTGCCCGCGGCCTCTCCGTCGATGAACAGCTCCGCCCCGGCGGGATTACTGTTGATATCGACATGACGGCCACCGCTGATGCGCAGCGTCATGCGATAGGTGGTACCGCTCTTGGTGGGGCCTGTGGGCAAATCATAATCCTCGCAGCTGCCGTAGCGGGGATGCCGGATGGCGAGGCGCGGCACGTCGCGCGGCACATAGACCCAGAACTCGCCCACCTTCTGCACAACCTTGCAGTTGCCGTAGCGCGTCTCGAAGATGAAGCTGCGCTCAGTGGTCTGTACCTTGATGAGGGCCATGGCTGTCTTGCCGTCCGAGGGGTCTGTCTCGCGGGTGCCCGGCAAGATGGCATCCTGGTCCGTGGTCTCGATGAAGGACTCCACGCTCAAGCGTTGTGCGTGCGAGACTGTGCACGCCAAGAGTAGCAATAGAAGTCCCAAGAATCGTGTCGTCAATCTGGATGACATGATGTTTCGCTACAAAGTGCCCGGACTCCCCTGCGGACAACATAAAGAGTTAATGTTCTGTGCAGCATGGATATAGAAGACGTGGGAGAGTGTTACCTGTAGCTCGTTCCCGGTTACCAATGAAAAGGTGCGAAGTTTCCAAATGCCGGTGAAGCAAGCGCATGAGTAAACGCTTTCTATATCAGCAACTCTCTTGTCTGAGCATTCTGGCCTTGCAGAGCACATCTGCGGTGCCCAGTCAAGTCAAAACTTCAAGAGTCGGGCACAAAGATAGTGGAATTTGAGATTCGCGCCAAGGAAATCAAGGATTATTTGCTGTCAAGACGAAAAATTAGGCTTAGCAAGATGTTTTTTCATGTGGGAATGGCATTTTGTAGTGCCCTTCACCAACCAATTGACCAGAAGCAAAGTCGTACTGTCATGATATGAATTACTTAAAAAATGATAATGAGATGCGAGTTTGTTCGGGAAAATGTGCGGGAATCAGATATTTATTTGTAGTTTTGCCGCGTCTTTAGGCAGAGGTGCACGTTGATGTGAACTGTCACCCTCAGACGTGGAAGGGCAAAACGATTCGTAGACGGTCAATCCGCAAACACTTTTTTGGAACTTGCATCGATTTGATAACTTGCTTATTAGGAAGGGAATGAAAGTTTTTTTTGTTATAGCTACTCTGTTCCTCGGCATCTTGCAGGGCCTGGCACAGGAGAAAGTCATGAAGGTCCAGAAGAAGGACGGGACCGTCACCCAGAGGCGGGTGGCAGATCTGCAGCAGATCAGTTTTCTCATGGTGGATGAGGGTAGCGACGTGCAGTTGGAGAAGCTCATCAATGGTGCCGTCTTCCGTACCGAAGTGGACAGAGTGGACGAAATCACCTTCGCCGACACGACCTACAGCCTCAACCGTGCCGGCTACCGCATCCTCGAGGCCGACGAGCTATGCTGGCCCGAAGACCGTCTGCTGCCATGCTTCCTGTCCCCGGCTGCTGCGGTGAGGACGCTGGACATGAGTGCCGCCGGCCTCAGCGATGCAGAGCGCGTCATGTTCTGCACCCTTCAGGGCATCGTCAACCGCACCTGCCCGCGCATCCTTCTCTACAACCATAACGAGGAACCACAAAGCACATGGCCCACGGCCCACAGCTTGCAGACGTCTGCCGTCTCCACCTCCAGGCCTTATAATCTGGTGAAGCTTTTCGAAGAGGAAATCCGGGGCCTGGTGCTCTACAGCAACGAGCGGTCTGAACATTATTCCAACCTGGCCGTCACCATTGCCGGGCTGAACCGTCTGTTGCCCGTGACGGCCGGGATCAGGGACAAACTCGTGGCCAGTGGCATGGACTTCCCCGTCGTAGAGGACCTCACGTCGCTCAAGATGTCCACAGCCGTGGGGGTCTATACCTATCTTTATAACAACTACTGGAGCCGCTGCAACCACCGTCTGCTCATCAGCCTGCGCCCCACCATCCCCTACGTGCATGACATCGCGGCCGCCTGCGCCTCGGCGTGCGTGTGGCTCGACCCTCGCAACTCCAGCGAACGTGCGCTGCTCGACAAGATGCTCAAGGATATGACCCCCGGCCGCGATATCGTTCTGGGCTGGTATCCCGAGGAACGCTCCGGTGTGGGCGAAGCCACCAAGTATGGCCTCTCCACCGTGCCCGCAGACTTCTTTGAGAACACCACGGTCTATACGGCTGTCAGCAAGCCCGTCAAGATACCCCCTGTGCCCAAGCGCCCCAAGTTGGAGAACAAGGTCTATGCCGCCGTTTACATCAGCGACGGCGACAATATCCAGTACTGCCAGCACGCCATGGCCAAGATTTTCGAGCAGGGCGGACGCGGACAGATGGCCTTGAACTGGACCGTCAGCCCTGCCCTGGCCGACTTCTCGCCTTCGATGCTGAACTACTATTACGGCAAGGCATCGACCAACGACTGCTTCGTCTGCGGGCCCTCCGGCCTGGGCTATGCCATGCCCTACGATGCACACAACGCTCGCTACTATGCCAACTCCACTTCCAGCGAGGCCATCGCGCCCTACACACAGCTCACACAGCGCTACCTCGAGAAGTCCGGACTGCGTGTCATCACCGTCTGGGACGACATCAGTGCCGCACAGCGAGAGGCATACGCCGCGAACTGCCCCTATCTCTACGGTCTCACCGTCAACGACTGGGAACGACAGACCGGACGACTGACCGCTGCGGTACAGTCCGGCTGGCTGCCCGTCACACCCCTTTACCCCTGCTATGCCAGCGGCCCGGATGTCATCACAGACTTCTTCAACCGCGACATTAAGAACTTCACGGGCGCAGAACCGATGTTCGTCACGGGACAGGCCACCGTGTGGGATGCCGGTCCCGACAAGCTCATTGCCCTGAAGGATAAACTCAACGCACTTTCTCCGGGCAATGTGAATATCGTCCGTGCCGACCACTGGTTCAGCTACTACAACGAGGCTCACCATCTGCCGTTCAATATCACCATGCTGCAGGAGATGGAGATCACGTCCTCCCCGACCAAGGCAAAGGCTATTGTCAAGTACGCCGCCGACGGGTCTCCCTCACAGGGATATGTCTGGATTTCCAAGACCGCCGACGGAACAGGTTGGGTGCAGCTGGACTTCAAGCAGCCCTACCAGGTGAGCCGTTATGTGGTGCGTCATGCCGAGGCCGCAGGACTGGAGCCGACACTCAACAGCCGCGACTTCACCGTCGAGACCAGCCTTGACGGCGAGACATGGTCCACCGTGGGCACACACACAGGCAATACCGCACCCGTGACCGATGCGGCCATCACGCCCGTCGAGGCACGATATGTACGCGTGAATGTCACCAACGGTGGTGCCGACGGCTACGTCCGAATTGCAGACATCGAAGTCTATGGGGCGCATTAGCTCTCTCAACGAAACACCGCACAAGAATCTGTCTTAATCTTACAAAATATGGGAGATTGCGCCAAATTTCCAGCAAATCCTTGGCATCCAAAAACCATAGTTTATGGAATATTTTTGTGAGAATCCACAGATTTATGCCACAAAAGTAGTGTTTCTACG
>JAFSZU010000042.1 GCA_017455585.1 Bacteroidaceae bacterium | reverse complement strand
ATCATAATCCTTCATGTTCACGCTGAACAGTCAACGAAGATTATAGCTGTTGGAAACGTAGGGGTTGCTTTCGATACTCGCAATGCAGTCCTGATCGGCCCCCTTGAAATCCTAGAGGTATAAATTGTCAAGTAAGAGGAAGAAGAAGGGTTCCGAGAGATAGGGCTTGGCGTTGATGACCATGTTGAAGCGCTGGATGCTCAACACATAGTCCTCATAGTACAGCGCATTGCGCCCCATCAGCATCACGCGGTCGGTGTTGATCTGTGAGAAGAGGAGTGTGGGGAAGAAGAATAGAAGAAAAAGACAGGTAACTCCAACAGAAGCCCTCCCGACCCCTCTCTGGAGGAGGGAAACAGCCTCACCCCCGACCCCTCTCCGAATGGAGAGGGGAGTGGTCACTTTTGTCTGTTGGCTACGATTGTCTTCCATTTACCATTGGTATATACTCCTCTCTCCATCCGGAGTGGGGTCGGGGGTGAGGCTACTCCCTGCAAGGGAGGGGTTGGGGGTGGGTCTGCTGTGTCTTCTACCTCTTCACCTTCACCTTGTAGTCACAGGAGAAACGGCCCTTGATGATGTCGTTGATCTTGTTCTTGATGAGCTGCTTGCGCAGTCCGATGATGCGGTCGGTATAGACTTTGCCGTCGAGGTGGTCGAACTCATGCTGCATGACGCGGGCCAGGTAGCCATCCACCCACTCGTCATGTTCCTGGAACTGCTCGTCCTGAAAGGTGACGCGGATGCGGGTGGGACGCTTCACGCTCTCGCTCATGCCGGGCAGGGAGAGGCACCCCTCGTCCATGGATTCCTGATGGCTCTTGTCATACTCCTCGATGTAGGGGTTGTAGAAGACATGGCGGTAGCCGGCATACTGTGGATAGTCCTCGCGGATGGGGTCGAGGTCGATGACCACCAGCCTCTTGGCATGTCCCACCTGCGGTGCTGCCAGCCCTATGCCTCCGCTGTGGTCCAGCGTCTCAAACATGTCTTGTACCAGTTGCTGGATGTCTGGCGACTGCGGGTCAATTTCTTCGGCCACCTGCCGCAGGACGGGCTGGCCGAGGGTGTAGATGGGTAGTATCATATTGATTTGACGATTTGACGATTTATGGGGTGCATGTTGTGGAGGGAGGGACGCGCGAATACGCGCTACACCCAACCATTTCACGACTTTCAACTTTCAACTTTCAACTTTCAACTTCCAACTCTCAGCTTTCAACTTCCAACTCTCAGCTTTCAACTTTCAACTTCCAACTCTCAGCTTTCAACTTTCAACTTTCAACTCTCAACTTCCAACTTCCAACTCTCAGCTTTCAACTTTCAACTTTCAACTCTCAACTCTCAACTTTCAACTCTCAACTTCCTCGCCTCCATCCACCCCTGGAGGATGATGGTGGCTGATATCTCGTCCACGAGGGCCTTGTTCTGGCGTGCCTTGCGGCCGATGCCGCTCTCGAGCATGGTGCGGTGTGCCAGCACACTGGTGAAGCGCTCGTCGAAGAGTTCCACGGGCGTGGCGGGCAGCAGCTTGCGCAGCCGGTTGACGAAGGGGGTGATGCGTGCCATGTTCTCGCTGTCCTCGCCGCTCATCTGCCGGGGATGGCCCACGATGATGCGCTCCACCTCTTCATGAGCCACATAATCCAGCACGAAACGTTCCAGTGCCTTGGTTTCCACGGTGCAGAGCCCTCCTGCAATGAGCTGCAAGGGGTCTGTGACGGCCAAACCTGTACGTTTCTTGCCGTAATCGATGGATAGGACTCGCATGGTAATTGTTGATGATTGGATGGTTGACGAAAGGTGTTATGTTCTGGAGGTGTGGAGGTGTATTTTTTTACGAGCGGACGTGAAGGGCGTTACGTGCAGTCGTGAAGGGCGTTTCGTGCGGACGTGAAGGGCGTTACGTGCAGTCGTGAAGGGCGTTTCGTGCGGACGTGAAGGGCATTTCGTGTGGACGTGATGAAGCACTATGTTTAGAGCGTGTTCTTGAGGATCTGCATCAAAAAAGACAGGGGTTAGCTTCACAGCCTACCCCTGCCACTTAGAAATCTTACATATATTCACTTTACCAAAAAGAAATTTCTTGCTTATTTGCGCAGAAGCCAAGCGTCCTGATACTGTGAACGCAGGGTGTTGCGGCTTTGTACAGCACTGTTCAGGTCGTCGAAGGTAGACGCGATGACGCGGAACATGCCGTTGGGGTTCGAGGCAATCTGTGCGGCATAGCCGGCAGCTTTCAGCTTGGACTGCAGGTTCTCGGCGTTGGCTTTGACACCGAAGCTGCCCACGACGACGCTGTAGGCTTTCAGACCTGCGCCGCTGACCAGTGTGACATTTTCTGTGCGGGCGGTCTCGTTGGTGGCCACGGTAGTGGTGGTTGTCACAGTCTGCACGGGAGCTACCGTGGTGGGCTGGGCGGTCGTTTGCTGCTGAGTGGGGACTTGAGCTGCGGTCTGCTGGCTCTTGGCTTTGTCGTAGGCTTTCTTGTATGCACTTTCACTGCTCCTGCAGGATACCATGGCGAGCGCTACGCACAATGCGGCACCCAAAACGAAAGAATGTTTCATTGCTGTTTTACTCCTTAATTAGTTAAAAGATATGATATGCACTTTTACGGGCACAAAGATACAACAAAAGTTCATTGCCGGATTCATTTCTGTTCACAAAAAACGTTAAAAACGCTCATTTTGCTTGGTATTATGCAAAAAAACTGCTCAGAGGGGGCACAGAGACATATTTTTCGACTATATTTGCAGCAGTTAACAGGAAGTGTAACCCTCTAATCCTTCTACAACAATGAAAGCAGTCAATTATTTCTTAGCATTTCTCAGCGGTGCCGCCATTGGCGCTTGCGCCGGACTCCTGCTGGCGCCCGAAAAGGGTGTCGAAACTCGTGAACGCATTGCCGAGGCACTGCGCAAACGCGGCATCAAGCTCAACCGCAAGGAAATGGATGCGCTGGTGACCGACATCTCCGAGGAACTGGCCAACGCCGGCGGCGAAGCCGAATAACACCATGCTATTCTCCAGCGAACACACTACCGCCCAGATGAGCCTGCTCTTTGAGGAGGCTCGTCAGTGGTGGGGCTTGCAGAAGCAGTTCGTGAGTCTGAGCGCCACCGAGGTGCTGACACGGCTGTTCTCGACCATCGCCCTGTGGACCATCCTGATACTCGTGGGGTCCATGGTGCTGCTCTTTGCCAGTTTCGCCCTTGCCTACTGGCTGGGTGACTTGCTGGGCAGTACCATGCTGGGCTTTGGCATCATTGCCGCCGGGCTGTTGCTGCTGGTGACACTGGTCTGGGCCAACCGCCGCGCGTGGATTGTGGTGCCCACAACGCGCTTCATGGTCAGCCTCTTCGTCTCATCGCTCAAGGTGCCCACACAGGAGGGCATCGCCATGGAGAAGGAGCGCGTGGGCCAGCAGTTGGAAGAGAACCAGACAGCACTGCGCGACACCGCCGGTAGCATGCTGGCGCCTGCTGCCGAGGCGCGCAACGGCTGGGAGAGTGCAACCAACCTGCTGCAGAACGGGATGACCATCTTCCGCGGCGTGCAGATTGGACTCGGTGCCGTGGCCGCCTTCCGCAGGGTCTTCGGTAGAAGCAGACGCCGGAGGTGAAACTGTCCAATCGTGCAATTGTCTAATCGTGAAATCCGTGCAATCGTCAAATGATGGAATATCTTTCCAACGGCATATTAGAAATAGAAATATCCCCCGTAGGGGCTGAGTTGCAAAGCATTCGCCGTGTGGCCTCGCCCACGGAATATCTTTGGCAAGGTGATGCCGCCTACTGGGACCGTCGTGCACCCGTGCTGTTCCCCATCGTGGGGCGTGTGTGGGAGAACAAAGCCCATATAGACGGGCAGACATATAGCATTGGACAGCACGGTTTCCTGCGCGACATGACGTTTGAGAAGGTGGTGGACGAGGACCGGCACATGGCTTTTGCCGTGCGTGCCACGGCAGAGACCCGGGAACTCTGGCCATTTGACTTCGAGGTGCGCATTGACTACACCCTGCTGCGCAACGTGCTGACCGTGGGATGGAGCGTCACCAACCACAGCCCGCAGCCGATGCCTTTCCAGATCGGTGCACACCCGGCATTCCAGTACAAGCAGTTCAAACTGGACGACCCCGTTCACGGCTTCCTGTCCTGCGATGCCGAGAGCCCGCTGAAGAGCACCGTCATTGCTCCCGGCGGCTATGCAGCCACAGAAACCTTCGATGTGGAGATTCCTGCCGACGGGCTGCTGCCCCTGACCGGCAGCACCTTCGAGTGCGACACCATCCTGGAGACCACCGGCCGGCTGCACCGCATCACCCTGCATGACAAGAAAGGGCGTCCCTTTGTCACCGTGCGCCACACCATGCCCGTCACCGCACTGTGGTCACCCTGCGGCGGGCGAGCACCCTTCCTGTGCATCGAACCGTGGCACGGCTGTTGTGACCCCGTGGGCTTCTGCCGGGATTTCTCCAGGCGCGACTTCATTGAGCGGGCGGAACCCGGTGAGACCTGGTTCACGTCCTACGAGATCATCATCGAATGATGCTCTCCATCCTCATCCCCACCTATAATTATAACGCGTGCGCGCTTGTGCGCGAGTTGCGTGCGTTGGCAGACTCAGAGAACGTGGAGGCAGAGATCATCATTGGCGACGATGCCTCCACGGATGATATGAGTTGGCTCTATGACGTAGAGAGCCTGCCGGGCGTGCGTCTGTGGTCCACGGCTTTTAACTTGGGGCGTGCGCGGATCCGCAACGCCCTGGCCCGCGCGGCGAGAGGTGAGTGGCTGTTGTTTGTAGATGCCGATGCCCGCGTGTCGGCAGACTTTTCCCTGTCTCGCTATCTCGACGATGCCCGTCACGCGCCCGTGGTGTGCGGCGGGCTGCGCCATCCAGCAATAAACCCGTGCCCTGCGGCCACCCTGCGCTACAAATATGAGTGCCGTGCAGACCGCCGCCGCAGTGCCGCCGAGCGACAGTCGCACCCCTACATGCAGCTTTCCACCTTCAACCTGCTTGTGCGGCGAGATGTGTTCCTGGGCATCGGTTTTGATGAGCAATGCACAGACTATGGCTATGAAGATGCGCTCTTCGGCGTGGAGCTGCAAGAGCGCGGCATCACCATCCTGCACACGGACAACCCGCTGATTCACACGGGACTGGAGCCAAACAGTGTCTATCTGGAAAAAGCAGAGACAGCCCTGCACACGTTACAGGGCCTCGGCGGACGGATGCACGGACACAGCCACGTGGAGAACGCGGCCAACCGTCTGCGCCGCTGGCATCTCACATGGATTGTACGTGCTATTTACTGGTTAACAAGACCGTTATTGCGGTGGAATCTTCTCGGCAAACACCCCTCGCTCAAGGTGTTTGCCTTCTACAAACTGGGCTATTTCCTTTCCTTGCGGTGACTCTTAGTCTTTAAACCGCTCGCCCCACAGTTGCAACATGCGCTGCTGCAACTTGTCCTCGGCGGCGTTGGGCTGCGCGTGCCAGAAACGTTGCGTGATGCCGTCGGGCAGGAACTGCTGCTCCACGAAATGGCCCTCATAATCATGCGCATACTTGTAGCCCTCGCTGTAGCCCAGCTCCTTCATGAGGCTTGTCGGGGCATTGCGCAGGTGCAGGGGAACAGGCTGGTTGCCCGTTTGCTGGACGAAAGAGAGGGCATCATTGATGGCCATATAGGCCGAGTTGCTCTTGGGCGACGTGGCCAGATAAATGGTGGCCTCGGCCAGGGGGATGCGCCCCTCTGGCCAGCCTATCTTCTGCACCGTGTCAAAGGCGGCATTGGCCAGCAGCAGCGCATTGGGATTGGCCAGACCGATGTCCTCCGAGGCGGAAATAACCAGGCGACGGGCAATGAACGCCGGGTCTTCGCCGCCCTCGATCATGCGAGCCAGCCAGTAGATGGCACCGTCCGGGTCGCTGCCGCGGATGCTCTTGATGAAGGCCGAGATGATGTCATAGTGCATCTCGCCGCCCTTGTCGTAGGCCAGCGGGTTCTGCTGCAGACGCTCCGCCACCAAGCGGTCGGTGATGACCACCTCGGCCGTCGCATCGCTGCCCGTGTCGGTCACCAGTTCCAGGATATTCAGCAGCTTGCGGGCATCGCCGCCGCTGTAGCGCAGCAGGGCATCGGTCTCCTGCACGGTCACCTTCTTCTCCCGCAAGACAACGTCCTCGCGCAGCGTGCGCTCCATCAGCGTCAGCAGGTCGTCCTTGCCCAGCGGCTGCAGCACATAGACGGCACACCGCGAGAGCAGCGGACGGATGACCTCGAACGACGGGTTCTCCGTGGTGGCACCGATGAGCGTCACCACACCCTGTTCCACCGCACCAAGCAGCGAGTCCTGCTGCGACTTGGAGAAACGGTGAATCTCGTCAATAAAGAGAATGGGGCTGTTTTGCTGGAAGAAGCGACCGCCCTTGGCACGCTCGATGACGTCACGAACGTCCTTCACGCCGCTGGTCACGGCAGAAAGCGTATAGAACGGTGTCTCCAGCGTGTGGGCGATAATCTGGGCAAGGGTGGT
>JAFSZU010000041.1 GCA_017455585.1 Bacteroidaceae bacterium | reverse complement strand
TGGGCGATGACCTCGCGGTAGTCGAGTCCGGAGTGTATGTTGAAGCGGTGCCAGAGGTCACCGGAAATGACTGCGCCGCCGAAACCATAGTCTGAAAGCAGGGGCAGCGTCTCGCCGCTGATGCCTCCGGCCGCCATGACTTTGCGGTCGATGAGTCCGGCACGAGTGGCATCATAGAGCTGCTGGGCAGTGTAACCAGCGTGGCGTTCGGGATAGGATATGCTGTCGAAGATGGGAGACAGGAAGACATAGTCCATGCCCTCACGCTCCTTGCGCAGCTCGTCCAGGCTGTGGACAGAGCGGCTGACGTGTCCGCTGTAGCCCTTGGGCGGCTCCGGGTGCTCCGCACTCAGATGGATGCCGCGCAGGTTGAACTCGTCCTTGAGGTAGAAATGCTCATGGACGATGATGCGTGAGTGGCAAGAATCGGGAAGGAGGGTGAGAAGGCGTTCGCTGTAGATAGGCTCGGAATCGGGCTTGCGCAAGTGCAGCAAATCCAGTCCCTCGTCGAACAGTGCATTGATGATTTTATCTTCCTCCACAAAGAACTCGGGAGTAGATAGAAGGATAAGTTTCATAACGCTTCTTGTTTGCGCTGCAAAGGTACGGATTTTTGAGTTGAAAGTTGAAAGTTGAGAGTTGAAAGTTGTTGCGGGCGGCTTTCTTTGAACGTTTTTTAACGTTTACACCGCATACTTGGAGAACTCTCAACTTTCAACTCTCAACTCTCAACTTTCAACTTTTCACTTCTTCAGCATCAGCTCCACAGCCTTCTCCAACTGCACGTCACGGCCGTGGAGGAGGTCGCCGGGCTGACAATAGACGAGGTGGTCGGGTTCCAGCTGCTGGTTCTCCAGATAGCGGCCGCGGCGGTCCTTGGCTCCCACCTGGGGAATGCCGAAGGTGATGTCATCGATGCTCTCCCACCACACGGCGGTCATGGTGCCGGGGATGGGCGCGCCGATGAGCTCGCCGATGCCCAATTCTTTATAAAGCCAGGGCGTGCCGTGGGCGTTGCTGTAGTTGTCCTCGCAGATGAGCATGCAGGAGGGCTTGACCCACTTGTCGTAGGGGTCGTTGCCGATGAAGCTGCCGCGCGGGGTGTACTGCACAGTGGCCACGCCCGAGAGCAGGTCGCAGACATCGTTGTGCAGCCAGCCGCCGCCGTTGTGGCGGGTATCCACGATGACGGCATCACGCACGCGGTTCTTGTCGGAGAGCAGACGCTTATACAGGTCATGGAAGCTCTCGCCGTTCATCTTCTGGATGTGGACGTAGGCCAGCCGCCCCTGGGAGAGGCTGTCCACAATGTGCTCGTTGCGGGCCACCCAGCGGCGATAGAGCTCGTCGCCGTAGTTGCTGCTGAGGCGGACGGTGTAGTCCTTGGCCGTGCCCTTGCCGTCCTTGATGGTCAGACGGGTATAGCGCCCGGACTTGCCGCTGAGCAGGGGATAGTAATCTGCACCGGCCTTGATGGGCTGGCCATCGATGTGGGTGATGACGGAACCGGCTCCCACACCCTTCTGGCGGGTGAGCGGCGT
>JAFSZU010000040.1 GCA_017455585.1 Bacteroidaceae bacterium | reverse complement strand
GGATGGTGGGTTCGGGGTTCTTGCACTTGAGCGGGAAGAGACCGAACTTCTCCCATGCGGGCAGATAGGTGTCGCCGATGAGGGACTTGTCGAAGTCCTTGTCGTAGTCGATGCAGTCGAAGGCAGGGATGCGAATCTGGGCGTAGGAACCTGGCTCGAAGTCCATGTGCTCTCCGGGAGGCAGGGCGACCTTGTACTCCTTGATGAAGGTGGCGACGTTCTTGTTGCCAATAACGGTGCACTCCCATTCCTTGACGCCGAGGACGCTGTCGGGCACCTGGATGCCCAGGTCGCCCTTGACCTTGCACTGACAGCCGAGACGCCAGTGATCCTTGATTTCCTTGCGGGTGAAGTGCCCCTTCTCGGAGTCCAGAATCTCGCCGCCGCCCTCTACGACCTGGCACTTGCACTGTCCGCAAGAACCTTTACCGCCGCAGGCAGAAGGGAGATAGACGCCCTCTTGTGCGAGGGTGGAGAGGAGGCTGGCACCCTGCGGCACGGACAGTTTGTCCTTGCCGTTCATGGTGATGGTGACATTACCACTCGGAGAGAGGTAAGCCTTTGCTACAAGCAGAACGATGACCAGCACCAGGATGATGCCCAGGAAGACCGCGATGCTTGTTAAGATTAAAGAAGTATTCATAATTCTTTTAGTTGACGAGTTATTAGTTAACGAGTTGACGAGTTGTTTCTTTCGCTGACCTTGATGTATCAACTTGTTTACTTGTCAACTTGTCAACTTGTCTACTTTTAGAGGTTTAATCCACTGAAGCACATGAAGGCCATGGCCATCAGGCCGACGGTGATGAACGTAATGCCGAGACCCTGAAGGGGACGGGGCACATCGGTGTAGGCCATCTTCTCACGAATGGCAGCCAGGCAGGTGATGGCGAGCAGCCAGCCGATACCCGAGCCGAGGGCGTAGGCCACTGCGTCCCAGATGCCGGTGATGGCCTGGGAGTTGGTGTCGGGCATGGTGATGCGCTGCTGCATGAAGAGCGAGGCACCCATGATGGCGCAGTTCACGGCAATCAGGGGGAGGAAGATGCCGAGGGCGGCATACAGCGAGGGGCTGAAGCGCTCGACAATCATCTCCACCAGCTGCACGATGGCGGCAATCACGGCGATGAAGAGGATGAACGAGAGGAAGCTCAAATCGACACCCTCAACCAGACAGTTGGGGCCGAGGACATAAACTTGCAACAGGTAGTCAACGGGCACGGTGATGAGCAGCACAAAGGTTACTGCCACGCCGAGGCCGAGGGCGGTCTTCACGGTCTTGGACACGGCCAGATAGGAGCACATGCCGAGGAAGAACGCGAAAATCATATTGTCCACGAAGATGGAGCGGACGAATAGGCTAATGAGATGTTCCATAATACTTTTAGTTGACGAGTTATTAGTTGACGAGTTGACGAGTTATTAGTTGACGAGTTGACGAGTTATTTCTTTTGATGACCTTGATGTATCAACTTGTTTACTTGTCCACTTGTCCACTTGTCTACTTAAACTAAATCTTTATTATACGCCCTGTGTGCCCAGATCACGCATCCGACGAGGATGAGGGACATGGCAGGCATGGTCATCATACCGTTGTTCACATAGCCGTGGTCGTAGCACCACTGCGGAATCACCTGCATGCCGAGCAGGGTGCCGGCACCGAGGAGTTCACGGAAGAAGCCCACGATGACGAGGATGATGGCATATCCGATGCCATTGCCGATACCGTCGAGGAACGAGGGCCAGGGTTTGTTCATCATCGCAAAGGCTTCGAGACGACCCATCAGGATACAGTTGGTGATAATCAGACCGACATAGACGGAGAGCTGCACACTCACGTCGTAGGCGAAGGCTTTCAGCACCTGCGAGACGATGGTCACCAGCGCGGCCACCACCACCAACTGCACAATGATGCGGATGCGGTTGGGAATGGAGTTGCGGATGAGAGAGATAATCAGGTTGGAGAAGGCGGTGATGATGGTCACAGAGAGACCCATCACGATAGCGGGTTCCAACTGAGCCGTTACAGCCAAGGCCGAGCAGATGCCGAGCACCTGCACCACGACTGGGTTATTCAGGTTCAGCGGACCGACCAGCGCTTCTTGATTTGCTTTAGAAAATAATGTACTCATAATTTTTAGTTGACGAGTTATTAGTTGACGAGTTGACGAGTTGTTTCTTTCGCTGATCTTGATATATCAACTTGTTTACTTGTCAACTTGTCAACTTGTTTACTTACATTTGCCGTCCGCAGCAGGCCTTGTCGCCATCGCAACCGGGCTTTCCGCAGGAACCACTCTTATCGCAGGTGCCGCTCTTGCAGCAGTCATTACCGCTCTTGCACTTGTGGGGAGCAGCACCGCCCTTTTCGGGACAGCCACCACATTCGGGCTTACCTTCGGGACAACCTTTATGCTTACCACAGCCAGGCTTCGGCTGGGGGCAGCAGTCAGCTCCGGGCTTGCAACAGTCAGCACCGGGTTTGCAGCATTCGGGCAATTCAGGACAGCCCTCGGGGCGGGGCGGGCAGCACTCTGCTCCGGACTTGCAACAGTCAGCACCGGGCTTGCAGCATTCGGGCAGGTCGGGACATCCATGTTTCTTCTCGCAGGGAGCGAATTTCTCGCAGCTGGCACAGGGGCATTCCTCGCGGGCGCAGCACTTGGCATCGGAGGCACAGTTGCAAGCAGCATCGCCGCAGCTGCCGTCCTTACAGGCGCAGAGCTTCTTTTCCGGGCATTTGCAGTCGGGCTTGTCGCAGCACTTGGGGGCATGCTTGCAGCAGTCGCCAGTGGGCTTTGCAATAGCACCTTCGATGCCCTTGCTGACAGCATCCACATATTGCTGAATGCCACTAAGCACCATTTCACCGACACCCTTGGAGGTCAGGGTCGCACCAGTGACACCATCGACCTGTGTCTCGGCGTCTGAGGTGCCTTTCTTCACAACGGTGAGAGCTACCTTGCCATCCTCGCCCATGACGGGACGGTTGATGAACTGCTTCTGGAAAGGCTCTTCCTTGATGAGGGCACCGAGACCGGCAGTCTCGCTCTCATGGTCGAAGTAAGCACCGAGCACCTTCTCACAGTCGAGCGTGACAGCCACATAGCCCCAAAGGCCACCCCAGAGGCCACGACCCTTCAACGGGAGCACGTAAGCATCCTCTCCTTCGGCAGTCTTGGCTTTATAGATCGGGAACTTCTCGCCAATCTCCTTGGTCTCAACATCGAAAGCGTCTGCGCCTTCAATTTGCTGACCGTCGGGGGTGAGCACGAAGGTTTCTTGGATCAATTCGTCGTACTTGGCTTCCACGTCGCTCTTGTCGATGCCGCGGACATTCAAGGAAGCCAGTATCTGTTTCTTCTTGTCGATAGCCACGTTGGCATCCTGTGCAGGCTTCAGCGCACTGCTCACGAAGGCCAACAAGAAAGCTACGAGCACCACCATCACTGCTGCATAGCAGATGGTATAGACATTGCTGTTTGTATTTATCTTAGCCATAATCTAATTTGACGATTTTACGATTTACGATTTTACGATTTACTATTCATTTGTACAATTGTAAATTGTCCAATTGTCAAATCTTGGCGCGTTTAGCGCGTTTTGAGATGTTCCGGCTGACAAAGCAGTAGTCGATGAGCGGAGCAAACAGGTTCATGAGCAGGATGGCGAGCATCATTCCTTCGGGATAACCGGGGTTGAGAACGCGCACTGTCACAGCCACGAAGCCAATCAGGAAACCATAGATCCACTTACCGCCTTCTGTGCGGGCACTGGTGACAGGGTCGGTAGCCATGAAGACGGCACCGAAGCAGAAACCGCCGAGCACGATGTGCTGACAAGCGTCGAGGGGCGAGAGGCCGAGGGCGTTGTAGAACCAGCCCGTCAGAGCACCGCCGACGAAGACACTCAGCATGGTCTTCCAGGAGGCCACGCCTGTCCAGAGGAGCAGGCAGGCACCAAGGGCAATGGCGATGACGCTGGTCTCACCGATGGAACCGGGGATGAAACCGCAAACCTGGTCGTAGAGACTCGTGGAGAGCGCGGTGGCACCTGCGGCGATTTCACCAAGCGGCGTGGCAGCGGAGAACGTGTCGGGCACGTCGAAGCCGAGGCCGCAGATGGTGTTCTGTGCCACCCATACGGTGTCGTCGCCAGTCATGCTGGAGGGATATGAGAAGAAGAGGAACGCGCGCGTGATGAGAGCGACGTTGAAGATATTCATGCCGGTGCCACCGAAGATCTCCTTGGCGAAGATGACGGAGAAGGCCACGGCAATGGCGAGCATCCACAGCGGCGTGTTCACGGGGACAATCATCGGGATGATGATACCGCTAACGAGGAAGCCCTCTTGGATTTCCTCGTTCTTCCATTGCGCGACGGTGAACTCGATGCCCAGACCCACCACATAGCTGACAATCAGCTTGGGCAGCACGGCCAGGAAGCCGAAGAAGAACATGCCCCAGAAGGTGGCGTTCTCCAACTGTCCGGCAGCGAGGGCGTTCTGGTAACCCACGTTGTACATTCCGAAGAGCAACGCAGGCACCAGCGCGATGACAACGAGCGACATGATGCGCTTGCTGTCGATGGCATCGTGGATGTGCGTTCCACCCACACGTGCCGTGGTGTTCGGCACGAAGGCGAACGTCTCGAAGCCATCATAAAGCGAACGGAAGGCGTGGAGCTTGCCACCCTCCTCGAAGTTCGGCTTTATCTTGTCGAAGTATTTTCTTAAACTATTCATAAGGTTTTGAGGTTTTGAGGTTTTGAGGTTTTGAGGTTGGAGGTTTTGGGGTTATGAACCTTATGACCTTACAACCTAATGACCTTATCACCTTATTAAGCGTTTTCCTTGCGCAGGATGTCCAGTCCCTCGCGCACAATGCGTTGCAATTCAAGTTTGGAGCTGTCCACGAACTCGGCGATGGCGAAGTCCTCGGGAGCCACCTCGTAAATGCCGAGAGCTTCCTGACGGTCGATGTCGCCCGCGATGATAGCCTTGACGAGATAGCCGGCATAGATGTCCATGGGGAACACGCGGTCATACTCGCCGGACATAATCATGTGGCGCTCACCGCCCTTGATGCGTGCGTCCAGTGTGTACTCGGTCTTCTTGGGCTTGAGCCAGCTGAAATAGCTGCGGCTGGTGCTGAACTCCTTGAAGCGGGGAGCAATCCATCCGAGCATCTCATAGACGTCGTCGCCTTCGGGAATCACGGTTACTTCGGTGGCATGGGCGGCGAGCCAGCCGTCCTTGGAGGTCTTCACGCCCACCATCGGGTTACCGTTGATGATGCGGAGGCTCTTGCTCTCGTCCAGCTGTCCGTTGAGCACAGCGGCGAGGGGAGCACCCACGACCACCTTGGCGTACTTCGGAGCCTTGACCTCGGAACCAGCCACGGCGATGGTGCGGGTCAGATCGACCTTGCCCGTCTGCACGAGGCGACCGATGAAGATGACCTCTTCGGCACCCAGCGTCCAGACCACTTCGCCCTTGTTGATGGGGCTGACGTTGTTGATCTGCACACCCACGTTGCCGGCAGGAGCGGGACCGTCGAAGACGGTGACGGTGCAGTCCTTGGCAGCGGTCAGGGCCTGAGCTTTCTGCCTGCTGCTGATGCCGAGGTGTACCTTGGCAATCTTGGCGAGCAGGGAGAGACCAGCCTGGAACTCCTTCTCCTGTCCCTTCAGGACATACTCGAAGTCGGCAGCCAGCGGCATACTGTTAAAAGCACTCACGAAGATGGCCTTCGGCTTGTCCTCGGGATTGGCCACCACGTCGTATGGACGCTGGCGGAAGAATCCGAACAAGCCACTTTCCAGCAGCAGCTTCAGCGGCTCCTTCGCCGAGAAGGAGGCGGCTTCCTGCTTGCCGTCGGCATCTACGCGCACGCTCATCACCTTGCGGCGTTCACCGCGCTCCACGAGGGCCACGGTGCCGCTGACAGGCGAAACGAACTTCACTTCGGGATGGTTCTTGTCCACGAACAAGGCATCCCCGACCTTGACGGCATCCCCTTCCTTGACAACGACCTTGGGTTTCATGCCATAGAAATCATCGGGAACCAGTGCATACTGCCCCCCAATCTTCGTCTGCATGGTCTCCAAGTTCGCTTTGCCCTTCAGGTTCACGTCGAGGCCTTTGCGTAACTTGATTACATTTGCCATATAAAAATAAATAAATGAAATGGTTTTTGCTTAAAACTGCGCAAAAGTAATGCTTTTTGTCCGAACTTGACGCATAATTTGCAGACATTTTCACACCCAAATATAAAAATAGTTGTAAATATCGTCACTTTGCTTGCTCAAACAAAAGGAAAGGCGTAACTTTGTCGGCAAAACGACCTGTATCCATCAAACGTGTCAGCATCATAGTTCGCATTTTTGTCGGTATAGTCGTGGGCGGCTATCTGGCTCTTTTGCTCTTCACTGCTTCGCCATGGGCCGGGCAATGGATGGCTCGGAAAGTCGCCACATTACTTTCTGAACAACTTGAAACAGACGTTACCGTTGGGCGCATCCAGCTGGGGCTCTTCAATCGGATAGTGATTGATGACTTATTATGGCATGACCAACAGGGTGACACCCTTCTCGCTGCCACACGTCTCAGTGCCAAGATTGACCCGTGGCAACTGCTGCAAGGAAGCTACCACATTGCCAATGCCCAGCTCTTCGGCTATGATATCCGCTTGCGAAGACCTGCATCAGACCAACCTTATAATTTCCAGTTCATCATCGACCATCTTTCTGGCGATGACAGTACCAGCACACCACTTGACCTCAACCTTGGTTTTCTCATAGCCCGCAGAGGAAGGCTGACCCACGAGATGAGCGATGAAACTTCATCTTTCAACTTAGAAGACTTGGCCCTACGACTTTCCTTTAATATTTCTGAAAGAAGAGGTATGAAGTTCAATCTCAAAGAGCTAAGATTCCATGATTCAAGAAGCGGATTAAGCGTCAACAACCTTTCCGCAGTAGCCTTCCTGACACAGGTCAACGATTCCGTCCATCGCCTCTTTCTCACCAATGCACTCCTTCAACTACCCACGTCGGACATCCATCTTCCGCGTCTCGACGTCAGTTTCCCTTTTTCGTCATTCCAGGTCGTGGCACATGGACACCTCACCCCTTCCGACCTTTCACCCATCCTTCCTCTCCTTGACCTGGCTCCGGAACCGATGGATTTCAGCACGCAAATCAACTATGATCACCGGCACTGGAGCATTCCGCGATTTGCAATCAAGGCCCAAGACCTGAGAGTCCAGGCCACCGGCAACATCCTTGATGACGGATTTGATGCCCAAATCCTACGGTTCTACATGGGCGAACGTTGGCTCCCCCCCACCCAGCAAGCCCTTCAAGACTTGGATATCCTCCAGCCTCAGCAAGCCGAGAAGTTGCAGACGATGGGCACCGTGGATGCTCAAGGCAATCTTTCCTATCTGTCAGAGAGAGCCGCAGCGAATGTCACACTAAGCACGCTCATTGGGTCGGCCGACCTTCATGCCACCGTCCTTGGACAGGATGCATTCAAGGGAACACTGCAAGTGACGACAGATCAACCAGAAGCTATCATAGGCTCCGTTCCCTTCTTGTCATCTGGTGAAAGTCTTGCTCTCCAAGCCGATGCCGAAGGTTCACTTCGCCAGAAAAACATTCATGCTCAGGTCCAGGCCACCGAAAGAACCTCACAGGGTGAACTTGTGGGACGTATGCAGACAGGATTCCACCTAACCCCGCAATCCCTACAAGCCAACGTCCATCTTTCTCATCCCCAACTAAGCGGGAACGTGGAAGCAGACATCCAATGTGCGCAAACGATGGATCTCAGCATGCAAACACTGGAGCAATTGACAGGAAACGTTCATCTCAGCGACCTGCATTTCCGCCAGAAAAAGCATCTCTTGGACGTTGAAGAACTGCATGTGGCAGCCGCCAATGACCAAAACGGGCACCATGTGCACATCAACGGCGACGGCATAGAAGCACAGGCCGACGGGCATTTTCACTATACGACCCTGGTGTCCACCTGCCAGCAGATGCTTCATGGAGCACTTCCTTCGCTCATCCCATCGCCCACAGCCCCCGCCACCACGGACGAAGACCAAATAGACCTCAGCCTCCGGCTGTGGGACACAGACAGTCTCTTTAATATAATAGGTGTGGATTTGCAACTGCCCGAAGCCATCGTCTTGGAGGGACATCTGGACGGCCCTCGCCAGCAACTGGCCTTTAATGCCGATGCCCCTCACGTGCTGTTGGGCAATGAAGACCTGCGCACCATCACCCTCATCGCTCGCCAGCAAGGGCACTATCTGCGCTCGTTTGTTACCCTGCAGCGCTGGATGGAGGGTGAACCCGTTCAGATGACCATTACCTCCGAGGCGGAACGCGACATGCTGGAGACATTCCTGACGTGGGAGGGCCACGACCAGCAAGCCCAGAGCGGGCAACTCTCGGCCAGCGCACAGTTTCAGCTGGATTCACATCATCATCTGGAAACCAGTGTTCATCTGAACCCTTCACAGATCATGATTGCCGACACGGTATGGAATGTGCATGGAGCAGACCTCCTGCTCAACGACCAGCGCATAGACGTGCGGGGATTCAAAGTCACACAGCAGGAACGACACTTGCAGGTGGACGGCACCGTGTCTGAACATTCCTCCGACACGCTGAGAGTGGAGCTCCGTGGCATCAATCTAGAATATGTCTTCGGTCTGCTTGATTTCCATGACGTGGAACTGGCGGGTGCTGCCACAGGTGTCATTTTTGCCACGGGCCTGATGACTCAGCCCACCGTAAGCGCAGTGTTGGATATCAACAACTTCCATTTTGAGAACACCCCGCTTGGCCACCTCAATGTAACTGGAGGATGGGGGCGTGTGGCACCTGAGAGCATAGATCTCGACGCGTGGATTACCGAACCCCTCCGCCACATGCCCACCCACGTCCAGGGCACCATCACTCCCGGACATGGCCCCACCAGCGGCCTGGACCTGGACGTGCTGGCCAATAACCTCAACGCCGGCTTCATCACCGAATATGCCAAGGGCATCTTTCAGGATTTCATCGGTCGCGCCAGCGGCCATGCCCGCATACACGGCCCCTTTAGTCAATTGGAGCTGACCGGGGCGATGGCCATGGACACGCTGGCCATGACGATAGGTTCACTGGGGACACGATATCACTCGCTGGACAGAGACAGCGTATGGCTGCGTCCAGAAGGTATCCGTGTGCGTGGGTTCCAGATGTTTGACCCCCTGCAAGGCAGCGACAACCGTGCCCATCGTGCTGT
This sequence comes from Bacteroidaceae bacterium, assembly GCA_017455585.1. Taxonomy (GTDB): domain Bacteria; phylum Bacteroidota; class Bacteroidia; order Bacteroidales; family Bacteroidaceae; genus Physcousia. The sequence continues at coordinate 5,174 of JAFSZU010000040.1, read as the reverse complement.
GGTGGACGGAGAACTGACGTGGCAGCATTTCAAGCACATCCGCTACGCCTTTGACATCCAGGCCAGCGACCTGTTGGGCTATGACTTCCGAACCTTTGGAGATGAAGTCTTCTACGCTACCATCCTGGCCAATGGCTCATGCCGGCTCACAGGCGACGCAGACCGGCTTGATGTGAGTTTGCAGGGCAGTCCCTCGGTCGGCAGTTCGCTAACCTACAATGCTTCCACGCCCGAAGCACTCACCAACAATCAGTTTATCACATTTGTGGACTCCTCTCCCACCCTCACGACGAGCGAGGGAGCATCCTCTTCTGCAAACAGCAATCCTTCATCCGAGTCCATACCATCTGCTCCCTCCATGACAGGAACAGCGGGTGAGGAGCCTGTCGAGGACAGCGGACTGGACATCTATATCTCGTTTGACATCCAAGTCACCCCGGATGCACAGGTGCGTCTTCTCATGGATCCGCGGTCAGATGACTATATCACCCTCTACGGCAATGGCGGCATCCGCGCCACCTATCACAACAAAGGCCGTTTCCAGATGTACGGAACCTATCGGGTTGACCATGGCACTTACCGCCTCACCCTGCAGGATGTCATCCGCAAGGACTTCCAGTTCCAGCAGGGAGGCAGCATCGTCTTCGGCGGTGCCCCCATGAAAGCGGGGCTCAACCTGCAAGCCGTCTATACAGTACCCTCTGTGTCTCTCAACGACTTAGCAGCCGGCAGCAACTTCTCGGCCTCCAATGTGCGCGTCAACTGTCTGATGAACATAGGCGGACAGGCAGAACAGCCACAAGTCACCTTTGACTTTGACATCCCCAACGTCAACGAGGACGAGAAACAGATGGTTCGGGCACTCATCTCCACCGACGAGGAGCGTAACATGCAGGTGATATATCTTCTCGGCATCGGACGATTCTATACTTACGGGCTCAGTGAGGACCAGAGTCAGACCAATACTGCCATGCAAAGTCTCCTCTCCTCCACCCTCTCCGGTCAACTCAATGACATGCTGGCCAATACCATTGGAAGCCAAAACTGGAATTTCGGCACAAGCCTTTCCACGGGCAACGAGGGGTGGAGCGACATGGATGTGGAGGGTATGCTCAGCGGCCGTCTGATGAATAACCGGCTGCTCATCAACGGCACCTTCGGCTATCGAGACACACCCGTCGCCAATACCAATTTCATCGGCGACTTTGATATACAATGGCTTCTCTCACCCTCCGGGGCACTCAGCCTAAAAGCCTACAGCCAGACCAATGACCGCTATTTCACCAAAACAGCCCTCACCACTCAGGGCATCGGTCTCCGTTTGCACAAGGACTTTACGAACCTGCGCGAACTCTTCCGCAAGAGGACATCCGGCAACTGAATCATCCGATTGGCCCTTGAGGGGCACCCAGACCCATCTTGACTTGTTCAAGTGGATACAAAAGAAATGGAACCCGAAGTTGTCTTCGTGTTCCATTTCTTTGAGCCTCTTGTCGGATTCGAACCAACGACCCCGAGATTACAAATCACGTGCTCTGGCCAACTGAGCTAAAGAGGCGGGTGGGAATGCGGTCTGCATCGCGCCGCTACAACCAACTACCCTTGCTGCGGTCAAGCCCTGGGGGATTCGAAGGGAGCTGGCCGTACAGGACATTCCCATGTCTGCTGTACGTCGCAGAAAGTTGTCATAGTGCGGAGAGAGCGAGATTCGAACTCGCGAACCGCTTTTGACGGTCACACGCTTTCCAGGCGTGCCTCTTCAGCCACTCGAGCATCTCTCCAGGCTGACCTTTCTTGCGATTGCGGGTGCAAAGGTAGTGCGTTTTCCTTGAACGACCAAATATTTTGCAAAGAAAATGCACGCCGACGGTGTTTTTTCGTCGGCGTGCACGTTAAGATGGTGTGAAGTGTGCTTGCGGTGTTGGTTCAGTACACGTATGACACGGTGAAAGTCTGTCCGTTGGTGAGCACGAATGTAACGGTGTGTGAGCTGGAGTTGACGATGACGTTTTCGAATACGTCGGGCACTCCGTCGCGTCCGTCTTTTCCGATGTAGCCGTCGCTTCCATTGCGTCCGTCGCGTCCGTTGGACGAAGAGCCCATGTTGTTCCAAGTCTTTCCTCCGTCGGTCGAGATTTCCCAGTCGTTGGTCTCGGGGTTGATGCGCACAAGCGGCACGTTGATGGTCACGTCGAGGTCGTCGGCTCCGTCGCGCCCGTTGGTTCCGTCGCGACCATTGACACCGTCGGTGCCGTCGGTGCCGTTACGTCCGTCGTAGGCGTCGGCGCGTATGGGTTCCCCATCGCTGTTGAGCATCCATTCTCCGTTGATGGTCCAGTACCAGTGGCCGTCGTCGGGGTTTTGGTTCACGCCGATGAGGGGTGCTGTTCCGTCGGCTCCGTCGCGCCCTGTGTTACCGTCGCGCCCGTCATTGCCCGGCTCTACGGTTAAGGTGTTGCCGTTGAGTATCGTGAGGGTTAGCGAGCCGTCGGTGTTCTCCACGACGGTTTGTATGGCTCTGTTCTCCATGAACTCGGTGAGGATTTGGTTGAGCACCCGAATCTGGTTGTTGATGCTCGTCTCCTTGTTGGTGAAGAACACGCTGTCCTCGAGGTATTCAACGCGGCGCCCCAGCGCGCGCAGGTTGTCGTCGAACTCGCTTCTGCACCCTATAGCCGCCAATAGGACCATGGTTGCTATGGCGAGATATGATAATATTCTGAGCTTCATAGTGGTGGCGGATGCGTTAGGGTTGCTGGTTGCTGGCGAGTGGTATGCGGAACACTGTTCCGTTCTTGAGAGTGAAGACAACGAAGTTGTTGCCGTCGTCGTCGATGGTTATTTCCACGCTCTGGAAGAATGAGGTGGCGTCCTGCCCGTCGCGTCCGTCTGTGCCGTCGCGCCCGTCGCGTCCGTCGCGTCCGTCGCGCCCTGTGGCTCCGATGCCCGTCTCAATCCAAGTGGCGCCTCCGTCGATGGAGATTTCCCATCGTCCCGTCTCCTGGTTGATATGGATTTGCGGTGTGATGCTGCGTCCGTCGCGCCCGTCCTGTCCGTCGCGCCCGTCGATGCCGTCGATGCCGTTGCGTCCGTTGGTGCCGTCGTGTCCGTTGGCGCGTATGGGTTGTCCGTTGACGATTATGAGTTCACCGTTGAGTGTCCAGTAGTATTCGCCGTCGGCACCGAGCACGATGCCAATGTCTGGCGCCTGTGCGTCCTGCCCGTCTTGGCCAGCGGCGCCGTCCTGTCCGTCGCTGCCGTGTCGTATGAGCACGGCTCCGTGTTCGGCGAATGTTACGATGTAGCCATCACCGGTGTTGGTGATGTCGGTGATGTAGTCGGCGTCATAGACAGCCGAGGCGAGCACGTGCAGTGCCTCCAGCTCGCTGTTGAGCCGCTCCTCGGCCTTCTCGAGGATTGAGACGCGGTATTCGAGCGCGTCGAGTTCGTCCTGATAGTCGGTGCATGCTCCGATGGCCAGGATGGCCATTGTTGTGGCCGCAATGTGTCTGAGTGTGCGCATGGTTATATTGTGTTTATGTATGTGATGCGATGTATGAACTTGGTTGTTAGTAATGTGACGACGGGTCTATGAGTTCGTAGATGACGCACACTGTGACGCGGTTGTCCTCGGGAATGTCGTAGGGTTGCACGCGGTCCCCCCTTGCACGCCGGCGTATGCGGTTCTCTTCGAGGCCGTGGTCGATGAGATATTGGCTGACGGCCTGTGCGCGTTCGCGCGATAGCCGTTCGTTGATCTCAGGCGTTCCCGTCTCCTTGTCGGCGTAGCCAGTGAGCTGTATCTTGGACTTGGGGTTGGCGTGTAGGAACTGTAGTATGCGTGTGAGCGTGGGGATCTGTGATTGGCGTATGATGCTCTTGTTGATTTCGAACTGCACGTTGTGTACCTCGAGCACGGTGTCTGGCTGTTCTGCCACGGGTGCTGGTTCTGGTTCCGGCACGGGTTCATAGATGATGGGTTCGTTGTACTCGTAGATGGCTTCGCTGCGTCGTGCGGGTTCGGTGATGTCCCAGTGCAGGCCCACGAGCGCATTGAAGTGCCAGTCGCGGTTGTCGTTGCGCCCACGCTTGGAGTTGAAGTGGTCGGGGAGTAGGTTGGCGTTGACCTCCACGTTGATGGCCAGCCGTGGTGCCACGCGGAAGTCGGCGCCCACGCCAGCCTTGCCCACGATGTTCCAGCGGCTGTTGTGCCAGAGCTTAGAGAAATGTATGCCAAAGCGCTGCTCGGCAGCCTCGGCATCGTCGTTGCCCCATTCCAAAGTTGCTCCGCCGCCAATGAGGGCGTAGATGTTCCACCATCGGTCCATGTCCCAGCGGCCGAAGAGAGCTGGCAGGTCAAAGCGGAACTCCAATGTGGGCTGTATGAAGTTCCATTTGTAGCGCGCCTCGGGATAGGCGTAGCGTCCACGTGCCCAAGCGCCGCTCAGGGCGAGCTGCACTGCCACGAGTTTGACAAAATGATAGCCCACCTGCAGCTGTGCTGCTGGCGAGATGAGGCGCCCGAAGTCGTCCTCTCCGAGGTCGTAGGCAGCGCCGCCTTGTACGTTGAGGTACCAATGCGGGATAAACACCTGCAGCTGCGGAACAACCAGCTGTGGCTGGGCCGGTTCCACCTGTGCTACGGATGTACAAATGCTGGCCACGAAGGTCAGCAATAGCAAACCAAGTTTTCGCATGTCTTACTCCTTATTTAGTTAATAAAGCTTTTAGCTGCAACAAAGTAATAGGTCTTTAGCTTCTTGACCAAATAAATAATGTTAAAAGACGTTAATGGCACGTAATTTGCGCTTGATAACCTTTGTTTTGCAGTACCTTTGCACGCAAAATGGCAGAAAACGGTGTGTTGTGCGGCTGGCAGCCGCACGCAATGGACGAAAGCTGCGCACACAATAAGCGAAAGCTGCGCTCGCAATAAGCGAAGGCTGCGCTCACAATGGACGAAGGCTGCGCACGCAAGATGCCGAAGTCAGCGCTTGCGATAGGCGAGGTTATGGCTTGAAAACTACATATAGATTATGATATACCCACATACGTTTGAGGATAAGATAGGCATGAGTGAGGTGCGCCATCTGCTCAAGGGTCTATGCCTGAGCACCATGGGCACACAGCGTGTCGATGAGATGGCGTTCACGGCCGATGCCTCCGTGCTGCGC
>JAFSZU010000006.1 GCA_017455585.1 Bacteroidaceae bacterium | reverse complement strand
TATCAATGTAAAATGAAGGAGGAACTATTCCTCGCAGCTTATATTCGGTAGGGATGATGACATAGAAGTTTTGCCAGGGCGACATAATGAAACCACGATTTGTCAACCGCTTTAGACTGTTCTGTATGGCTTGATTTGAAATAGGCAGATGCAGACCCAAAACATCTTCTTTGGTGAAGATGTACCGTCCTCTCACCATCTCACTGGTAACCCAGTCTTGTAAATTATTAACCTCTGCCATCATCTTATATATTATGCAATCCACATGCGTATCTAATCACAAACTGATTATTTCTGCATTTCGACTGCAAATATACGACTATTATTCTATACCACAAAACCTTTTCCCCTTTTTCTGTCAATTTCCGTAAAGAAAGGGGCCAACAACCCATATATATGTCTTTCTCATATCTGTCATTTGCTTTGTTTTTTTCAAGAATTGCGTTGTTTCATCCGTGAATTCGTCTGAAAACGTCCGTGAATTCGTCTGACCTGTTGCACGGACGGAAAGAAGGGCCTATCTTTGCACCCAAATCACAGACGTATGCCCCATGACTCCTACATCCTGCTCATCGCCATCATCGGCCTGCTGGTCGTCATCGTGGCCGTGCTCCTCTGGGCCGTCCTGCGCTACCAGCGCAAGCTCAGCGACAAGGACGACGCCATCATCCGGGGCATCCGCGAGAACATACAACTGCACGACGAGCTGCAACACCGCCTGGGCGCGAACTCACATTGAAATATCAACCGAAAAGATATGATGAAGAAGACAAGAACTGAAATGTCTAAGGAGAATAGGAGGCAGGGAGGCTTACCGTAAGCAGCCACGAGGCAAACACCGTGTCGCTCACGCCAAAGGCCGCCGCTACGTCGCGCTTCGGCAGCCCAGGCTTCAACTGCTGATAGAGGATGGACATCGTGCCGAACGACGTAATCTCCAGCGTCATCCAGCTTGGCGGCAGCGGGTCACTGTATTTCCGCTTGAAGGCCCGGACAAACTGTTCGTTACGACGCAGACGGCTGTCAAACTCATACAGCCTTACGGCCTGCTCGAACGTCGTGCCAGGCTTGAAGACGTGGTTCTCGCGGTCGGCCAATGTCGTCGGTAGCCTCGACTGCTGCTATGACGTGACTCTCGGCATTTATGTAAAGGGATGGGCGTATGACCGCTCAGACGCTTTCAGCGTCTTGGGCGTGTCCGTTATTCGGTGGTCATGGAATGATTATTCCATCATGAACGAATGATTATTCCATCATGAACGAATGATTATTCCATCATGAATGAATAATCAAAACGTGCTTATCGGGTAAAGCAAGCAGATATGGAAAAACGTCCCAGCGAATGGTTAAAGAATGTTATAGTCACGCATTTTATTAGTACTATGTATTGCAAGGTACTGATATTTGGCCTACCTTTGCCCTCGCTTAAGCAAAGAACCTCATGGATTGTCCCCTGCGTGCTCACTGGGTGATGGGCGCAAACCATTGAGAAACAGGATGTCAAACTCTAAAAAATGATTGATTATGATGGCACAAGGAAGACTCACACGTTCACGAGACAATAAATGGATTGCCGGCGTCTGCGGCGGCATAGGCGAGTATTTCGGCTGGAATGCAGAGTTGCTGCGCCTGATATGGGTCGTGCTGACCGTCAGCACCGTCTTCTGCGGCGGTATCGTCTATCTGATTCTCTGGCTCATCATGCCGCAGGATTAAGCAACGGAAATTTCGGAAACGAACGGAATTATAACGGAAAAGAAACATTGTCAAATACACATCATGGACGTGACCAATGCCAAATCACAGATGCGCAAGGGCATGCTGGAATACTGCATCCTGTTGCTCTTGAAGCGGCAGCCGGCCTATGCCTCTGACATCATCCAGCAACTCAAGGAAGCCGAGCTGCTGGTGGTCGAGGGCACCCTCTACCCGCTGCTGACACGCCTGAAGAAAGACGGTCTGCTCGCCTACGAATGGCAGGAGAGCACACAAGGGCCGCCCCGCAAATACTATCGCCTCACCGACGAAGGTCAAGCGTTTCTCAAGGGACTTGACCTCGCGTGGAGCGAAATCGAGAGGACGGTGTCTGTTCTCAGGAAGACGACCGCCCCGACCTTGTCTGGGGAGAGTTGTTACCCTTCAAATAGTTAATATGAATGATACACACCTAAAACAATGACCCTGTTATCCTTTCTGCTTCAATAGTATATAATCTCCCCTTTTGAGGGGGAGCGGGGAGGGGGTCTGTATATAATGAAAAAGAATATCACCATCAACCTGTGCGGGCGTCTCTTCGCCATCGATGAGGATGCCTACGAAATGCTCTCCACCTACGAGCAGTCCCTGCGCAACTATTTCCGCTCGCGCGAGGGCGGCGAGGAGATCGCCGATGATATCGAAACTCGCATTGCAGAACTACTTGACGAAGTGAAGCAAGGCGGCACGGAAGCCATCACCATAGAACATGTGCGGGAGATTATACATCGGATTGGGAGGCCGGAGGAGATGGAGGGGGCGGCTGCCGATCAGCCCACCCCCGACACCCCCTCCCCCGACCCCTCCCCTGTTGGGGAGGGGAGTAATCACAATTCCAGTGCAGAAGACGCAGCCTCTCAGACACATTCTACTCCCCGCCCTACAAGGGAGGGGCAGGGGGGAGGGTCTTCCACCAAACGCCTCTACCGCAACCCCGATGACAAGAAGCTGATGGGTGTGCTCTCCGGCTTCGCGGCCTATTTTGGCGGCGACGTGCTGTGGTGGCGCATGGGCTATGCCGCTTTGGTGCTCCTGTCATTTGCGGGTTCGAATTACAACTTCTTGTGGTTCCTGCCGGGTCAGCATCTCTACTTCCACATCTATTTCTGGGGTATCTCCCTGATTATTGCCTACATCCTCCTTGCCGTCCTAATGCCTGTGGCCGAGACACCGGAGGACCGCTTGCGCATGAAAGGCAAGGAGGTGAATCCGCAGAATCTGGCGGAGGAGATTACAAAGAGCGGACAGCCCACCCCCGACCCCTCCCTAGGGAGGGGAGACCAAACAGTCGGCGGACAAGCTGCAACGAACACCCCTCCCCAGGGAGGGGTCGGGGGTGGGCTGTCCGGGAATCCTGCTGGTCACCGTGGTCATTCTGGCTGCATAGCCTCCACCTTTGGTTGCATCGGCGGCTTCTTTGTGGCCCTGTGGACGGTCATCACCACCTTGTTCCGCTGGTGCATCTATGCCTTTGGCGCGTTCATCGCTGTGATGTGCCTGGTGGGCATCGTCTGCCTGACAGCCTTTGCCGTGAATCCATACGAGCTTCTGCAGAAGGGAGATAGCTTCTTCCAGACGCCTGAGTTCGCAGCACTTGTGCCAGAGTTGCATGTTCCGTTCTATGTCTTCGTCGTTGCCATAGGACTCGTGCTTGCCATTACCGCCTACGCCATCATCCACAGCCTCCTGAACGAGTTCAGGCAGATGCCCTCCATGCCCTATCGCCAGCGCATTGCCCTGCTCCTGATGTGGATTGCCGGACTGGTGGTGGCAGGGGCTTCCGTGGGTTATGGACTGCCCAAACTCATCAAGGCATCAGAAGACTATCATAGCAAACAATATACAGAATGGATTGACGAGAATACTCACGACGGCATCTTCGTGAATCCTCACGAATGGAAGTGGCTGCGCGAGAATGGCTGGCGTATCCTCAACGGCGAGGGTTGCAACGCCCGCTTCACGACAACCGGGGAATATATGACGGGGGACCGCAATGTACGCTATCTGGACTGCTATGATGAGTTCCACCGTCAACGCTACCGTGCAGAGCACACCGAGACCCTCCAGCCCGGCACCTATCGCCTCACCTGTGCTGCCCGCGCCAATGGCACTGGAGCCTGTATCTATGCCATCGTAGGCGACGAGCCGCCGATCTTCAAGGAGATACCTGCCACGGGCAATACGGGCGGCAGCATCCACGAGGAAGCGAAGAAAGAAATGGCGCGCCTGGTACACGAAGCTGATAGCTTAGGCATTGAAGCCGAGATACCTGAGAGGATCCGCAGGGTTGTAAAACTGAACGGCGACATCGGCGGCTTCGGTTGGAACCGCATCACCATCGAGCCCATCCGCATTACCAAGCCCACTCTTATCCGCTACGGCCTCACCTCCGACGATGCCTTCACAGGGCGCACCTGGCTCGGGCAGTGGTTCTCCGCCACCGACTTCGAGGTCAGCCTAAACAGTAAACAGTAAATGGTAAATGGTAAATAGTAAATGGCTAAATGGTAAATGACTATGGTTTTGGTATTTGGAGGAACAACGGAGGGCCGCAAGGCGGTGGAAGTGCTGGAGGAAGCGGGTACACCTTATTATTATAGTACGCGCAGCGACGGCCAGCAGGTGGAACTGGTGCATGGCATCCATCTGACAGGTGACATGGATGTACCCAAGATGGTGGCGTGCTGCCGCGAGCACGGCATCCGCCTCATCGTGGATGCCGCCCACCCCTTCGCAGAGGAACTGCACCGTAACTTGCTGTTTGTGGCGCGGCATATCGGAGCGGCCATCATCCGCTATGACCGCATCTACCCGCCGCGTGACGAGACGCTCGTCTGGTGCCGGGACTATCAGGAGGCCATGCAGAAGCTGGAGGCAGAGGGCATCGACCGGCTGCTGGCACTGACGGGCGTGAACAACATCGGCACCCTGCGCCCCTACTGGGAACGGCACGAGTGCTGGTTCCGCATCCTCAACCGCCGCCTCTCCCTGCTGTTGGCACAGAAAGCCGGCTTCCCCGAAGACCATTTGGTGTATTATGAAAAGCGACAGGAAGGCGAGCACAGCTCGGAAATGGAGGACGAGACCCAGACCCTGATTGCACAGTTGCAGCCACAGGCCATCCTCACCAAGGAGAGCGGCCTCAGCGGCGGCTTCTGTGAGAAGGTGGAGGCCGCCAAGCGAGCCGGCATCAAGGTCTTTGTCATAGAGCGTCCGCTGTATCCGCCCCACACGCCCAACCCGCAGCATGTTCCAATCGAATACGTCAATGGCCCCCACGGTCTGCGCCGTGCCGTGGAACACCTGCTGCCACCGTTTTATCCCCTTCACAGCGGCCTCACAACCGGCACCTGCGCCACGGCGGCGGCCGTGGCGGCTGCGCGACGGCTGCTCTGTGGCGAGACACCCTCCGAGGTGCCTGTAATCCTGCCCAACGGCGAGACCATCCGTGTGCCCGTCGGTTATGCCGTCGGTTATGCCTTCTGCATCAAGGAGGCGGGGGACGACCCGGATGTGACGAACGGCCTTGAGATTCGTGCAAGTGTCAAACAGGCTGACGCCTTCGAGATTCTTGGCGGCGAGGGGGTCGGTCGCTTCACCCTCCCCGGCTTCGACTTCCCTCCTGGCGAGCCAGCCATCAACAAGGCACCCCGCGAGATGATTCGCCAGAACCTGGAACAATTATCAACTCTCAACTCTCCGCTCGGCGCGAAGCGACGCTCCACACTTGGAGAACTTGTCAACTTGTCAACTTGTCAACTTGTCAACTTTCAACTTTCAACTACCATCTCCGTGCCCGAAGGCAGGGAGATAGCCCGCCGCACCTTCAATCCCCGCCTGGGCATCGAGGGCGGCATCAGCATCATCGGTGTCAGCGGCATCGTCAAGCCGTTCAGCGAGGAAGCCTTTATCGACAGCATCCACAAGTGCATGGAGGTGGCGCGGGCCAGCGGCAGCGACCGTGTGGTCATCCACAGCGGCGCCAAGAGCGCGGGGTTCCTGCAACGGCACTACCCCGACCTGCCGCAACAGGCCTTTGTGGAATACGGAAACTACATTGGCGAGACGCTGAAGATGGCTGCCGACCTCGGCATTCCCCGCGTCACCCTGGGCATCATGCTCGGCAAGGCCGTCAAGCTGGCCGCCGGACAGCTCGACACCCATAGCCGCCGGACCACGATGGACAAAGACTTCATCCGGCAGATGCTCGTGGAGTCTGGCTGCGACGTGGATATCAAGGACATCACTTTGGCCCGGGAACTATGGGCGATGCTTCCGCCCGGCAAGGTGAATGCTTTTGCCGCCACCGTCATCCGCCATTGCTCAATACATTGCAGACCGCTGCTGCCCAACGGCCTCCTCACCATCCTCCTCATCGATGACGAGGGACATGTCTGGCCAGCCTCAGCAACGTGAAAAGAAGTTATATTTCCACGCTATCTGACCACTTTCCTGCCACCGATGATATAAACGCCCTTTGACAGGGCTGTTTTCCCGGAACCGCTCCTGGCTATCCTGCGTCCACCGAGGTCGTAGATAGCTGCAGGGGCAGTCCCAGCGTGAGGCAATGTGCCGTGGCACCGTCGCCGTAGAGCGTGCTGCCCTGGGTGAGATGGCCGGTGAGACGGTCATAGCTGTATTGCCAATGTATTGTCCGTCCAGTTCCAGATCCGAGGCAGCGCGGGAGGTGTTGATGGTGACATAGCGTCCGGTGCCGATATCCAACAGCAGCTCGTAGGTGCGCCCGCCCTCGATGGTCTGCGGGTAGGCATAGTCGCGCAACACGCCGAAAGTGGGGTGCTTGATGGTGAGTTTCTGTGCGTAGCGGGGCACGTAGAGCCACAGCTCGCCCGTCTTCTGCACGGTGCCCACGATGCCCAGCGAGCCGCCTTCAAAAGAAAAGCCCTTCTCCGTGGTGACGATGCGGATGAGGGCGGCTGTCTCGCCGTTCTGGTCCTGGCGCGACGTGCCGTGTGTGTTGGCGGTGAGGTCACTCTCGGAAAAACCGACGCACGTTGACCCTGTGCGCCAGTTTTCAGCTGACCCATGATAATTTTTGTTATTTGACCCGTTTAAGTGTCCTGGCTGGCGGGTCATTTCTATTTTGGTTTACTTGAGTTTGGAGCTTTTGATTTTACGCATACTCTCTCCTGTCAGTTCAATTCTGTGCGCCGTATGCACGATACGGTCAAGGAGGGCATCTGCCACTGTCGGGTCACCTACGGCATCGTACCAGTTGGATACTGGCAGCTGTGAGGTGATGATGGTCGACTTCCGTCCGTGTCTGTCCTCGATGATGTCAAGCAGCAGCGGACGCTCCTTTGCATCCAGCGGCACGAGGAACAGGTCGTCAAGGATGAGCAGCTGGCATCGCTCGATCTTTCTGAGTTCCGCCTCGGCCGTTCCCTTGGCTTTGGCCACATTTAGTGTTCCCATGAGTTTCGATGCGTTTGAGTAGAGTGTCCTGATGTTCGACTTGCATGCCTGATAGCCAAGGGCCGTTCTTGCTCTGGCAAGCGAAC
>JAFSZU010000039.1 GCA_017455585.1 Bacteroidaceae bacterium | reverse complement strand
GGCAGGATGATTTCGGGCTGTTCGATGTCCTCCACGGTGGGCACACCGCTGCGGAAGTTCAGGTGGATGTTCACCACATGGCGCTCGCTGATGGGCGTGACGTTGCCGTTGCTGTCGGTCTCGTCATAGTCATACTGATAGATGACGGTGATGATTTTCTCCTGCGAGAGGTCATAGATGTCGCTCTCACGACTGACATACAGTGTGGAGGTCTCGGTGGGCGAGACGCCGTGGATGGTGAAGTTCTTCTGGTCGTTGGGAAGGTTGTCGTAGGTTGTCTTCTCGATGATGGAGCCTTTTGCGACCTTTCCTCCGCTATAGCCTGTACCTGCATTTGCGATGTCACTGCTGGAGACGGTGGCGATGGAGGTTGTTCTGTCAAACTCCTCGCGGCAGTAGTAGTATGCCTTGTCTTCGGTAGGAGCCGTCGTAAACTTCAATTCCGTGACACAGTCTTTCTGCGAATCGGGCAGACCTTTGTAGATCTCGCTGCTGATGGTCTCGCCAACGGCATAAGGTGTGCTGCCCACCTGGAAGGCGACACTGACCACGTAGTAGGTGCTGACACCCGACTTCACGGCAATGGACGAGAAGTGTCGCTGCTCGTTGGGCAGGCTCTCGAACTGCTCGCGGGTGAGTTCGTCACCGATATACACCTTGCCGCTGGATATGATGTCGGTGGAAACCGTCATATATTTTTTGCCATTATTGTCGCCTTCAGCTGTTTCTGTTGCGTCACCGTCTTTGCCGTTGTAGGATGCCGTGTAATCGACAGGCTGTTGCAGCGAGTAATGAGCCAGGTTGGCTTGGGCCTTGGCCAGGGTACCCTCAGAATCATCATACTGGTATTTCTGACCTTCAGCATAATTCACTGTCCCGTCTGCATTCCTGCTGTAGGTCGGGTCGATGAGCAGATCGAGGGCGTCGTAGTTGTAGATGAACTGCGCACGGTCGCTCTCTGTCATCGAGCTCCACGCCTCCAGACCGCGGTAGTTGCGTCCTGCCTCGTAGTAGTCGCCGCCATACTTACCGGCAGTCTGACAAGCGTAGGCAGGAACAAGATAGGTGTTGAGGTCGTCGCGCAGGGTGGCCAGCTGTAGCAGCTCCTTCTTCTTGTCATCAGTGATGCCAGTGAGAGCCTTGATTTCATCAATGCTCTTGTCTTTAACATCGTAGGTCGTCTCGCCGATGGTGTACTTCATCTTGCCCTTCACATCGGAGATGTAGGCATCCTTGTCAGCCTCGGACAGTTTGCTGTCCTTGTAGATGAGATTCTCCTTTGTCTGCTGGATGGTTCTGGTGCAGATGTAGGCTTCATCCACTTTGCCCTGTAGTGCTGCCAGCCAGTTGTGGTCTACGTCTTCGTAATCCGACTTGATAATGGTCGTTCCCTTGTTCAGGTGGTGCTCTGTGGTGCCCACGGTGACCGTGGTTGTCTGGGTGACGACGTAGGCTTGCTCGAAGACGGCTTGCCCTGTCGTGGGCTTCTTTCCTGCGGGGATAGCCGTGTAGGTGGTTTGGATGTCCTCGGAGATGATGTCGCCCACTTCATAGTTGCGCTGTCCCAGCAGTTCCCCGCCCTCTGTAGCCCGCAGGCGATAGGTGGGGCCGTCCTCATATTTATCTTTGTTAGCTGTCAGCTCATTGTAGGCTGCAAGGGTGATCTTGCTGCCGTCGGTATTGTTCTTGGGTGTGTACCATGTATTCCAGATGGCGGGGTTGTCCACCTTGTAGGTGAGGATATATCCTGTGTTATGGCTGACGTTGTTGGACAGGCGGAAGATGTAGTCGTCACCGACGGGCTGGTCATTGGCATCCTTGATGGTCTGGCCATCGGCATCGGTGTAGGTGTGACCGCCGGTTGCGGCCTTATAGGTCGCCAGATCGGTCTCGTTCATCACGTAGGTGCCGGCCTCATACTTCACACCGTCAATCTTGCAGGTGATGCAGTTCACGTAGGTCTTCTCCTGGAAAAGCTGCTTCTCATAGCTGCCCAGCAGATACCAGTCCCAGTAGCTGATGGGGTCGTTCTTGTAGTAGGCCTAGTCGTTGATGGTGATCTTCTTGCCGTCTCCCAGCACCTCTCCCGGTGCAGAGTAGTAGGCATAGAGGTTGGGCATGACATTGAGCAGTTTCATCCTGCCGTGCGAGGCGGCGGCGATAGTCAGCGGGATATCCACGGTCTCGCTATAGGCATTGGGTATGCCGGTATAGGCGGAGATGTACTGGTCATAGACGTAGGTGCTGCCCTTGATGTACCAGAAGTGTGCGGGCACGCCGTCGGGCGGCATGTAGCCCGACTTGTATTTGTTGCTGATGTTGTAGCAGTCATCGATGATGGTCAGTGTGCTGTGCACGAAGTTGCCGGACGACTGCCACTCGCTCTTTGCATTTTCCCCATTGAGCACATCGCCCGTCAGGGTCTCGGGCGGGTTGTAGATGTAGTCCCAGTGCGTGACGGCATCGTTGTTGAGTGCGGTGAGTGTGGTGTTCTTGCGTCCCGAGGCTTTGCGCACGCCGTGCACGTTCTGGGCATAGACAAAGCCGCCGCCGATGCCGGTGGAGACATTGATGAGGTCGAGTTCGACAACGCCCGTGATGGGTCCCCACACCTTCTCATACAGTCCGTCGCCGGTGCTCTCCTCGGTGGTGATTTCCAGATAGACGCCGGAGGCGAGGGCCACCTTGTTATGGCTGCTGCCGTTGTTGCGCTTGCGCTCGTGGATGAATTGCTTCTTCCAGTCGTAGTAGGTGGCATTGCCGTATGTCTTGCCGTTGGCAGAGCACTGGTAGGTGGTCTCATCGGGGTTATCGGTCTTACGCACTGTTCCGCTGGTCTCGTCGCCGAAATCGACGTCGCTGGTCAGTGCGCCCAGATAGTTCACCACGTTGTAGATGCCGAAGTAGTTGCCGTGGGTGTGGAGCTTGTAGTATTCAGCATTGTCTTCGGTGATGGCCAGATCGCTGGCGATGACCGATTCTTTCTTGTTCAACGACACCTCACGCACGCGGTTGATGGTGTAGTTGGTGTAGTCGGCCTCCTCGGGCACACGGTCCTTGGCACCCTGCATCACCATGCGGCTGCCGAAGACGCCGCAGAAGTCGGCGCGCTGGATGCTGTTCATCAGGCGGCCGGCATAGACGGGCAGCACACCGCTCTC
>JAFSZU010000038.1 GCA_017455585.1 Bacteroidaceae bacterium | reverse complement strand
TTGAACGTGTTGCGCAGGCCGGTGCAGTTCATGAACATGTGGCTCATGTTGGTCACCTTGTCGGTCGTGATGGTGGGGGGAGAGCTCAGGTATTCGAAGCTGGAACAGCCATAGTACATGTAGCTCATGTTCGTGACGTTGGCGCCGCCATAGCAGGGCAGATGCGTCAGGCTCTCGCAGTTGTAGAACATATAGCTCATGTTGGTCACCTTGGGCAAACTGCCTGCACTGATCCAGCTGGACATATCCAGCGCTTTGCACCCGTAGAACATGTAGGACATATTGGTGACCTCGTCCATATCCCACTTATAAATGTTCTTCACAGATTCAAGGCTGCTGCAACCATAGAACATGGAACCCATGTTGGTCACCTTGTTAGTCTTCAGGTTCCACAGACCCTGAACCTCGGTAATCTTGCTGAAGTTGTAGAACCACCCATAGGTAGAACGCGGTGTGGCGGTGAAACCGTCGTCGATATAGACGTTCTTCACGGCAGATGCGATGGCAGCATCGGCCCACTTCGGCTTGCTGTAACCGGTGTTGAACACATCGTCGCCAGACCAGACACCCAATACCTTGACAGTATGACTGGTCTTCTCGGGTGTGGACGAACCAGAGGGTGTGATGCTGGTGGTGATGGTGTAGCTGCTGTTCTTGTTGAACGTCTTGGTGGAGTTGATGAAGTAGAGGGCTTCGACGCCGTTGCTGTTGCGGCCATGGATGACCTTGGCACGGAGGTCGGGCTGTGCCTTCTTTGTTCCGGGAATCTGATCGGCGATGAGGTCGTTGAGGTCGCAGTGGTGGTAGCAGGTGAGGGAGTTGGTGACCTCGTCGAACATGGCCTGGCAGTCGTAGATGGAAGTGACGTCGGGGTTCAGGGCATCCATGTGCAGGGTGCGCAGTGCCTTGCAGCCAGCGAAGAGACGCGAGATAGAGGGCCTGTGCTGCTGCTCGGTGTCGAAGTTGCGCATGTCGATGGAGGAGAGCTTCTTGCAGTTGTAGAACAACTCCGTTGCCTGACGCACGTTGCCGCCCTCGAAGGAGCTGATGTCGATGCTGGTCAGGGACTCGCAGTTCTCGAACATGTTGTACATGTCCTTCACCTTAGAGGTGTTGAAGCGTGTGAAGTCCACCAAGGTGAGCTTCTTGCAGCCGGAGAACATGCGGGCCATGTCGGTGAGGCTCTCGGTCTTCATGTCCATGAGGCGGGCAGAAGTCAGGCTAGTGCAGCCGGAGAACATGCCGAACATCGTTGTTGCCTTGGGAGCGGCACAACTGTTGAGGTTGACGCTGGTGAGTGCCGTACAACCACGGAACATGCTGCCCATGTCGGTGACGCTGCTCAGGCTGGCTCCCTTGAAGTCGAGGGAGGTGAGACTGGTGCAGCCTTCGAACATGCTGTACATCTTGGCGACATTGCTCAGGTTGACTCCCTTGAGGTCGAGGGAGGTGAGGCTGGTGCAACCGTAGAACATGCTTGTCATGTCGGTAATGGTGCTGGGCAAGTTCGCAAGGCCTTCCACGCTCTTCAGATTTTGGAATTTATAGAACCAGCGGTAGCACGTGGTGATGAGGGCGTTCTTGAAGGAAGAATCGATAATCACCTTCACGCACTCGTCCTTGGCCCTGTTGTACCAGTACTTTCTATCCTGCACATTGTCGATTCCATCGACGGCAATCGTTTCGTAATCCACTGTGCTGACGTTGAGAATCTTTTCGCCATAGGCGTTGCCGTAGTCTATGTTGGATACGAGGAACACGAGGGTTTTCTTGTCCGGGCACCAGATGACCTGTTCGCGGGGCTTGTCGAAGTGCGTCTCTAAGAATTCATTTTTCTCTTCCACGGCCTCGTACATCTTGTCCATATTGGAGGCGGTGGCGTTGCCGGTGCCGATGGTGACGGTCTTCTCCCACGGGCCGCCGCCGCGACGGTTGCCGGCGGTGCTGACCTTGTAGAGACCCGTCTGGATGTCGTAGGTATCAACGCGGTAGAGGCGTGCCTTGAAGCCGGTGACGGCCTGCAGGGCCTTGTGTACGTCGAACTTATCGTGGTTGATGTAGGCGGAATTCACGTAACTGTCCTTGAACTTCTCCCAGTTCGTGCCGAACGGCATTCCAGTATAACCATATGCTGTGAAGTTCTTCTGAGCTCCTTCTCCGAGTCGGAAGAAGAGGAGGTTGGAGGCCGCGGAGTTCCAGCGGAGGGCGAGGTTGGCATAGTCCTGGTTGCTGGACTGGAAGTCGTTCTGGCCAATGGAGAACGTGAATGTACGCTTGGAGCGATTGAGCTTGATGTTGCCGCGTGCGGCATTGTCGCCGAAGCAGTCGCCGAAGATGAGCGGCAGCTGATAGAAGGGCACGCGCACGGTGTAGCCGCGGCTGGAACATTCGAGGTACTGTCCGCGGTGTTGGGTATTCCAGTCCTGAACGCTCTTGTTGAATGCCTTGTCAAAGGCATCGCTGCTGAAGGATTTGTTAAGGGAGGCGTTGTAATAGACTTTCTTCACCAATTGGTTGGAATAGGTCTTCAGCTTGTTGCACAAATCGTTTGCCACTTCGTAAGCGCCTAAATAGTCATTCACCAGGTCCTCGAAGACGTAGGTGTAGTCTGTGTAGTAGTTGATGTTCAGCGGCGTGACGGTGCTGGCCTTGCCGTCTTGGTTGGCGGCGGTGACGCCTCCGATGGTGCCTCCGACGCTGGGCAGCGGGTACTGGGGATGGTTGCTGTCCTTGTAGTTCCAGGTGTTCCAGACATCATACATCTGCTTGCGCAGTTCCAGCAGCGTCTTGTTCTTCTTGTCCTTCAGGAACTCGCAGTTGACGACGGTGCCGTTGTAGTTGAAGATGAGGCTCTCGGAACCGAACTTGACGGGCACGGGGTCGAAGGAGTAATCGCTGATTTCTCGGTCGCCGATGAACACCCACTTGCCGAGGTAGGCGAAGTAGAGGTACGGGTCGATGAGGCGGTAGGGCAGGTTGAAGGAGTTGTAGGTACGGCCCTGTGTGAAACCCTGGAATTTCGCCTCGGTGAATGCGAGGGTCCAGTCAGAGAGGCGTGCTCCGCCCTGGGCGTTGTAGTAGTCCTTCTCGTACTCGATGGTAGGAGCCGAATCGATGCACCCGCCCACGAAGGGTTTGCTGTAGGCCACCGGCTCCGTCTGGTCGCTGGTGGTGGTGATGAGCCAGTTGTCGGCTGTGTACCATTCGCCATCGACTTTCTTATCTTCCAAGTGGTGGGGCAGGGGTGTGAGGTAGAGATCCACAAGGGCACAAGTGCTGTCACCTGCATCGACCAACTCGTCCACATAGCCCATTCCAGTATATTTCCCGTTCTTGTTGTACAGCTCACCCCACTTCTTGTCTTTCCTCATGTGGTGGTAAGTGTAATTGAGTCGCAGGCGGTACTGTTCCTGGTTGAAATTGTAGGTCTTCTTGTTGGCACTCTTGCGAGCGTTTGAGAACTGATAGAACTCTCCGAACGCCGTTTCCGGCTCGAGATTGATGCAGTTTCCGCTCACCTTATAGACGGCATTACGTGTCTGTCGGAGCGTGTCGCCGGCAGTGGTGAAGCCTTCCAGCACCCATTGCATCTTGCTGACGGGCAGACTGGAACGGATATCCTGGTTGAGGGCGATGGTGGGGTGCATGATGTCATTGTAGTAGGCCGGTATGTTTCCTTCGCCGCGGGAATCAATTACTCGGGTACCATTGGTGGAGGGATAGGCCAGCGCCACGTAGGGTTCCAGATTACGCAGGGAGTCGGTGACAATCTTTGATTCCTCGTTGCTCTTCACGCGGAAGAACCAGGCCTTCTTCTGCTGCCAGTGGAGGTTGTACTTTTCCTTGTCCTTCTCGCTGTAGTACTCGCACCAGACACGCGTTCCGTTCTGGATCTCGTAGGCGTCGGCCGAGAGCAGGAGCATGTAGCTGTGACCGGGCTTCAAGTCCATGTTGGAGAGGTGGAAGGTGGTACCCTTTTCTTCACGGAAGCTGACGTTGACTTCTGTCTTGTCGGCTGTTGCGAAGGTATAATTGCCGCCATCTGACTCCGTATTGTCAAATGCATTCAGGACTCCGTATTTATTCAGATAAATCGAACGTCCTCCAACAATCAGTCCTTTACTGTTCCTGAGGCTGATGGGCTTGCTGGTGATGCTCTTGCTTTGCATCTTCACGCTGGTCTCACCCACCGTGAGTTCGCGGGTAGTCAGGTTCTTGCCAACCCACTCGAGCATATCGTTCTTGTAAGGCTTGAGATCCGAATTGGTCCAGTATTCGCCGCGGATCATCTTTTCGGCGGAATGGTTGCGGAATTTTTCAGGGTTGTCAATGAAGTAAGAGACCATTTCTCCAAGGTCAAAGAGGCGTACGCCCATCTTCATGCCGTTCTTGTTCTTGTTCTGGTCTATGTCGAAGACGTAGGTGCGGCTGGCGTTGAGGGCATAGGACTTCTCCAGTTCATCGGCCTTGACCTCTTCCTTGTCCTTGAGTTCGCTTTCCCAGGAGGGATCGACGAGGCGGTAGTGGCTGCCGATGGAGGACTGGGTGGTGAAGGTCATGTTCTTCGCCTCGTTCAGGGAGATGGCAAAGGTGGGATCGAGGAGGGCCTGGTAGAGGCTGTCGGAGCCATGGCTGACGCCTTGGAACATCTCGAATCCGTCGAGGGCGTTGCCCTTGAAGGGTACGCAGTGGTCGCCGGCAGAGAACTCGAACTTCTTGTTCACCTTGCAGAGGCCGCCGAGGAGGCTGATCTTGATGCGGGCCTGACCTTCGACCCACGTCGGGTTGGGCAGACCGAGCTCCAGCACGCCGCCGATGCCGGCGTTGAAGATTTCGACTTTCTCGTTGATGAAGGAGCCGATGTGGACGTGGATGCCGAGGTGAGCGGCCAAGTAGGCATAGAGCTGACCCATGGCGTACCAACCCTTGTAGCCCATGGCGGAGCCGGAGTTGACGCAGAAGGCGTTGTTGCCGTAGTTGACGAGGGCTGCGTCGAAGCCTGCGATGGCATCGATGCCGCCGTAGAGGAGTCCGAGGTCAATCTCGATGTTACCCCATGCCGAGGCACCCACCATGATGCCTCCCTCGCAGGAGTTCGGGTCGAGGAGCTTCTTGGCAGCAGCGGCGCGGCTGCGGTTGGCCTTGCCGATGTCGGCACCCATGTCGGCCTGGTCGGCCTTGTGGCCGCTGAGGAACTCGGTAATCTTGGAGGGGATGGCTGGCAGCTGGCCGCCGTTGGGCAGCTCGTTGCCGAGGCAGAGGTAGGCATCGGCGCCGATATCGACCTTCACGATGTAGCCGTCGTACTTCAGGAACTGGATGAAGCAACGCTTGTCCTTCTCGGGTTCACCGATATAGAGGTGCCACTTCGGGGTCTTGTAGGACTCGCCGTTCTTGACCCACGTGACCTTGAATTCCAGGCTGATCTTGGTCTTCAGGGCCGTGATACCGCCCTTCTTCTCCTGTTCCTTCTTCTCCTTGTCGCTGAGTTCGGGGTCGTCGTTGTCCGGTGCCTTGCCATCTGTGTTCTTATTGTAGTCGCCGGAGAGGCGGTTGAGGCCGGATGTCGGGTTCTTCACCTGCTGGTAAATCTGGCTGGGATCCAGCTCCGCCTGGAACTCATCCATCTTGGTCTTCAGGGACTCCAGGGCTTCGTTGGCCTTGGTGACCTTGGCGATGAGTTCCTTGGTGTCTGCCCCGGCCTCCACGGTGACGTTGAGGCAGAGGTAGCGGTTCTGGGTGACGCCGGCATTGTTCTTCTCGTTCTCGTAGATGAGCGAGCAATCCGCCTTGACCAGTCCATCTACGGCCTTGATGTTGCCGTTGAGCATGAAGGTGGAGAAGCAGTTGTTCTTGGTGTCAAAGACCACGAGCATGTCGAGGTCGGCACTGAGGGCTTTCTCGCCCGCCGAGGTCGAGAGTCCGAGGCCGAAGGCGATGCCGATGACGCCGTTCTGCGGTTTGGGTGTGCCATCGAACTTGTTCTGGCCCTTGGTGGGCTTGCAGTTGAAGAAGAAGCCGCCGCTGATGCGGTTGATGACCACGGGGTCGATGTGGATGCCGGCACTGCTGGAGATGCTGGCCTTGAAGTAACCCCAAGAGTAGTCGGTGTCGTTATTGTCCTTCTCGTCCTTCTTGTGTTCGTAGTAACCGCCTTCGCAGTTGAGCTCGAAGAACCCGATGATGGCGATGTCGAGTTTGCCGCTGTAGCCCTTGTTGGGCGAGTCGGTGGCTTCGAGTTCACCCTTGAGGTGGATGGCGGTGAAGTCAAGGTCGAGTGCGAGTTTCTTGAACTCCACGTCGCCGTCTTCGATGGACCATTTGGAGATATCCGTGCCCGGCGTGTTGACCTTGGCACTGATGATGACGCGGGCTTCGACATTGATCTTGTCCTCTACAAGGCCTACGCTGCCACCGATTTCGACGGTGACTTTACTGTCCTTGAACGCTGGCGTGAACTTGGTGAGGTTGAAGGAGAAGGGACCGAGATGCTTCTTCTCGGATGCCAGTGACCACTCTCCGAGGTCGAAGTAGAAGGGTTCACTTTCGGTGCCGATGTTGTGCTCCTGGCTCTCCATGAGCACCAACAAGGCTTTCTTGTGCACTTCTGCTTCCCGGGCCTCACGTGTCTTGCGCTTGTCGGCCACACGCTTACTCTCTGTCTTCCATTCACCTCGCTTGACGTTGGAGAGGCGCATCTTGGTGAAGTGGATGTCGGGTATCTTCAGCTCCAAGGGCAGCGACTTGCTCTTCTCTTTCAGCCAGTCGTTGGCTTTGTCGATGAGTCCGATGCCGATGGTGCCGCCCATGCAGAGTTCCACCTGCGTGTTGATCTTGCCCTCTTCCTTCTCGTCATCGTAGGCATCGACCACGAAGTAGGTCTGATCTTTCTCGAGCGTGGCCTGGCCCACGAGGAAGCTGAAGTCGAGGTCTTCGACCTGCTCAGTGAGGAAGACGTAGGAGTAGCGCGCTCGCTCCACGTTGCCCTGCTTGTCGGGACGCGGGTCGGTCAGGCGGCGTATCTCGCAACTGTAATCGACGTTGCCGAAGCGCTTCTTCGCCTTTTCGTCATCCTTGCCCTTGGCACTCTTGAGGATGGGGATGTTGATTTGTCCGGAGAAGGCGCAGTTGTCGAACTCGTCCTGGATAATCTGTACCACGGCCTTGTCGAGGCTGATGCCCCAGCCGCCGAGGGTGCCTTCCTTGCCCTCGAAGATGTTCTCTGCACCCATCTTCACGGTGACACCGCTCTGGTCCCAGTACATCTCCTCGGCACCTACCCACAGACGTCTGTCACCCTTGTCACCTACCTCGCCCAGCTGCAGGGAGGTGGGGAAGGCCACGCCGACCTTGCCGATGTGCAGTCCGTGCCACAGCATTTCGTCTTCCTTGATGCCGGCTTTCTCCTTGTTGTATTTTTCGGGGAAGGCCTTCATGTTGCTGGAGTTGCGGAAGTCGCTGTGGTCATAGACGATGTTGCTGGCCTGGAACGTCCAGCCCGGAAGATCCTTGACCTGGAAGTCCTCGATGGTGATGTTTTCTACCATGAAGTCGTTCCAGCTGCCCACGGAGGCGCGCAGGTTCATGACGGGCCGCTCGTCGGTGGGCTTGCCGTCAACGTCCTTGACGATGCCCTCGATCTTCATGTCAGCATCGATGCCGAGGAGTTCCAGTTTGCCCTGCTTCCAGGAGAGATAGCAGCCGTCCTTGGGTTCAATGGGGTTCTTGGGAGCCTTGAAGGAGATCTCTATGTCGCTGGACGGGGTGATGGTGAAGTCGCCGAGCAGGGCCACATGACCGTCCTCGGGCAGGAAGCTGTTGGGGGATATGCAGACACGCGGTGCACCGAAGACGAGGACCTTGCTCTTGATGATGTCGCACTCAGGCATGGTGCTCTCGCCCAGGATGTTCATGGTGGCGTAGGTGGGCGCGAATTTCATGCCCACTATCTGCAGGTCAATGACGTCGAACTTCTTGGGCAGTACTTCTGTCGGGAACTTCACAGGCATGTAGAGTTTGTCCATCTTGCCCGTGGTGAGGAGCTTGAAGACATCCTTGCCTTTCTGTATCTTCCCGTAGTATTCGCCGAGGTTGATCTTCTCGGCCAGGCTCTTGACGGCGCCCGTGGCCTCGCTTTGTAGCTCACTGGCGTAGGGGATGCCGGTGTCGCCGATGAGGTTGTCGATGCCCCAGTCGCTGAAGAGCTTATCCACCACGCCCATGCTGCTCAACATCTCGGGGGCGGCCACGGTCTCGCAGATGCCCTCATAGACGATGTCGTCCTTGTTGATCTTCAGCTTCTCGAATTTCACGCAGACCATGATGCTGGAACCGAAGGGGGTCCACTCCACGCGGCCTGTGCCGGTGAAGCCCTCGCTGCCGCTGCCCTTGATGTCGTCGATGGTGAGCTGATACTCGCCGATGGCCACCGTCTTGCCCTTGAGGTCGCTGGCGGACTTGGAGGTCGGGTTGGTGTCGTCGATCTCCACCTGTGCCTGGCACTGGAAATAGTCGTGGCTTATGCGTCGGCAGATGGCAAAGTCGATGACGTTGTCTGTGCCGGTGAAGCCCACGGACTCGTTCTTCCCGGCCACGGGCTTCACGCGCAGGACCAGATAGTCTCCCACGCTGACTTTCTCGGAGATCTCCTCCCAGGGGATGGAATCCTTCGCTGCGGACTTGATGTGGGCGGTATAGATAGGTTCCTTCTTCAGGGCATCTTCCTTGTCGGCCCGCTCGCCGTTGTTGAAGAGCTCCACGTCATACTCGATGTGGAGGGTGTCGCTGCGCTGTCCTTCGCCGCCGGCTAAGGAGGCGAGCTCCCAGTTGACCAGGATGTCGGACTCGACGAACATCTTGCGGGCACCGTTGTCCGAGGAGAACGCTGGGCTGATGATGCGGGGGTTGCGGAAGGTGTAGAGGGAGTCGGTGAGTTCCACGTTGGACTCGGTATTGCCCATCCATGCTTCGATGTCATCGCCCTTGGGAACGATGTCGTTGTCCTCGTCGTCCTCGTCATCTTTCTTCTGGTCTTCCTTGTCCTTATCCACCTCGGGCTTTGCCGATGCCTTGAGACGGAAGAGCTTGTAGGTGCTCTTGCCGCTGTTGGCGATGCTGACGTAGTTGAGCATCTTGTTGTTGGCATTGGCCGTGGTGGCGGTGACCTGTGCGGCGTAGGTGGTGCCCTCCTTCATCTGCTTGATGACAGGTTGAGGAATCATGCACATGGGGGTGCTGAGGTTGGACACCTGATAGACCACGGGGTTCTGGTCCATGGAGTTGTCAGGCAACTGCCCAGGCAGCATCTCGACGATGCGTATGGAATAGGTGTATTGCAACACACCGGGGTTGCAGGCGATGACGGGGGCTTTCCACGTGAACTGCGGGGAGAGGGGATCCAGGTCTGCGACGGTCAGCAGCTCGTTATTGACCGCCATGGGTGTCAGGAACTCAGGGGCCTGGGCGTTGTAGCAGACGTTGAAGTTGGCGACACCGCCCAAGGGGGAACTGGCCACCACGGGGTCTGCCAGCATGGGATCCCATGTGTAGGCTGTCATGTGCAGCTCATACTGTCCCTCTGGCAATAGGCCGAAAGAGCCGTTGGCGTAGTTGGTGAAGAGGTCGGCGGGAGCCTGTATCTCATTGAGTGGGATGTGGTTGAACAGGCCGCGCACCTCGGCGGGGGTGAGGATGTGTGTGCCGCCAGCGGGCACCACGATGGGCATCTTGGGCTGCCGCTTGGGTGGTGTGCTCAGGCTGAGGCCGCTGGAGGGGTTGACCTGCTCCACCTGCATTACTAAATAGACGTTGGCATTGTCCTTGCCCGTGTTGGACAGCGAGATATTGAAGTAATTGGCAGGTTCAGTGATATAGAGCATCACCTGCGGCGGCAGGATCTGTTGCACGGGAGTGACCGTCACGGTCACGTCCTGGGCGTGGAGGGGGGAAAGCTGAAAGTTGAAAGTTGACAGTTGAAAGTTGAGGGGCGTGAGTTGGAGGACACAGAACACGAGCAGGGTGCGGAGCACACTGAAAAAGGTGCGACCGTTTAGAGTCTTATAGGTCTTATAAGACATATATGTCTCATAGGACTCATAGGACTTATAGGTCATATAGGACTTATGAGGCATACAGGATTTATTGTCTTGATAGGTAGTCATATCTTTCAACTTTCAACTTTCAACATTTAACTTTCAACTTTTAACTCTACTCCGAGAATCCCTCAGAAATTTCCGAGACCTTCCTCACCCATTTCTTTTGGTTTGAACCGTCGCCTTTGCGCTTGATGGCGAAGAGGCTGAAGGTGTAGGCATAGTTGAGGCTCACGGTGATGTCTGTGCGGTCGAGCCCGCTGCGCAGACGCGAGGGGTTCACGTCGCCGTACTTGTAGAAGGAGGCAGTGGTGGTGAAGACGTGGTATTTGGCCAGGGTGAAGGAGGCGGAGATGTCGCCGCCGATGTTGAGGCTCTTGCTCTGCCGCTCCACCTCGTTGTATATCATGGAGATGGAGCCTGAGACGTTCAGCGGGTTCTCCTCGAAGAAGGTGTGGCCTGTATTGAAGGTGCCGATGCGGCTGGTGTAGCGGGTCTTGTAGCCCTTGGACTCCTGGTTGCTCAGGGTAATGCCGAAGTCGGTGTTCCAGGGCTTGACGCTCATGGTGTAGTTGGCACCGATGGCGGTGGTGGTGACATCACTCTCGCCGGTGGCGAACTTGTTCAAGTCCTTGTTGCTGGTGCGGTTGAAGGAGAGGGATGCCATGTGTGAGAGGTTGTCGCTCTCGGTCATGTAGGAGGGTGTGAAGGTGAAACTGGAGGTCTGGCGGTGCACACGTGTGGAGTCGTTGACGCGGGCTGTGCCGTCGCTCTGTACCTGTGTGTAACCGTTGTATCCTGCAGCGAGGTTCCAGTGATTGCCCAGACGGGTGGAGGCGTTGGCGGAATAGACGAAGCCGCGGGTGGTGTACATCTGCCGGTCGGTGAGGTTGTCGCTCTGCCCGGAGAAGGTGCCGGAGAGAGCCACCTTGCGGAACAGCATCGTGTTCATGGTCAGTCCCAAGGAGTGGTAGTTGTTGGCCATATAGTAGGTGCCGAGAGAGGTGTAGTCGGGTTGCACCATGCGGTAGGTGATGCTGCCCGAGATGCCGGGGAACGACAAGTTGATGTTGACATCACCGGCGAAGCGCGCCATGGACGAGTAGCGCAGATCCATGATGCTGTTGAAGTTGGTCTTAGCGAGGGTGTCCAGTTTGGGCGCATTGGTGTCGGTGGAGAAGAGAGATGCGGCGGCGTTGGCACTGAAGGACATCCACTTGGTGGGTGCCAGTGCGCCTTTCACGCCGACGACAATGTTCTCTTGGGGGGATATATATTGCCTCCACGTCTCGTCGAGGGAGTTCGGGCGGTCGTAGGCTCTGAGGAGATAGACGTCGATATAACTGCGGCCTGTGCCGTAGCCTGCCTTGAAGCCCCAGCCCACGCGCTTGTACTGTGGCTGGCGGGCGAAGGGGTCGGTGGGGTCGTCGTTGACGGCATTGCGGAGGATGCCGTAGAAAGCTCCCATGCGGAGGCGGTCGGAGTTGTATTCCAGACCGATGCCGTTGAAGGACGTGTTCATCACGTATGAGCTGAAGGCCATGGTGCTCTGTCCGAAGTGCCCGCGCCAGTTCTTGTAGGCGGGGGTCAGACGGAAGGTGAGATGGGGGCTGCTCCACTCCATCCCGTCGTTGGTGAAGTAGAGTGCAAAGGGCATGGAGATGCCATAGATGCTGATGTTGAGGTTGGCATAGAAACTGTTGCTCAGGGGCGAGGCGTAGCCTGTGCCCACTGATGAGTAGCGGTAGGTGTTCTGCGTACCGATGGCACCCGTGATGATGAGCGGGTCGCTCTTGGCGATGGTGGAGATGGTGTTGAGAGACAGCGACTGTGCCGCCATGTCCACGGGTGTGGACATGGCGACCAGTGCTGTAACCACCAGCAGAGATATTCTATGTGATAGACGGCTCATGCTTCTGGATGTCGTTTTCTCGCGTGCGCGAACATTTATTATATTATAGGTCTAATGAGTCCTATAAGTCCCATAAACTTTACTTGTTGATCACCTTGCGCAGACTGCCGTCGGCCATGCGGCGGACGCTGATGCCACGCTGCTGAGTGCTGGTGCGGCGACCGCTCAGATCGTAGGTCTCGGTGCTGTGGGCACTGCCCTTGGCGATGCCGTTGATGCCGTCTGTTAAGGCACCGGCGTGGAACTTGAAGGGAGCCTTCAGTGAACCCACGCGGGTCTGAGCCTTCAGGCTTTCCTCGATGAGACGGAACTCACCCGTGAAAGCGTTGTAGAGCTTGAAGGTCACCTGCTCGCCCATGTCGCAGTGCACGGTGATAAAGGCTTTGTCGTTCTCGATGATACCTTCACCGCGGCATTCGTCGCCCACAAAGGCACCGATGCTGTACTGCTCGGCATTGTCGAGGTCTTCAATCTTGGCCACCATCGTCATGTTGTTCATGAAGCGCGAGTGGTCATACTGCCAAACGTTGGCGCGGGCTGCGAAGGACTTCACACCAGCGGGCTTCTCGTCATTGGCGGCTGTGAGTGTGGTTTCTGCCGGGAATGTCAGTATGATGTTTGTTTCATTGGGGTTCTTGAAGACATAACCCTGTCCGGCTTCCAGCATCTTCAGGTCGCCTTGCCATCCAGTGTTGGTGCCCGTGGTGGATCCCAGTTTGCCCACGATGACGAGACCCTCAAGGGAACCGTCGCTGTTCTTGAGAACGTTCTCAATTCTGCGGCTGAAGAGATAGGGATAGCCCACCCAGTTCCATCCTGGTTTCAGGGTGATGGAGAGCGAGCCGTCGGTTTCGTTGGGTGTGCCGAAAATCTGTTCCTCACCCACCTCGCTGGCCAGGAGCACACTCGTGTGGGTGTTGTGCATCTTCACTTTGAAGAGCTGTCCCTGCTTGATGCCGTCTCCCTTGGCGAGTGTCCCGAAGAATCCCCAGTTGGGGTCGTTGTACAGCAACTGGGTGCTGGTGCGGATTTCCTCTAGGTCGGTGGCGGAGAAAACTGCTTCGAGCTGGCCAGGAGCCACGGCGCCACAGGGTATGCTGGCCCACTGCCATCCTGCATTGAGATCGAGGGCATAGCCTATTTCGAAACTCCTGATGCCTGCGCCAGTGCTGGGATCGTTGAGAGAGACAATATTGCCGTCATCGGTCACGGTGATATAGACGTTCTTGCAAGGCACTGTGGAGGTGAACTCATAGACAATCTCGTTGGCAGCGGCAGACTTCAAGTTAGATGAGAGTGTTGCTGCCCATGCTTCGCTGAGACCGTTGTTGAGTGCAACTGTGATGGCATTGTAGTCATAGGTTGCATTGGCGGGCTGCGGTGTCAGGGTAATGGTGCCAGTTGCACCTGCCACGGCATTGCTGATGGTGATGTCGAAATGATCCAGCGTCAGGCTGTTGGTGACCTTGATGTCGAAGGAGAACACCGCTGTGGCGTACTGCAAGGTGGCAGAACCGCCTTCGATGCCCCAACTGTCATAGTCTGGCCAGCTGAGTGTGACAGTGATGGTCGAGGTGCCTTCGGCAACGGCAGTGAACTGTCCTGTGATGCCGTTGACACTCAGGCCGGGTGCGGCAGGAGCACCAGACTCATCGGTGCAGGTGACAGCGGCACCGCTTAGTGTCACTGTGCCGTTGACCTCCGTGATGGGCTCGCCTGTGGCGTTGGAGTAGTTGATGTTGTTCTGGATTTGTTCGGTGATGTCTTCTGCATTGCCGTCCGTCAGTCCGATGGTGACTGGGTTTGTCCTGGGTGTTGCTCCGGTGGTGGGTGCAACGACAGTGATTCCCAGCCCAGTAGAGACGGGCGATTCCGGATCCTCGCCTCCGTTGGCTACCACGCGCACGTTATCCATGCCAGACTTCACGGCATTGATGGTTGTCTCTCCAATCAATTTGAGGGCGTCGGGGTCGTCGATGGTAATTTTGAAGGTCTTGTCGGTGGCGTCTGCGGGCAGGATTGTGACGATGTTGGCAATACGCTCATAGATGTGCGTGTCGCCCACGTTGGCGATGAAGTTGCCATTGTACTTGTTCAGATCAAGTTCGATGCTTGTCACAGGTACATAAACCGTGACCGTAATCCATGCATCGTCAGCGGGCACAAGTTTACTGCCGTCGGCTTTGAGGATATAAGGACGCATCTTGGCATTACCCGTCTGTTTGGGCACGAAGTAGCCGCGTTCACTCCATTGGAGGATGGAGGTGTTGTCGGTCTCCCACAGTACCTGATCGGTTGTAGTGACGGGTTCCAGTGTGTAGGCAGTCCCTACGTTCATGAAAGCAGATATCTCTGAGATGTCATCTTTCTTCACCTTGATTGTGGTCTTCAGGAGATTGATAGCCGTGGCATGTTGCACGATGTTGAACACGCTGGATGCCACTGCCACGCCTGGTCCTCCCGTGGGAAGCATGGGGCCGCTCAGTGTCAGGGTGAGGCCCTCGTAGGGTGTGTTGCCGGCCAACAGGACAGTGTCTGTCGCCCAGGCATACCCTTCAGGCGTGATCTCCCAGGTCAGGTTCTCGGGCAATGTGGCACCGGCTGGCGTGATGGTGAGAGAATCCATCAGGTTATACTCCTTGCCGGCCTCGGCCTCTGTGAAAGACAGACTATAGCTTGTGGGAGCTGTCAGTGTGAAGACCACAGCACTGGTGGAGGGTGGGTTACCATAAGTGCCAAGATCGGTAAATTTCATTTCTATCGGTGACGTCAGACTGTACTCGAAACCTGTTTCACCGTCATAGAGCTTGAAGTAGATGTCCTTATTCAAGTCTCCGTCCAAATCGCTCTTCACATTCAATGTATAGAGTGGTTGACCCGTGTATTCATCTGGTTCTGCAGCAACGGCTGTCTTGCAATAACCGTCGATGAAAGCTCCGATTATCAGGTTTGAACTGGTCAGATTTGTCTGCAGACGAGCATAGACCACCGTGCTATACGGGTATTCTCCGTCTGGCTGAATCTCCCAGCTTTGCGCCTGCATGCCCACTGCCATGAGCAGCAGCGCCAGGAAGGAATAGATTTTTTTCATACGTAATAGTGTTTAAAAGTTATAGATGATGTGATGATTCTTGCCTGTTGTAGGGACAAAAAAAGAGCTTTTAAAGATATAATTTGGGGCAAAGATACGAGTAAGTGGGGAGTGTCTGTGTGTATTTTTTGTATGAAAATATGTAAAAATTGAACAAAGTACACAACTTTACCGCACAAAGAACAAGTATTTACAGCTTTTTATGTACTTTTGAGCCATCAAATTCAATTGTTCTGTTTATCAAATCAACTAATCATACATGTTTTCTGCAATTTCTCGTTCTATGCAATTCTCTGGCAGGAAATGGCGTCTGCTGCTCTTGTGTCTATTCTTTCACACCCCGGTTGTCCTCGCACAAACAGATCATCCGATGGCAACATTGGACTCGCTGCTGAACCTGTATGATGCCAGTGACAGCAAGACACGAGTGTCTGCAGGGCAACAGATACTAAGTTTCTGTAGCCAGCAGAATGTGTTCTTCGGGGAGGCACCGGTGCTGGATGACAAGCAGACGGCTCGCCAGCAGAACCTCTGCGTCTGGTTTGCGGCCGAGTGCTACCTGACCACCAACTCCTATTACAAGGAAGCGCTGCAATATATTGACAAGTCCCTGGCCCTCCTCCCCCAGAAACCCCATGAGACCCAACCCTCAACCCTCAACTCTCAACCCTCCGCTCGGCCCGAAGGGACGCTTGACGCTTCAAGAACTCTCAACCTCCACGAGACCCTGCTCTGTGACCGCGCCTACTGCCTCTACAAGACCAGTGACTACACGGCGGCCATCGAGGCGGGCCGCGAGGCCATGCACCTGTGTCAGCAGACGGGCAACACCTTACAACTCTCTCGCGCGTACCTTTATTTATCTTTGGTGAATCATGCGCTGCGCAAGTATGACGTGGCGACAACCTTGGTGGTGAAAGCCATCGAGACCAACGAGGAGGCAGGAGACCACCAGCAGTTGCACAATGCACTGGGCATAGCCTGTGAGTTGTTCTGCAGTGCCGGTGATGTCGATAAGGCCATTGAGTTCGGGCAGCGAGCCGTGGAGGAGGCGCGCCAGCAGGGCTATATGCCCGGTGTAGCCAACCACCTGACACAGCTCGCCTACGCCTATGACCGCAAGGGCGACTACGCCCTGGGCTTGCAGGTGGCCAATGAGGCCATTGACATCGTGAAGGCGCAGGAGCCGCTGGATCGCAACCAACTGGCCCTGACGCTGGAGTACAAAAGCTGGAACCTCATCGACATCGGCCGCCATGCCGAGGCGGTGGAGGCGCTGCGCGAGGCCATCCGATTAGAAGAGGAAGTGGGCAACACCCATGCTGCCTGGAATGACTTGCGCACGCTGTCCGAGGCCATGACGCCCATCGACCCGCGGGGAGCCGTCGATGTGCTGAAACGCTATGTCCACATGTCGGATTCCATCCACAACGAGCAGTTGAAGGCACTCATGAGTCAGGCCAACGCTGAGTTCCACAACGATGAGTTGCAAGCGGCCAATGATAAGGTGCGGCGTATGAACCGCATCATCCTGTGGACGGCCGTGGCGGTGTTGCTGTTGCTGGCGGCTGTCATCGTGTCACTGACATTTGCTTTTCGCCAGAAGCGGCGCACGGCACAGACCCTGGAGCGTATGACGGCGGCCCGCGAAGCGTTCTTCACCAACGTGACACACGAGTTCCGAACACCCCTGACAGTAATCCTTGGCATAGGAAGGGAACTGAAGCAAGTTGATAGTTCAAAGTTCAACGTTGAAAGTTCAAAGCTCAAAGTTGAAAGTTCAAAGTCCTTTGACCCTACAGGAACTTTCAACTCTCAACTTTCAACTTTCAACTTACAAGCCATGGGCGAAGCCATTGAGCGGCAGGGCAGCCGACTGCTGACACTCGTCAACCAACTATTGGACATCTCCAAGGTGACATCTGCCATTGGCACGCCACAGCAGACGCAGGGCGACGTTGCCGCCTACGTGGGCATGGTGGTGGAGGCTCAGCGCGAGGTGGCACGGCAGAAAGGCATCAGTATAGACTACGCTACCGACCCCGACGGCATCACTGCGACCTTTGCATCCGACTATGTGGAGAAAGTGGTGGGAAACCTGCTCTCCAATGCCGTCAAGTTCACGCCCGAGGGTGGACATGTGGACATCGGTCTGCATCTGCGAGGGAAGATGTTGGAACTGACGGTGACAGACACGGGTCCGGGCATCCCCGCCGCTGACCTCCCGCATATCTTCGAGCCGTTCTACCGGGCTGGAAACGCAAACGAGCAGGGCAGTGGTGTGGGGCTGGCACTGGTGAAACAGATTGTTGAGAGTCTGCATGGAGAAATTGAAGTGAAGAGTGAGGTGGGGGAGGGTACAACCTTCACGGTGAAGCTGCCAAAGACCCCGCAGACCCCGCGGAGCCAGCAGCCCCAGCCCCAACAGACCCCCTCCCAACAGACCCACCCCCTTGCCTCTCCCTGTGAGGGAAAGACCCACCCCCTTGCCCCTCCTTGTGAGGGAAAGACCCACCCCCTTGCCCCTCCCTGTGAGGGAGGGGAGCGGTTGCTTCTGACTGCTGAAGGACAGACTGCCTCTCAAGTACATTCTGCTCCCCTCCCTCACAGGGAGGGGCAAGGGGGTGGGTCTGTTGGGGCAGGGCCTGTTGGGGGCGGGCCTGAGCCTGCAGAGTCTTCTCCCTCCCTCCTCATCGTCGAGGACAATCCCGACGTGGCACACCTCATCGCCCACCAGCTGGAAGGTCGCTACACCATTCACTTTGCCGCCGACGGTGACGAAGGCATCGGGCAGGCACGAATGCTGGTGCCGGACCTTATCATCACCGACTTGATGATGCCACACACAGACGGGCTGGAACTGTGTCGCATTCTGCGAGCCGACCCAACGACCAACCATATTCCCATTATCGTCATTACTGCCAAGGCCACCGAGCAGGATCGCATACAAGGTCTGCAGGCTGGCGCAGATGCCTACCTCTATAAACCTTTCAATGCTGAGGAACTGAACGTTCGCATAGAAAAACTGCTGGAACAGCGGAGGATGTTGCAGGAGAAATATATAGGCACAACCCAGAAGACCCCCTCAGATCCCCTCTCCGTTCCCCCTAAAGGGGGAGAATGGTCACCAGCGTCCTCTGACACTCAAATAGGTCCAAGGCTCCATACTACAGAGGAAGAAGATGACCTTCACCAGACTGCCGAGAAGATTACCGCCTTTCAAATACATGCTACCCTCCCCCTTGAGGGGGAGCGGGGAGGGGGGCTGGGCCTGTCTGGCTCTTTCCCCTTCACCTCTCACTCTGCCGAGTTCATCGATCGTGTGCGTGATGCCATCCTGCGTCAGATGTCCCAAGGCAACATGGATGTTGATAGCATCGCGGCTGAGCTGTGTCTCAGCCCCTCGCAGCTGCGACGCAAGATGAACGCCATCACAGGAATGCCACCCAAGAAGTTCATCATGAAGGTGCGCATGGATGCAGCCAACGAGATGATGCGGCAGCACCCGGACATGAAGCTCTCGGACATCGCTGAGAAGTGTGGCTTCTATGACCTCTCGCACTTCATCCGCCTTTATAAGGAAGCCTACGGCACCACTCCGGCAGCAGAACATAGGAAATAAGTAAACGCTACATGCATAAGGGGGCACGAGATCGCCTGAGAGAAGCTGCGTGATTCTGTTGATGCATCACGATGCATCAATTGATTTATCACGATGCATCAATGGTCTTTTGCCAACGTTGAAATCTGCATGGCAAGGGATGGCTCGCGCGGTTCTATATTCTAACGAAACAAACACTCTGCGAAAGTCTGTTAACCAAGGCTTTTTGCAGAGTGTTTGTTTTCTCTTTATAGAGGTGTGGTCTTTCTCTTTGTAGCGATGTGAGTAGAGGTCTTACTTCTTGTAGATGACGTCGTAGTCGCCGTGCGGGTCAACTGTCCGCTCGCGATAGACGCTATAGTCGGCCGGAGGTGTGACCGTGCAGTCCCAAGGATTCTTGTGGTCATCCTCGCCCAGAGCGGCAAAGGCATTGACATAGAGCGTGGGGTCGCTGGTGAAGGTGACGGTGGACTGGTCGAGATAGGGCTTCAGGGTCTCGCGGTCGATGGCGTTGACATTGTAGTAGTTCCATACTTCAAAGGTCAGGCCGTCGCCGTACTTGCCTTGCAGATACTGCTGCAACTCGGCGGTCATGCCCTGTGTGGTGACGCGGATGCCGCCAGCCTCGAAGGCCACGGTGGCACTGACAGTCCAGCTCTCTGCGGTCTCGTCGTTGGTGATGGTAAAGGTCTCTGTGCTGGGCTGGGGGATGTATTTCTCCAGTTCCAGGGAGTGAGAGATGACGATGGCCATGTCATCGGCATCGCAGTAGTAGTCCTGGCTGACGGGGATGAAGACTTCCACGTCTGTCACGGCGCGCACATGGATGCTCAGTTTGGTGTGAATCCAGTCGCCCTCGTCGTGCTTGTCGTTGACAGAGAGGTTCACCTCCACATGGTCTTTGCCATAGAAGTTATACTCTTCCTGCTCGGGATCCACGGGGTCGGGATTGGGGTCGCTGCCGCCAGGCACGGTCACTTCAGAGCCGTCGGCGGGGATAATCTTGATGACCCAGTCGTTATAGACGCCGTCGCCCTGATAGTCCAGCAGACCATTGTCGTACTTGGTGGTGGCGTAGTCATAGCACAGGTAGAGGTTGTTCTTGCCTTCATACTCAATGACATAGAAGCGGTAGTGGTTCTCCTGTGTCAGGTTGTAGAAACTGTCATGATAGCGGGCGCTGGTGAGCGGGATGTCCACACACAGTGCACGGGGACCCCATGTGGCGTTGTAGTCATTGATGTGTGTGCCGGTGAGTTCGGCAAAGTCCATGAAGTTGCCGCCAGTGATGTCCACGGTGTGGTGCACCTCATCGCCGTTCATGAAGGCGAGATGGTAGGTGTCATAGCTGGAACCCACGTTCTGGATGAAATAGGTGGTGAGGTCACAGGTGGTGCCGCCCTCGTTGGGGTGTGCAGCCAGATAGGCCATCACGAAATCATATTCTGCCTGTGAGACCTGCTCTTGGCGGTCTGTTTGTGCAGGAGCATTGTCAAAGTACTGATAAAGCACGGGGTAGTTGTCACGCATCCAGTCGCTCTTGCCACCGCCCCAGTCCTGAATCTTGAAATAATTAACGTTGACCTGGACGTCGGCGCGTGTGGCTTCCATTGTGGTGGCCAGCACGGTCTTGCCCGAATAGAGCTTGAAGTCGGGAGCTTTCACAGCCTTGACTTCCACGTCGGTGAACTGTCCGGTTTCATCGGCATCGGCACAGGATGTCACGATTGTGCCGCCAAGAAGTGTGGTCATGGCCACACAGAAGAATAGCATTGTCTGTTTCATCTTCGCAAACATAAATGAGTACATACTGATTTCAGCCACAAAGATAGTTTGTTTTGACGCACGCGCGAAGAATTAAGTGGAGTAAAACATCTTCTCCCACGTTTTTTTGATGTTAATCAATAAGCAGTTGCGCAGTTAGATGCCCTTTAATGTATGATAAATAAGGCGGTGTGAATGCAAAAAAATGAGGATTTGAGGATCCGTGGGGCTTCATCTCAATTATTTCGGGGTTATTTTTTCAGTTTTTATCGCAGATGGATGTTTGTCTCGGATATTTTATCTAACTTTGCAACATATTTACACAGGCATCACATGTTTTTACTACCACAGAAACATACCGGAAAGGAGTTGCTCGTCTTGTTGCTGATGTTGCTGGCCATGGGCTCCGCCATGGCGAAGACGAAGCCGCGCGTGGTGTGCATAGAGACCACGGCGGGCAATATCCGTGTGAGGTTGAGCGACGAGACACCCCGCCATCGTGACAACTTCCTGAAGCTGTGCCGCGAAGGTTACTATGACAGCACGCTCTTTCACCGCGTCATCAAGGACTTCATGATTCAGGGCGGCGACCCCGACAGCCGTGTGCGCCGTGCCACCGACGGCACGCTGCTCTCTCCATCCCGCGAGAAACCGCTGGGCGAGGGCGACCCCGGCTACACCATCGAGGCCGAGTTCAACCTGCCGTGGCTCTACCACGTCCGCGGCGCGCTGGCCGCAGCCCGCGAGGGCGACGATGTGAACCCTGAGATGCGCAGCAGCGGCTCGCAGTTCTACATCGTCTATGGGCGCTCCTGGGGCGAGAGCTCGCTGGGCAAACAGCGGGCAGCCCTGCAGGAGAAAGGCATCGAGATGAATAAGGAGATGTGGGATGACTACCTGCTTCACGGCGGCTCGCCCCACCTCGACGGCACCTACACCGTTTTCGGCCATGTCATTGACGGCATGAAGGTGGTGAAGGAGATACAGGCCACTGCCACCGACAAGGATGACCGCCCGCTCCAAGACGTGATGATCCTCAAGACGGTGGTGGAGGAATAGACGAGATAGATGCTATAGATGCTATAGAAGCTATAGAGACTATAGAAACTATAGAAGCTATAGAGACTATAGCAACTATAGGAACTATAGGAACTATAAAGAATATCAAGACTATCAAGACTATCAAGACCATAAAACGAATTTAAACCATAAACCATCAACTATGAAACAACGTTTCCTCAGCTGCCTTGTGGCAGCATTCGTGAGCCTCGCCGCCATGGCCGAGGTCAAGTATGTCTTTTACTTTATCGGCGACGGCATGGGCGTCAACCAAATCAACGTGACCGAGACCTATCTGGCTGCCATCAAGGGCAAGATCGGCTTCGAACCCATCCTCATGTCCAGCCTCCCCGTCGTGGGACTGGTCAACACCTACTCCGCCACCAACGGCGTGACAGACTCCGCCGCCGGAGGTACCGCCCTGGCCTGCGGCAAGAAGACCAAGAACGGCGCCATCGGCGTGCTCGAAGACCTGCAGACCCCCTGCACCAGTATCGCTGTCTGGGCACAGAAGGCCGGAGCCGCCGTGGGCGTGGCCACCACCGTGGCCATCACACATGCCACACCTGCCAGCTTCTACGGCCACCAGCCCAGCCGCAACATGTACTATGAACTGGGGCAGGATCTCTGCCGCAGCGGTTTCGACTTCTTCGCCGGTTGTGACTTCCACCGCCCCAACACCAAGGAGGGCGAACCATCCCTGCGCGAACAGGCCAAGGCTGCGGGCTACACCATCCTCACCGGCGGCTACAAGGAATATGAGAAGAAAGGTCGCAAGGCCGACAAACTCATCCTCCTGCAAAGTGACTACCAGAACGAGAAACTGGGCAGCGACCACCTGCCCTACGCCCTCGACCAGGACAAGAACGACCTCACCCTGGAGCAGATCACCCGTGCCGGCATCAACTATCTGATGGGCAAGCAGAAGAACGGATTCTTCTTTCAGATCGAGGGCGGCATGATCGACTACGCCTGCCACCGCAACGACATCGGCAACGCCATCAACGAGGTGCTGGACTTTGACAAAGCCATCAAGGTGGCCTATGAGTTCTACCAGCAGCACCCCGACGAGACCATCATCGTTATCTCCGCAGACCACGAGACGGGCGGACTCGTCATGGGCAAGGGCCCCTACGAGCTGCACACAGACCTCCTGCGCTTCCAGCACAAGAGCACCGACGAGCTGAAGTGGATGCTGGGCGAGCAGTACAAGAAGGCACCGAAGAAGTTCACGTGGGCGGCTGTGGAGAAGGTGCTGAAGGAGCAGATGGGCTTCGGTGCCGGCATCCAGCTCACCGACAAGCAGCAGGAACGCATCCAGCGCCGCTGGAACGCCATCGAGAAAGCCATGGCCGACAATGACAAGGTGCAGGACCGCATCAACGACCTGGGCGAGACCACCAAGCACATCCTCAGCGAGGTGGCCCTCATCAGCTGGGCCAGCGGCGGCCACAGCAACGGCTACGTGCCTGTCTATGCCATAGGCCCCGGCACGGAAGTCTTCCAGGGACGCATCGACAACATAGAGATTGCCCCCGCCATGGCCAAGATTGCCGGCTACAAGGCTGAATAATCAAGCTGTCTTGTTCAGCTACTAATAATATATTAATGTTCGCGCGCGAAGACCTCGGCCAATATGCCGAGGCTTCGCAGCTCTGGGAAGTCGGGAACGTGGAGGCGATAGAAGTCTGTGATGAGTTGCAGGATGCGGTTCCGGCGTTCGCCATTCAGTCCCACGGGACGCATGGACCGCAAGTCCATGCGCAGGAACTTGGGCACTAACGCTGCCTCTTCCGGCTCCAAGTAATTGGGGTGCAGGGGCCGTTGCTGGACAAAGGTGGCCGCTTGCAGGTCGAAGAAATCGCCCGTGTGCCAGTCTTCTGCCAGCGGCATGAAGCCCAGGAAGCGCGTCAGATGCAGCAGCAGGACGATGTGGAAATTGGCATATCCCTTCTGCGCCTCGTCCAACCATCGCAGGGCGTTGACCAGATACTGGAACAACGGAGGATTCTCCTGTTCATGACGCAACGCCCTATACAGGAACTCGCCGAGGAACAGTCCCATCGCTGCCTTGGCCGGTTCAAACGGCAGCTGGCGCCAGGGATGCCACAAGTTGATCTCGCGCGGCCTCTGCAAGTTCAGTTTGGGCCGGTGTTCCCAGACAATTTCCACCATCGAGAGCGGCTGCCATATACTGGCTTTGATGCCTGCACGCCCGGACCGCGGGAGCCTGTCAATAAACGACACGGTTCCCGCGGCTTCTGTAAAGACGTCTGCTATCACCTGTGTGTCGTTGAAGCGGAGCGGATGAAGGACGATACCGTATGAGCGCATTACCCTTTGTTTTATCTGCAAAAATAGTATATAAAGATGAATGCAGGGCAGGAAAAGCAGAAAAATCAGCTCCATTCTGATTTTTTTCCTCGAAATGTTTGGCGGGTAAGGTTTTTTGCCGTACCTTTGCACCCGCAAATGACGAAATGACCTATATCCGGCTGTGAAACGACAATCCACTGTCACAAAATGGTAAGTGGTAAATGGTAAGTGGAAAGTTGTAAATGGTAAATGGTCAAAGCGTCAAACACCTTGGTCCATTCGTCTATCGGTTAGGACGAGAGATTTTCATTCTCTAAAGAGCAGTTCGACTCTGCTATGGACTACAATCAATCGTAAATCGTAAATCGTCAAATCGTTAATTGAAATGGCAAATCATAAGTCATCACTCAAGAGAATCCGTCAAGAACAGAAACGCCGTCTCCACAACCGTTACTATGCTAAGGCTATGCGTGCTGCCGTGCGCAAGCTCCGTGCCACCACAGAGAAGGCTGAGGCAGAGAAGCAGTACCCCGTA
The DNA here is from genome assembly GCA_017455585.1 of Bacteroidaceae bacterium. GTDB lineage: Bacteria > Bacteroidota > Bacteroidia > Bacteroidales > Bacteroidaceae > Physcousia. Next base: position 1,900 of record JAFSZU010000038.1, on the reverse strand, counting down.
GTCCAGAAGATGCTTGACAAGCTGGCTAAGACCAACCTCATTCACAAGAATAAGGCCTCGAACCTCAAGTCCAAGCTGGCCCGCTACATCCAGAAGTTGGCGTAGTTCCACCGTAAACATTCCTCCCTGAAGTTTGAGTGTCCACTCATTCCACTCAAACAAAGTCCATAGCAAATAATAAATAGATTTCGTTTTGAGAGCAGCTTGCCGAGAGGTACGCTGCTCTTTTTTTGATACCTATATATAATATGCGCGCGTGCGCGCGTGAAAAGATGTTAATCTTTTGCTGTTTCACGCGAAACTCTCTGCTTGATGCTTTCGGCTCTCGCTTTTTTTCTCTATCTTTGCACCGCAATTGCAGAGTCCCCGACGGCTCGGTGAGTTGCTATGATTCAATCAACGTTCTACTATGACAGACGAAGAAATCCTCAACGGCGCGGACTATAGCGCCAGTAACATCCAAGTTCTGGAAGGACTGGAAGCCGTGCGCAAGCGTCCGGCCATGTACATCGGTGACATCAGCGAGAAAGGCCTTCACCACCTTGTCTATGAGACAGTCGATAACTCCATTGACGAGGCGCTGGCGGGCTATTGCACGCATATCGAAGTGACCATCAATGCCGACAACAGCATCACCGTGCAGGACAACGGCCGCGGCATCCCCGTGGATATGCACGAGAAGGAGCACAAGAGCGCCCTGGAAGTGGTCATGACCGTGCTCCATGCCGGCGGCAAGTTCGACAAGGGCTCCTACAAGGTCTCCGGCGGTTTGCACGGCGTGGGCGTCAGCTGCGTGAATGCACTGAGTTCTCACATGACGAGCCAGGTCTTCCGCGATGGCAAGATCTACCAGCAGGAATACGAGAAAGGCAAACCGCTCTATGATGTCAAGGTCGTGGGCGAGACCACGCTGCGGGGCACGCGCCAGCAGTTCTGGCCAGACGGCAGCATCTTCATCACCACCGAATATAAATATGACATCCTGGCCAACCGCATGAGAGAGCTGGCCTTCCTCAATGCCGGCATCACTATCACGCTCACCGACCTGCGCCCCGACGAGGAGGGCAACACGCGTCAGGACGTCTTCTTCAGCAAGGATGGCTTGCAGGAGTTTGTCCGCTACATCGACAGCACACGCACCCACCTGTTCAACGATGTCATCTATCTGAACACCGAGAAGCAGGGCATCCCCATCGAGTGCGCCATCATGTATAACACGGCCTACTCTGAGAACCTGCACTCCTACGTCAATAACATCAACACCATTGAAGGCGGCACACACCTCCAGGGCTTCCGCATGGCGCTCACACGCACGCTGAAGAAGTACGCCGAGGAGCAGTGCAGCAAGGAGCTGGAGAAGCTGGAGAAGAACAAGGTGGAGATCTCGGGCGAGGACTTCCGCGAGGGACTCACAGCCGTCATCAGCATCAAGGTGGCCGAGCCGCAGTTCGAGGGACAGACCAAGACCAAGCTCGGCAACAGCGAGGTGGCCGGTGCCGTGCAGCAGGCCGTGGGCGAGGCGCTGAGCAACTACCTCGAGGAGCACCCCAAGGAGGCCAAGCTCATCGTCGATAAGGTCATCCTGGCCGCCACCGCGCGCGTGGCCGCCCGCAAGGCCCGCGAGAGTGTGCAGCGCAAGTCACCGCTGTCCGGCGGCGGTCTGCCCGGCAAACTGGCCGACTGCAGCGACCGCGACCCCGCCAACTGCGAGATGTTCATCGTCGAGGGCGACAGCGCAGGAGGTAGCGCCAAACAGGGCCGTAGCCGACTCACACAGGCCATCCTGCCCATACGAGGCAAAATCTTCAACGTCGAGCGCGTGATGTGGCACAAGGCATTCGAGCACGAGGAGGTCAACAACATCATCCAGGCCCTGGGCGTGCGCTACGGCCTCGGCGAC
>JAFSZU010000037.1 GCA_017455585.1 Bacteroidaceae bacterium | reverse complement strand
TATGCACCTACATACAAATCCAAGGAGGTACAGAGGAGACAGTGCCTTACTGGATGGAAGGTGTGGGTGGATTCACGAGTCCTATGGAGAGTGTCCTTGGTTTTTACCCAACAGGTCTCATGAATGAGATACTCATCTCCTGCTCCTTGGGTGATGAAGCCATCTACCTGAGAGACGAGGGCATCCCAAGCGAGTTCGATGTCAAGAAGCAGTGGCTGGACTTCACGCACACGACGAAACCGCGACCCAAGGCACCAGGAAGGAACAATTCACAATTATATCCAGAGCAAGTGAGCGAGCCTAAGCGTGCAAGGCGTTTGTCGGAAGCAAATGACACTGAAGGGGAGAATATTTCGGGCGAGTATTCTGACACGAAACTCTTTGTGAATCTGAAACCGCTATTAGGGTCATATATCATCACCATGCAGGACGAGGCTGGTCAGGACGTGTATCATAAGGAGGTGCGAACGAGCAATGTAGTGGCACTGAACACAGATCTTTCAAACTATGCAGAAGGCACTTACACACTCACGGTGGAGAACAGTGAAGAGCAATATACTGCCTCGCTCACCCTCCCGCTCCCTCTTGATGACCACACACCTGTGCGCGACCTCCAAGACAAACAAATGGTAAATGGTAAAATGGTAAATTGCTTCGACCTGACGGGTCGCCGCCTCACCACACCTCCCACCAAGGGAATCTATATCGAGAATGGGCAGATACGAGTGGCACAATAGCTTATATGATTATAAAACCACAGATTACACAGATTTCACAGATTACATGTCCTTTGGTTATGAAATTTCTATATGTATTACACAGATTTCCGAGGAGCACGCTACGCAGGTGCTGAATGTTATTCCGTGCGACCTCTTGAAAGCCTTGAAAGGCGGGTAGGTAGCTGAAGGTCGGGAATGGCATCGCCCGATAATCTGTGGAATACAGACAAAAAAACAGATAGCCCGTGGTAGGTGAATCCGTGTAATCTGTGTAATCTGTGGTAAAAGAAAATATTTATAGGTCTATGCAAAGTGTGATAAAGGTCTTGCTGCTGGTGGTCATGGTGTTGTGCCTGACCTGTCACGACGGCTCTGAACAACCGACGGGCAAACTATTGTCCGCACAAGAGCAGTATGAACTGGCGTTGGCAGCTCTGGACAAGGACAGCGTGCGGCAGGGAGAAACCTTGTTGCGACAAGCCATCACCCAGGCAGAGCAGGAGAGCGACTTCCACACGCGCTATCTGGCCGAGTTGCGGCTGGCGGAGAGCCTCTCTTGGGGCAATACCGCCGCCGCCCTTGAACTGGCCAAGCAGGCACTGGCCACCTACGAGCGGCACCCAGACAGCGAGCGCAACCACATCATCCTCTTAGATTATATAGGTACGTATGCGAGCCAGCTGGCTTTCAACGAGGACGGCTCGTTTGACGAAGCCCTCGCCTATACCCGCCTCGCCTACGAGCTTGCCCTTGCATCCCGTGACAGCTTGGGGACAGAACAGGTGTGCCAGACGCTCACCAGCTTGGCAAACATTTACTGGGCAATGGATGATTTCAAGACTGCACTCCGCTATGCCCGTCAGGCCGAGGCTTGTGCGCCGGAAGAGCTGTTGCTCGGTACTCAGCAGGTGTTGGCTCGCTGCCTCGTGAGCTGCGACTCTTTGTCTGCGGCAGAGGCGGTCTATCGGCGTATGCAGCCTGGCGATGACCTGCAAACCACCTACATCATTCAGAGCAATCTCGCCAAGCTGGCCATGCGACGCAGCGACACGGAAGCCGCTGAGGCAGCCATTGATTCCGCCTTCCAGAATGCCGAGGAGCTGTATTATCAGGCTCTCCGCCAGAAAGATGACTATTATCAGACCGCCCTCCAACAAGAGCGTGAGAACGAGCGGCTGCACTACAGGGCCGTCCTCCAGCGTCGTATGCTCTGGGGAGGTTTGTTGCTGGCATTGGTGCTGGTAGCGGCCGCTGCCTTCGTTGTTCGCAGCCGGCTTCGGCAAAGGGCGTTGCTGCACGAACAAGAGATGCAGCGGCATCAGCATGAGCTGCAACTGCATCAACAGGAGGCCGAGGCACAGCGCGAACAACTGCGGCAGCGCGACGGAGCCATCGAGTTCCTGAAGAACTTCATCCTGGAGCGTTCCGCTGTCATACAGAAGTTGGATGCCAGCAGCGAGCGACACATCACCCTCCTGCAACGGGAGTGGGCTGAGATAGAGCGCACGCTGGATGCCATTGACAATGACCGCTTTGCACGGCTGCGCCAGCGATTCCCAGAACTGAAGGAGGAAGACCTGCAGCTCTGCATCCTCACCCGTCTGCGCCTCACCAACCGCGCCATCGGCAATATTTATGGTGTCAGCATCTCCGCCGTGCAGCACCGCAAGCTCCGCATCAAGAAAGACATCTTCCATGAGGAAGACCCCGACATTCCCTTTGAACAAGTGCTCAATACCTTGTAGTGTAGGCATGTGATAGCACTCTTTTATGTGGATGTTTCCATCCCCCAGGCTACATATTTTCCATGAGTAGCCTGGGGGATTCTCTTCTATATATCTATGTGTTAGGAGATTGAGTCATTCGGGTGCACCTTTGCTTTTCCATGAGCTACTCACTGCATGTTCATGTTGTTGTCTGTAACTTTGCAGCAGTTATCAACACACAAAAAACAATGACTATGCGACAAGTGAAATCTGCTCTTGTGACGTTATGGATGCTGCTCTGCGGCGCATACGGTACTGCCATCAACGTGGTGGGCAGCGGGAACTATCAACCGGAGAATGCACAGACGCTGTGGTATTTGCAGCCAGCAGTCCAGCGTGACTCCAAGAACTCATGGATGGAATACTACCTGCCACTGGGCAACGGGCATCTGGGGGCGATGCTCTCTGGCGGCATTGACAAGGATGTTATCCAATTGAATGAGAAGACGCTGTGGGAAGGGAGCGACACAGAATACGGCAACTACCAGAATCTGGGTTATCTGTATATCGAGGATTTGTCGCCAAGTGATGTCACAGACTACCACTTCGCCCTGAATCTGGCGACAGCCGTTGCAGAGACGGAATGGAGCAAGACAGGGAAAGGCGGACACATCCGCAGGGAATATCTGTGCAGTTGGCCCGCACGATGCCTCGTCATTCATCAGACAGCAACACAACCGACTGGCTTTCAGCAGCGCATCCGCTTGGAAGGGACACATGGCGAGACCGTCAGTTACAGCGGGAACCGCATCACCATGCAGACATCGTTGATAAGCATCACAGCATCAACGGTGGTGCAGGTGATGGTGAACCAAGGGGCTGTCATCCAAGCGACCGAGGACGGATTGATGGTGAGCAACGCCCGCGAGATGACGGTGGTGCTGACCGCTGAGACCAACTACCAATCCGAGGTCACGGGATATGTGAATCGCAGCTACGATACCATGAAAGCTGCACAGCAACGCATCGCCAGTGCGACTGCCTACGGGTGGAAGACTTTGCGGGATGAACATGTCAGGGATTATCAGCAACTGTTCCAGCGGGTGACATTCTCTTTGGACAACGCCCGCTGTAATCGCCCCACCGATGAGCTGGTGATGGAGGCTGAATCGGCGACGGCTGATGAACGATGCTTCCTACAGCAGTTATTCTTTTACTACGGCCGCTACTTGCAGATTGCCACTTCGCGCGACGGTGCCCTGCCCAGCAATCTGCAAGGCATCTGGTGTAACACAAACACGCCACCGTGGCACTGCGCCATCGTCTCGGACATCAATGTGGAGATGAACTACTGGGCAGCAGAACCCACAAACCTGGCAGAGACCGCCGCTCCGCTGCTCAACTATATCTACACGGGAGCCATGGAGCAGTCTTTCTGGCACGACTACGCCCGCAAGATGACAGGCATCACCCAGGGATGGCTCTGTTCCTTTATCTGCACGCCCCTGGGACACTGCGACCCCTGGTATCCGAACCACGTCTGCTGTGCCACACCGGCCTGGTTCTGCTGGCACCTCTGGCAGCACTATGTCTATTCGCAGGACAGGGACTTTCTGCGCACGAGGGCACTGCCCGTGATGCTCGGTGCCATCGACTTCTGGATGGAGCGGTTGGTGCGCGACAAGGTGGACGGGCTATGGGTGGCACCGGGCGAGTGGAGTCCTGAGCAGGGGCCATTGGACGACGGCACGGCACACACGCAGCAATGCGTCTGGAATCTCTTCGACTTTACCCTGAAGGCCATCGATATCATAGGTTTGCAAAAGGCCGGAATCAATAACGACAGACTCATAGCCATCCGGAGGAAGTTCGCGGAATTGGACAACGGGCTGCACACCGAGACCTACACGGGTGCCTACGGAACGGAGGTGAACGGCATCAGGCGAGGCGACCTGCTGCTGCGCGAATGGAAGCATTACCCTTACACAAAAGCGACGGAGCAGCAGCACCGCCATGTCTCGCACCTCCTTTGCCTCTATCCCTTCAATATGCTGAATAACAAGGCAGAGCTGACAGAGGCTGTGCGCAACAGTATGTTGCTTCGTGGTGAACGCAACACGGGGTGGTCCATGGCTTGGAAGCTCTGCCTGTGGGCACGGATGGGCGAAGGAGAACGTTGTCACGACATCCTGCGCAGTGCCCTGAAACATGCGAGGACCTACAATATCAGCACGGATCCCAAGAACTCAGGCATCTATTGCAACCTCTTCTCTGCCCATCCACCGTTCCAGATAGACGGCAATCTGGGCACCACGGCGGGTATTACAGAAATGTTGCTGCAAAGTCAGGGAGAGACACTGCGTTTACTGCCCGCACTGCCCGACGCTTGGAGCGCTGGCGGAAGCATCACGGGTCTGCGCGCAGAAGGCGGGTTCCAAGTGGATATCCAATGGGATGACAACACCATAGAGGCAACCATCCATTCACTGGCCGGCAATGATTGCAGCATCATCATTCCAGAGGACAAACAGATGGAAGTGCTGGATGCAGAAGGACAACCGCTGACAGATGCCCGAGAAGCAAGCGAGCTGTTATCCTTCCACACCACTGCTGCCAGCACCTACACCGTCATTTTCAATTCCTCCAATGGTATCGGCGACACCAGCATGATGGCGCAAAAGCATCAAGACTACTACTACGACCTCATTGGCCGCCGACTCTCCCGACGTCCCCACAAAGGACTCTACATCAAGAATGGCAGGGTTATGGTTTCTCCCTCTTATAATATAGGTAAGTAGTTATTTTATGATATGATGACAAATGGAAAGGAGATTCGTGTAATTCGTGGTTCAAAAAGTCGGGAGCCATAGTTGTAAAGGCAATCAAAAAAATCCCCACGGAAGAGATAAGAACCTCAACCGTGGAGATTTGCTGTCAAAAAAGGGAATAAAAGCTTATTCTTGTCTGGTGGCTTAACGCACCTTGGCAACGATAGCCTTGAAAGCCTCGATGTGGTTCATGGCCAGGTCGGCGAGGACCTTGCGGTTGATTTCCACACCAGCCTTGTGCAGGGCACCCATGAGCTGGCTGTAGCTCATGCCTTCCATGCGTGCGGCAGCGTTGATACGCTGGATCCACAGGGCGCGGAAGCTGCGCTTCTTGTTCTTACGGTCACGGTAAGCGTAGGTGAGACCTTTCTCCCAAGTGTTCTTGGCGACGGTCCAGACGTTTTTGCGGGCACCGAAGTAGCCGCGGGTGAGCTTCAGGATTCTCTTTCTTTTTGCACGTGAAGCGACGTGATTGACTGATCTTGGCATAATTTTGTTTTGTTTGTGAACGATGGCGGATTAAAGATTGTTATCTCTCATCTCTTTGAAAGCACATGCGTTCGGTTTGACTTTGGGTGATTTCCGAAGAAATACTTGATTAACTCTCTATCCTGAACAGTGATTAGCGAAGGAGGAGGAGTTCGCGGACCTGCTTGCGGTTGGCAGTGACGACGAGGTCGCTGTGCTGCAGGTTGCGCTTCTGCTTCTTGGTTTTCTTTGTCAGGATGTGGCTGTGATAAGCGTGGTGACGCTTGATCTTACCCGTTCCGGTGAGCACAAAACGCTTCTTGGCGCCGGAATTAGTCTTTACTTTTGGCATTTTTTGTTTGTTTTTAATTGTTATTAATGAATGGACGCGGCAACGCATATACCGGGCGCAGCGCGCAATCCGTTTTTACATTTAATGATTTTATGATTTTATATTTGATGATTTAGGATGCGCAAGGCAATCTTTAAATCCTCAAATCCTTAAATCTTTCAATCATCGAAGTCCTCGCCCTCTACTTTTGGCCCTGTGTACTCTTTCTGGGCTTTCTGCTGGGGTTTCTTGCGGACGGGTTCCTGTACTTCAGTCTCTTCATCGTCCAAGTCGTCATCGTCCAAATCGTCATCATCGGACGCAGCAACCTTCTTGGGAGCGGACTTCCTGGGGGCAATGAACATGGTCATGCGTTTTCCTTCCAGCACGGGCATCGACTCCACCTTGCCATATTCCTCCAAATCCTGTGCAAAGCGCAGCAGCAGCACCTCGCCCTGTTCCTTGAAGAGGATGGAGCGTCCCCGGAAGAAGACGTATGCCTTGACCTTGTCGCCATCGGAGAGGAATCCTTGGGCATGCTTGAGCTTGAAGTTGTAGTCATGGTCATCGGTTTGCGGTCCGAAGCGGATTTCCTTGACTTCTATCTTCACCTGCTTGGCTTTCATCTCCTTCTGGCGCTTCTTCTGCTGATAGATGAACTTGGAGTAGTCGATGAGTCGGCAGACGGGAGGGTCGGCATTGGGCGAAATCTCCACGAGGTCAACACCCTTTTGCTCTGCCAGATGCAGAGCGTCTCGGATGTTCATAATCGACGATTCAATGTCATCGCCAACGATTCTTACTTCGCGCACACGTATCTGTTCGTTGATACGGTACTGGCTCTTGAGGTTGTTTTTCTTCATAGACTCGGCCGTGGCCGAAGTTTAATGATTATTGTTTAACGTTTAATGACATGATTCCGTTTGATGGAATGCGGGCGCAAAGTTAGTACTTTTCTGTCATACTACGCACTTCTTCGTTGATTTTCTTTGCAAAATCCTCGATTTTCATGCTTCCCTGGTCGCCTTGACCCTGTCTGCGAACGCTGACGGTACCCTCTGCGGCCTCTTTTTCGCCCACGATGAGCAGATAGGGGATGTGCTTCATCTCGTTGTCACGAATCTTGCGGCCAATCTTCTCGGCACGGTCGTCCAGCACAGTGCGCACGTCGGCCTGTCCCAGGATGTCCTGCACCTGCTTGGCATAATCGACAAACTTGTCGGAGATAGGCAGCACGGCCACCTGGTCGGGTGTCAGCCAGAGGGGGAAATGCCCGGCGGTGTGCTCGATGAGCACAGCCACGAAACGTTCCATGGAGCCGAAGGGTGCACGGTGAATCATCACGGGACGGTGCTTCTGGTTGTCCTCGCCCGTGTATTCCAGTTGGAAGCGCTGCGGGAGCTGATAATCCACCTGGATGGTTCCCAGTTGCCAGCGACGGCCGATGGCATCTTTCACCATGAAGTCCAGCTTGGGACCATAGAAAGCAGCCTCGCCGACTTCCTTGCGGGCCTTCATGCCCTTCTCGGCACAGGCGTCCACGATGGCCTGCTCTGCGCTGGCCCAGTCCTCGTCGGAACCGATGTACTTCTTTTTGTCCTTGGGGTCGCGCAATGAAATCTGCACTTCCACGTTCTCTTCGCTGAACTCGAAGGTGGCGAAGACCCTCTGGATGATGTCTATCACATTGATGAACTCCCTCTTGACCTGGTCGGGACGGCAGAAGATGTGGGCATCGTCCTGCGTGAAGCAACGCACACGGGTGAGGCCGTGCAACTCGCCGCTCATTTCATAGCGATAGACTGTACCGAACTCGGCACAGCGGAAAGGCAGTTCCTTGTAGGAGCGTGGACGGTTGGCAAAAATCTCGCAGTGGTGGGGGCAGTTCATCGGCTTCAGCAGGTACTCCTCGCCTTCCTCCGGCGTCTGGATAGGCTGGAAACTGTCCTTGCCATAATGATCCCAGTGGCCGGAGGTCTGGTAGAGGTTCTTACCGCCAATATTGGGGGTAATAACCTCCTGATAGCCATACTGCTTCTGTATCTTGCGCAGCATCTCCTGGAGGCGCAGACGCAGGTCGGTGCCTTTGGGCAGCCAGATGGGCAGACCCTTGCCCACACGCTCAGAGAACATGAAGAGCTCCATCTCCTTGCCAATCTTGCGGTGGTCGCGCTTCTTGGCCTCTTCCAGCATGAGCAGGTAATCGTCCAGCATCTTCTTCTTGGGGAAGCTGATGCCATAGAGGCGCTGCATGCTCTCGCGGGTGGCATCACCGCGCCAGAAGCAGCCGGCCACACCCGTCACCTTGGCCACTTTGATGTCACCTGTATTGACAAGGTGCGGGCCACGGCAGAGGTCGGTGAAGTTGCCTTGGGTATAGGTGGTGATGGTACCGTCTTCCAGGTCCTGGTCAATGTGCTCGCACTTGAAGGTCTGACCTGCTGCGCCAAACAGCTTCAGGGCATCAGCCTTGGACACTTCCTGGCGCACCACGGGTTCCTTCTTGGCAGCCAGTTCCTTCATCTTCTCTTCGATGGCGGGGAAATCACTCTCGCCGATCTGCTTGCCGTCGGGCAGCAGCACATCATAGTAGAAACCGTTTTCGATGGCAGGACCGAAGCCGAACTGAATGCCAGGATAGAGCTCCTGCAACGCCTCGGCCAGCAGATGGGCACTGGTGTGCCAGAAGGTGTGCTTGCCCTGCTCATCCTCAAATTTGTAGAGCACAAACTCAGCGTCCTCGTTGATGGGGCGGTTCAGCTCCACTGTCTCGCCGTTCACTCCGCAGCTCACCACGCTACGTGCCAAAGCCGGCGAAATACTCTCGGCAATCTCATAACCCGTCACACCCGCCTCGCGCTTGAGGACGGTGCCATCGGGGAGTGTAATGTTAATCATATCAGTGTGTGTGTATTATTTTTATCGCGGGCGCAAAGGTACGACATTATTTCCGAACAGCCTCACAAATGGCTCAATATTTTTAATTCAGATGATTAAATTGTGCGAATTTTCGTTGTAGCCGTATCATAAAAGAATAATGGAAGCGTATCAGAAGAATACGCCTCCACCTTCATTTCAATAGGGTAACCCATGACTTCACGGCTTTCGCGGTTCCCCACCCTGCTTGCCATCGGGCCTCTCGCCGCCACGTCTGCGGCGCTGGCCTTGCACCATCCGGCGATGGAAGTCATCCTCGGCCTGCATCACCTTGAAGAGTTTCTCCGGCGGAACCACCTTGAGCATACGCTGATAATACTTTTGTTCCAGTTCTGCCGTCTCCACCTGCAGCTGCTTGATGCGCAGGATCGTGGCAGAGCACGACTTGGAATCGCCGCCACAATTCTTCTTCAGCTCGTGGATCTGCTTGCCCATCTCCCGCTGCTTGTCACGCATTTCATTATAAAGGGGAAAGAACGCCTTGGCCTCTTCGGGGGTCAGACTGGCAGCTTTTGTGAGTGACTGTTCCACCATCTGCTGGAACTTCTGCGGGTCAAAAGGCCGGTCGCTTTTGGGTGTCTGAGACTGTGCCATGCCCAAGACAGGCAGGAGACACATCAGTGCTATCAAAAGATTCTTCATAATGTTTGTCTTTTTATTCTCAATTCTCGTCTCTCGCAGTAATCACAGATAATGCAGAAAGACTCTAAACTCTAAACCCTAAGCTTAATAAGCTTCTGTCAGATAATAGGCTATCTTGCTGTTATCCAACATCTCATAATCCAGGACATCGTCCAACTCATCCTCGTCGAGGACATATTCTGCCATCGCATCAGAGGGTGACGGGAGATTGAGCTGCCGCTGATAGAGATAAGTGCCAGCGCCTATGCACACGCCCGCAATCACGGCTGCGGCAGCATAGCGCATCAGACGCCGGACAGGCTTCACCGTCACTCTGACAGGAGCGGGCTGTGCTGCCGTCTGCTGGCCTTCAGCCTTGATGCGCTCCATCAACCGGGGCGTGAAGTCCTCGAAATAACCCGAAGGCGTGCGGAAAGGATTGCGCCCCGAATCATATTTGCGAAACATATCTTCTTCCTTCATAGTTCTTTTTGTTTTGTCTGCTTCTTTGACATCGTATATAAAAGAAGGTTTAATCACGTGACTGGAAAAAGTCGGCAATTTTCCTTACCGCGTGATGGTAGGAGGCCTTCAGCGCGCCCACACTGGTGCCCAAGAGCTCACTCATATCCTCGTATTTCATTTCCTGAAAGTATTTGAGGTTAAAGACCTGCCGCTGTTTATCAGGCAACTGCGCAATAGCTTCCTGCAACTGCCGCGCTGTCTCATCGCCGTCAAAGTAGGGATCACTCTGCAGGGTCGCTGCCGCGCTGGCCACCCCGTCTTCGTCCAGACTCATCTGCTGACGGCGGCGTTCCAGGAAGTTGATGGTCTCGTTGTTGGCGATGCGGAAGAGCCACGTTGACAGCTGCGCATCACCCCGGAAGCCGTCGAGGCCTGTCCACGCCTTGAGAAACGTGTTTTGCAGCACATCGTCGGCATCATCATGCGAGAGCACCATGCGGCGTATCTGCCAGTACAGCTGTTCCTTGAAATGCTCTACCAGCAATGTGAAGGCACGTTCGCGCTGCGCCGTGTCACGCAACTGCTCCACGATGAGTTTCTCGTTCCAGAGGACTGTCATAACCTTTTCCACACTTTTTCGCCGCAAATATACACACTTTTCACGGAAATGACGTAACTTTGCAGCCGATTTCATCAACAAATTAACATATTAACACACTCACACCGTCACATTTTCACCCATTCACAATCCCACCTGTCACCGTGTTAACCTGTTAACGTGTTAACATGCTAACGTGCTAACAAAACTGTTTTCTCATCCGTCATGGCAACACTGCAAACCATTCTACTGCTCATAACGAGCAATATATTCATGACGCTCGCATGGTACGGCCACCTGCGTCTGCAACAGTCCGGCATCAGCTCCTCCTGGCCGCTCATCGGCGTCATCCTCTTTTCATGGGGCATTGCGTTCCTGGAATACTGCTGTCAAGTGCCGGCCAACCGAATCGGCTTCGAAGGCAACGGGGGGCCGTTCTCTCTCGTTCAATTGAAAGTGATTCAGGAAGTAGTGTCTCTCATCGTCTTCACCGCCATCGCCGGATTCCTGTTCCAGGGCCAGAGTCTGCACTGGAACCATCTGGCGGCGTTCATCTGCCTGGTGCTCGCCGTTTACTTTGTCTTCAAGTAATCCTGACGCCATCAATCTTCTCCAAACGCTGGCGCAGGCGCCCCATGAGAGAGGCCCGGATGGCAAGCGTCATCTGACAGTCATTGTCAAACGCCTGTGAGAGCACGGCAGGGGCTTCCTCCTTCACCACTCGCATCACTTGGTTCATCAATGGATACTCAAAGGCCAACGTGATTTGCCCGTCAACAGTCTTTTCAATAACGTCGGCAGCAGCGATAGCCGCGGCCGCGGCGGCCTTGTAGGCTTGGATGAGACCGCTGGTGCCCAACTTCACGCCCCCGAAATAGCGGACGACGATGATGAGAATGTCCGTCAGCTCGTTGCTGTTAATCTGCCCCAGAATAGGCTTCCCTGCCGTACCGCTGGGTTCGCCGTTGTCGTTGGCTCGAAAGACAAGACGCTCGTGGCCAAGCATATAGGCATAGCAGACGTGGCGGGCATCATAGTATCTCTTCTGGTACTCCTCCAAGAGCACCTTGATTTCATCCGTTGTCTTCACAGGAAAAGCAAATGCCAGGAACTTGCTCCGCTTCTCCGTGTAGATGCCCTCTGATGGTGAGGCTATGGTTCTGAACAGGTCATCCATGCTAACGCTGCAAATATTTTGTGATAGCGACTTATAATATAATTAAGGTACGCGCGTACCCCGTGCACAACCGCACACCGGCAACCCAATCGCGCTGCAAAGATATACCTTTATTCCATAAGTTCCAACTTTTTTGGAAGATTGCCCCGTTTTTTTAAAATGATTATCCACATGATTATCCGAATGTACCCGATCGGGCGGCATGTATAATCCATCAGTTCTGGCACACTCACCAGCTTTTTTTGATTATTCCATCATGATGGAATGATTATTCGGTCATGATGGAATAATCATTCCATCATGACCGAATAATCAGAGACAGGCGCGGCTTCCCGCCCTGCGTCTATGGGAAAGGCTACGGGTAGGCGCGTCAGCGAGAATGGGCGATCTTGCTCGGGAATGGCCGGAAACCGACGGGATGTCGGTGCGGGTTTCCGCTCTTCTTTATATCGCCATATCTCTCACGTGTAAAGCGTTTTCTTGTAGGCCGTCGGGGTCAAAGCCTATCTGCACCATGTTCAGTATGCCAAGGACGAGCACGGCCACCGTCAGCCCGTACTTCGCCACGCGATACTTCGCCGTCCGCTCGTCAGCGGGTGTCTTCACCGTGGCCAGGATGAGGCCCGTCACAATCATGCAGCTCGACGCCGCCAGCATCACATTGAAGAAGAGTTCATCTGTCATGGTCACAATCCTTTGCTTTGACGCGGCAAAGGTACGAAAAAAATGGCATTTCTTTGGCAGATATACAATTTATTTGTACCTTTGCACCGCATAGAGTGCAACAAACCCATAAAATATGCACTGTATAAAGACAAATCTCTACGATTATGGATAAGGACACCATCAAATCAATCGTTCTGAAGAATCAGGAGAGGATACCACAAATCCCGTTGGTGAGGCGTGACGTGCGCTTTGAGCCATCAGGCAGCTATGTGCTTGTAGGTCTGCGGCGTGCCGGGAAGTCGTATATGCTGTATCAGCACATCCAACAGCGTATAGCCGACGGCCTGTCGTCGAGGGAGGACATACTCTACATCAACTTTGAGGACGACAGGCTCGGCATCACGAAGATGAACCAGTTAGACAGCATCATTCAAAGTTATGAGGAGCTGTACCAAGGCCGTCGGCCTGTGGTCTATCTTGATGAGATACAGAACGTTGAGGGCTGGGAAAAATTCGTGCGCAGGCTGGCCGACACCGGCTATCAGGTGATGGTGACGGGGAGCAATGCCAAGATGCTGAGCCGCGAGATTGCCACGACGCTTGGGGGACGTTTCATCGTGCGTAACGTTTATCCCTTCTCGTTTGCAGAATACCTGCGATACAAGGGCATCCAGCTTGGCCAGCATTGGCAGTTAGACGGCCAGCGCACACAAGTGAGAGCCTTGTTTACCGACTATTTCCAGTATGGCGGTTTCGCAGAGACATTCGACCGCATAGACAAGCAGGAATGGCTGAACTGGCTATGCCAGAAGATTGTGCTTGGCGACATCGTTGCCCGAAACGACATCCGCTCAGGCGGGATGATACGGCTGCTGACCAGGAAACTGGCAGAGAGCGTCATGCAGCCCATGACCCTGATGCGCCTGACAAACATACTCAAGTCCACGGGGGAGCGGGTCAGCCGTAATACCGTCAGCGACTATCTGGGCTATATGAATGAGGCTTTCATGACATTCCGTCTTACGAACTATACTGACAGCTTCTCAGAGCGGGTGACCAATTGCAAACACTATTTCTGTGATAACGGCCTGTTGAACAACTACCTGATAGACCCTCTAAGCCGTTTGCTTGAGAATTTGGTCGCCATTACACTGATGAAGCGCTTCGGAGGCCAAGAGGAGGACAACCTTTATTATTATAATAAGTCTGTCGAGGTGGACTTCTATGTGCCTGGCGAGGGGCTCGCGATACAAGTCTCATACAGCCTCCGCGATTTCAGCACAAGGCAGCGCGAGACGGAAGCACTGGTAAAGATGAGCAGGGCCTTCCGCCTGCAGCGCATGATGATTATCACGATGGACGAAGAAGAAATCATCAACGCTGGACGGGCAGAGATAGAGGTTATACCCGTATGGAAATGGTTGCTGGGTATGTCCTGAGATAAAGCCGCTTGCGGCTCATTCGCCAAATAGACACAGACCATGTAAGGCACAGGAAAAGTGTGGAGTTACGTATGTGTGGGTGTGGAGTTTTGTGTAGAAACGCAAAACTCCACACTCAGCAATGCCCCATTGTGGCCAAAAGGTGTTAATTTTGCACCCATGCACACGGCCACGCTGTGGGCGGTGCCAGCCAACGAGGGCCGAAACCGTAAAATTCATTCATAATATGGCAACAAGAACAACAATCAAGCGACACGTGCCCGCCACCCGATGGCTGTGGGCACTGTTGGTGCTGTTGTTGCTTAAGGAGAACGGGAGGAAAGGAGGGCTACAGCCACAGCGGCTCCTGCTGCCAATGAACAGGAAATCCCATGGCGGCGGCGTCCACCGTGGGGTACTTCGCCAGCAGCGCCTTCAGGTCGGCGGCGAAGGTGTTCTGCGCGTCGATGCCGTTCAGCCAGTAGGCTATGCAGCAGAGTTGCGGATAGATCTTGTTCGCGCTGAAGGCCAGATTGCCGATCCACGCATTGGGCATATCGGCGGGAATCGTCGGAGGTACGGGAAACAGGCGGTTCCACACACAGGCATGGTGGGCGCAGTAGTTGCGCAGCGTGGCGAGGCTCACCATCCAGCTTCTCAGTATCAGGTAATGCCTGATGCCGAGGCTTCACGCCACGACATGCTTGGCCGTGGGGTCGGCAAAGTTGCTGTAGAGTCGGGAGAGCAGCCCGAAGGTCGTCACCTCCAGCGTCTTCCACGAAGGCGGCATGTCGGGCGAGTCGTATCGCTGCCAGTGCTCCGTGATGTAGTCCTCGTTAGAATGTTGCAGGTCGCGCCGCAAGATGCGCAGGTGCTGGTCGAAGAGCGACTGGTTGCTGAACAGGCTGGCATCCATGAACCAGAACGGCCCGAACTGCAACGAGAAATGATGGATGATGCGGGTGCGCATGGCTATCTCAATCTCCTGGATAGCCCGGAAGAGGAGGCTCTTCAGTTCCGTGTCGAAGCGGTAGAGCGTCACCACCGTACGGAAGTTGGCACCCGCCCGGAAGCGTCGCGTGGCATGGTCGGCCTCCATCGGTCGTCAGTAGTCGGCCAGTCTGAAATAACTGATACGGTACAGCATGTCGTGAGCCTCCTGCACATCATCGATGGCGAGTCCGCGCTCCTGCAACAGCCCCACCTGCTGTTCAATCGTAATGGCTTGCTTCGTATATTCCATAGTCCTGCGGTATCAAATAAAAAGTCCCACCGGGTAGGCTGTTCTGCGGGAAGCTGGTGGGAACTCTCTAAAGTTCGTATAAGTTCCACCCTGGTACGCTGGTCAACGGGAAGCGCGGATGGAATCTGACGATGCAAAGGTACGAACTTTCCGCGACACCGCCAAATATTTCGGCAATTATTTTGAAAAATAGCAGAACATACGAATAAAACAGCATATACAAACCGTAAAATTCATTCATAATATGGCAACAAGAACAACTTTCATCCAACACGTGCCCGCTGCCCGATGGCTATGGGTGCTGCTGGTGCTGTTGGGGGGACTACTTACTCCCGCCGACGCACAGACTCACGACATCATCACCATCACCAGTGCAAGAGTTGGGGCGGCGGATGCCGGCGGCACCTTCAAGACGGGTGCCCCCAGTACCGAGCACCCCGGTGTCTTTGTCATTGACGTGGGCGACATGCCTGCCAAACCCGAAAAAGATGCTGATGGCAACTATTTGGGTCTGCCCGTCACCATCACCCTGAGCCGACCCATGGGTGCTACGGCTCAGCGTGCGGCAACCATCAAGCTGGGTAACATGAGGTTCTGGGGCGATGGC
>JAFSZU010000036.1 GCA_017455585.1 Bacteroidaceae bacterium | reverse complement strand
CTGCAAGCGCGAGAACATGCCCAAGGACAACATCGACCGCGCCATCAAGAACGCAATGGGCAAGGACCAGAGCGACTACAAGGGCATGACCTACGAGGGCTACGGCCCCCACGGCATCGCCGTCTTCGTAGATACCCTCACAGACAACCCCACCCGCACCGTGGCCGACGTGCGCAGCGTCTTCAACAAGTTCGGCGGCAACCTCGGAACGATGGGCAGCCTCGCATTCCTCTTCGACCACAAGTGTGTCTTCACCTTCAAGAAGAAGGACGGAGTGGATATGGACGAGCTCATCCTGGACCTCATCGACTACGGCGTGGAAGACGAGTATGACGAGGATGAGGAAGAAGGCACCATCACCATCTACGGCGACCCCAAGAGCTACGGAGCCATCCAGAAGCATCTGGAGGAGAGCGGCTTCGAGGATGTGGGCGGTGAGTTCACCTATATCCCCAACGACCTCAAGGACGTCACGCCCGAGCAGCGCGAGAGCCTGAACAAGATGGTGGAGCGTCTCGAAGAGTTCGACGACGTCCAGACCGTCTATACCAACATGCAGCCAGAGTAAAGGCTCCCACACTTGCAACCGCATCTGCGGATGCTCCTTTTTCTGTTCCCTCTGAGCATCCGTCTGTTCATTATAGGGGAATGCCCCGGCATGTAGGAATTTTCCTGCGAAGCTTTCGGGCATTTCCCTTTGTCATGTCGCAGGAAATGTGTTCCTTTGCAGTGTCAAACAAGAAAAGAGGCTTGGATGACAGTGATAAGCAAACAGAACAATCAACCTTCTCAAACAAACAGACTACGATGAAACGCATCTTGACAACCCTGGCAGTGATGGTGATGATACTCACCTCCGCCGCAGCCATGAGCTTCAACAAAGCTCGCAAGGAAGCCAGTTTCCTCACCGATAAGATGGCCTACGAGCTCTCGCTCTCCACCTCACAGATGGATGCCGTCTATGAAATCAATCTCGATTATCTGCTGTCCCTGAACACGCCCGCAGACCTCGACGGCATCTACTGGATGCGCCGCAACAGCGACCTGCGCTACGTGCTTTCAGCCTGGCAATGGGACCTTTACACGCAGATTGTCGATTTCTACCGACCCATGTACTGGGCTTCGGGCAACCACTTCCTGCTCTACCTGCGCAACCGCTATACACACAGCAGCCACTTCTACTTCGACCGTCCCACCGTCTATGGCAGCTACCGCGGAGGACATAACCGTGAACATCACAGCTATTATGCAAACCGCAATTACGGCGCTCCCTCGGTGCCCTCCTATACACACATCAATGGCACGGGACGAATGGGCAGCAACGGCGACCGCGGAGGCAATCACAGCGGTAATCGCGGCGGCAATGGCAACCAGCCCCAGAACGGACATTTTGACAACCGCAGTAACCACGGCGCTCCCTCCGTCGCTACACAACCCCAGACAAATGCCAATCAGGGCCGTGCCACGGTGACCAACGAAGGACGCACGACGACACCTGCAACGTCCTCTGGCTCCACTCGCGGCCGCTCTGCAGGAGGTGGCGGCACCGTCAGCGGAAACACCAATAGAAGCTCCCGCAGCGGTTCCACACGTGGAGGCAGATAAAGAGAAGCAACACGCCCCCTTATTAACTGTTATCATCAACTACAACATGGTACAGAAAGAGATAACCAGTCGCATGCTACACCGCTATTGCACTCTCCTCCTTTGTCTTTTTCTTGCCCCTCATCTTTCGGCACAGACATCGCTCACCCCTTGTCCACCACTGGTCTATCATGCAGAGAATACGGGGGCAGACTTCGTGAAACCTGAGATGCCCGCAGTTTCGGACTTGCCCGTCATTCATGAACTGCCAGACCCTCTGTTGGGTGTCGGCAGTTTCGGTGAATGGGAACGCAAGCGCAACGAGATAGCTGCACAGATCCAGCACTACGGCATTGGAGAGAAACCCGCCGTGAGCAAAGAAAGCGTACAGGCATTCATGGATGCAGACACGCTGGTGGTCACGGTGACGGTGAGCGGCCAGTCTCTGACGCTGCGCTCCACCATCCATTATCCCTCCGTGGGCCAACCGCCATACGCCTTGATGATTGGCACCAGTATGCTCTCGCTGCCGCGCCAGCTATTTGAGGACCGCCCCGTCGCCACCATGAACTACCATGAGAGTCAGGTCAATGACTACTCTCAGTGGCGCAAGCACCATGACCGCGGCGAGCACAATTTCGACCGTCTCTATCCTCAGCTGACGGAGAACGGAGCCTACAGCGAATGGGCCTGGGGCCTCAGCCGCCTCATCGACGGTCTGCAACTGCTTGGACCCGAGGTGACGAAGATAGACACCCGGCACATAGGTGTCACGGGCTGCTCATACGCCGGCAAGATGGCCCTCTACTGCGGTGCCTTCGACGAGCGGGTGGCACTCACCATTGCCCAGGAGCCGGGTGGGGGAGGTGCGGCAGCTTGGCGTGCTTCCCACGGCAAGGACAGCGTGGAAAACATCGAACGGACAGACTATCACTGGTTCCTGGAACGCCAGCGCACAGACTTCTCGGGCGACAGCGTCTTCCGTCTGCCCTACGACCAACATTCACTCTGCGCCATGGTCTGCCCACGAGCCCTGTTGCTGCTCGGCAATCCCGATTACAAATGGCTCGCAGACGGTGCCATGCTGGTCTCTGCCCAAGCCGCCTGTAAGGTCTGGGAACGTTTCGGCATCGCCGACCGCATGGGTTGGAGCATCATGGGAGGTCATGGCCACTGTCAGCTCCCCGAACAGCAATGGCCCGAAGTGCAGGCCTTCATTGACCGCTTCCTACTCGGCCGTGATGTCAGCACCGCCG